>JALONU010000146.1 GCA_025454775.1 Bacteroidales bacterium | reverse complement strand
ACTTCTGAAGTATCCTCATCGACCTATATTAATAACATCAGGCTTGGCAACGACCGTTACCGTAAGACCACAGGGGAGAAGATAGTGATACTTACCGGGTCTCTCTTCTGGATCAGAAAGAACGGGGATATGAACCTGGTCTCAGGGAAAAGAAGCATCCTGAAGGTTTTTGCTGACAGGAAGGGTGAAGTAAAGCAGTTCATGAACAGAGGCAAGTTTGATGCCGGCAACCCGGATCACCTCAACAACCTGGTGAAGTACTATAATAATCTGCCCTGATCCGAAAAAATTCCGTCAAGGTCTTCAACACACGCAACGAGCAGGATGCCGATCCCTTTATAATACCCCGTACCGGCAAAGGTCTGAACATTGTCGTTCCATCCCTGGATCCATGGCATGAGATGAGTTGAAATAAACCTTCTGATTTCCCTTTTCATCTCGAAGCGGCAGGGCTCATCATCAAACTGCATCAACTTTTCAATAAGGACTGTCAGAAACAGCAGCTCTATCCCCAGATGATCACCGGGGACATTGTATTTCTTCCTGGCGTTCCATCCGTATGAATCATAGAATTCACCAGGGTCTGCCGGCATAGTGTTTTTCAGTATTGACCCGGTGTACAGCGAGGCGAGAGGCATTGCAAGACGGGGTCCTTCAGGAGAGAACAGCCGCCTGTAGTCCTTTACAAGATCCTGCCTGCACTGCTCCCGGTCGGAGCATGGTTCCCTCAGCAGTGACGAAGCTTTCATGAAAACCGGATTGGAACTGGAGACCGGCAATTGCCTGAGGATGCCGCCGGCGAAGAAGTCAGTGACACATTCCATGGTAGGTTCGTACATTATCATGCTGCCGGTGAAATAGAGGAGCATATTGTAACCTTTTAGAAGGTTCACTGAAGAAGGATTCTTATTATCTGCCTGAATTGTCATACAACGGATTATGCTGTATAACGGATGAAGCCTCTTAATGTTCAGGGCATTGTTATGCCAGATAACCCGGGCATTATTTACAGATGTTCCGGTAAGCTCATGCCCAGTGATCTCCTGCCGGAGCTTAACCGGCTGTATATAAACAAATTCCCCCCTCCACGGTCTGCCGCAGAGGGGGGAATGGTAATATTCTGTTTATTTGGAGAGATTAGCCACTTCGTTAGGGTAGAGGTTGTTGTCAAGCTTCCTCTTCAGTTCCTTGAATGCCTTTACGGTATATTCAACATCCTCCAGGCTGTGTGCAGCTGTAGGTATAAGCCTTAGCATGACAACATCCCTGGGTACCACCGGGTATATGACAACCGAGCAGAAGATGTTGAAGTTTTCCCGCAGGTCATATATGAGCTGCGTAACCTGGAACAGTGCACATTTAAAAAACACAGGTGTAACAGGAGATTCTGTCTTTCCCAGGTCGAGGCCTGCATCCCTGAGCCCTTTTTGCAAAGCCCTTACTATGGTCCAGAGTTTTTCCTTGTACTCGGGGTGGGATTTAATAAGTTCTAGCCTCTTTATTGCGCCGAGGGTCATGGCGATCGGCAGTGATTTTGCATAGATCTGGGAACGGAGGTTGAACCTGAGGTAGGTGACAACCTCTTTGGTGCTGGCAACAAACCCGCCAATGCCTGCCATCGACTTGGCAAAGGTTGCAAAATAGATATCTATCTGGTCCTGGACCCCGAAATGTTCCCCGGTACCTGCTCCTGTTTCGCCCATTGTTCCGAACCCATGGGCATCGTCGACCAGGAAGCGGAAATTGTATTTCTTTTTCAGGGCAGCTATCTTGTCGAGTTTCCCCAGATCGCCGGCCATTCCGAAAACTCCTTCGGTGATTACAAGAATCCCGCCTCCTGTCTCTTCAGCGATTTTCGTTGCACGCTGCAGTTGTTTTTCGCAGCTTTCGATGTCGTTGTGCGGGAAAACGAAACGCTTACCGAAATGGAGCCTTAGTCCGTCCATAATGCAGGCATGCGATTCTGAATCGTAAACTATTACATCGTGCCTGTCTACAAGTGCATCTATAATGGATACCATTCCCTGGTAACCGTAGTTAAGCAGATAAGCGGCTTCTTTATTGACAAACTCGGCGGCCATCTTCTCAAACTTCTCATGGGTGCTGGTTTGTCCCGACATCATCCTGGCTCCCATCGGGTATGCAAGTCCGTAGGATTCAACAGCTTCAGTATCTGCTTTCCTGACTTCCGGATCATTTGCGAGTCCAAGATAATTGTTGAGACTCCAGGTGAGAACCTCTTTTCCCCTGAACTTCATCCTGGGTGCTATCTCACCCTCGAGTTTCGGGAACATGAAAGAGCCGTCTGCCATACCTGAGTATTGTCCGAGTGCGCCTTTTGTAGATGTGATTTTGTCAAAAATGTCCATGATTATGCTTATGAAAAATTTTGCCCAAAAATACGGATTTAATGGCACGCGCTTATACCTATAAATGCTTAATTTAGCCGGGGGTAGCTTTACCGGATGCTGCGTCTGTCAGTTTCCGGGCTCCCGGGCAAATCAGGCATGGGCAGAATATCCGGCCGTCCGGCATTACAGACTAATAAGGTAAAAAATGCGTTTACTATCCTGTAATGTCATTATTTTTAGTAATTTTGCGCAACATTTTTATGAGGATACGGACAATCATACCATTGCTGGTACTTGTGCTGGCAGTCTCCTGCGGAGAATATGAGAAGCTGCTGAAGAGCACTGATTTTGAGCTTAAGAAGGATAAAGCCAGGGAGTACTACGAAGCAGGCAAGTATATCAAATCCACAGAACTGATAGAGCAGATCCTGCCCCGTTACCGTGCTTCCGAATCGGGCGAGCAGCTCACCTGGATGGTAGCCCAGAGCTATTACGGGATGAAGCAGTGGGAGCTGGCAGGAAGCTATTTCTCATCCTATGCCGAACAATTCAGCTACGGAGAGCATATGGAGGAAGCAACCTTCATGACAGCCCTCTGTGATTACAACATCTCGCCAAGGGCATCCCTCGACCAGACAAACACCAGGAAGGCTATAGATGAGTTTAAGATCTTCATGGCAAGGTATCCCTACAGTACAAGGATAGAAGAGTGCAAACGGTTGATGACAGAGCTCCAGGAACGACTGGTTGAAAAATCATACCTGAGCGCCAGACTCTACTATGACATGGAGCAGTACAAGGCGGCGGTTACAGCACTCTCGAACAGCCTGAAGGAATTTGCCGATACAAAGTACAGGGAGGAAATGATGTTCCTGAAACTGAAATCACAGTTCCTTTTTGCAGAGAACAGCTACGATATAAGGAAGAAGGAAAGGTATCAGGCAGCCCTGGATGACTACTATTCATTCATGGAGGAGTTCCCGAAAAGCAGCTTTGCTAAGGACGTAAAGAAGATATATGACGATACGATAAAATACCTGAAGGTGGATCCTTCAGCACTGGAAGTAAAATCAGAATAAGTATATATGGATTACAGAAAATCAAGCGCACCCGTAACAACCGTTACACGCAATCTCGACCTGATGAGCCAGAAGACGGGAAACATCTATGAAACAGTGATTGTTGTTTCGAGAAGGGCAAACCAGATCGCCGTGGAAATGAAACAGGAGCTCAACAAGAAACTCGAGGAATTTGCCTCTTACAGCGATAACCTCGAGGAGGTGTTCGAAAACCGCGAGCAGATAGAGATATCAAAATTCTATGAACGTCTTCCCAAGCCTACGCTCATCGCATTGCAGGAGCTTGAGGAAGGAAAAATTTTCCACAGGAACACTGCTGAACCTGCAAAGCAAAAATAAAACTGCCCGAACATGCTGAAAGGCAAGAAAATTCTGGTGGGTATAACAGGCGGTATTGCCGCTTACAAAACAGCATCCCTGGTAAGGCTCCTGGTGAAGGAAGGCGCTGAGGTAAAGGTTATTATGACCGATCATGCCAAAGAATTCATAACTCCCCTTACACTGGCTACGCTTTCGAAAAACCCCGTCCTTTCGGAATTCTATGATCCTGCCGACGGAGACTGGAACAGCCATGTCGATCTCGGGATCTGGGCCGACCTTTTCATCATTGCTCCGGCAACAGCCAACACCATAGCGAAGATGGCCGGAGGAATTGCCGATAACCTGCTGCTGACAACTTATCTGTCTGCCAGGTGCCCGGTCATAATTGCTCCCTCCATGGACAGGGATATGCTTAAGCACCCGTCTTCTGTTATCAATCTGGAAACGCTGAAAGCATTCGGAAATATAATTCTCGAACCTGAAACGGGCGAGCTTGCAAGCGGGCTCGAGGGTAAAGGAAGAATGCCCGAACCGGAAGCTATTATAAAGGAGATAAAGAGCATCCTTACAAAAAAAAAAATGAACCGCTGAAAGGGCTGCGGGTCCTGGTCAATGCAGGACCAACACGCGAGCCTCTCGATCCGGTAAGGTTCATAAGCAATCATTCATCAGGGAAAATGGGTATCGCCCTTGCTGCCACGGCAGCAGATTACGGCGCGCAGGTGGAGCTTGTTCTTGGCCCCGTGAGCATTTCACCTTCCGACCCGCGGATCAGGATCATCAATGTCACAACCGCCGACACAATGGCAGCAGAATGCATAAGTCGTTTTCCTGCTTCCGACATTGCTGTTCTTACAGCGGCAGTGTCTGATTATACGCCGGTCAGAGTCGAAGCTGGCAAGATAAAAAAATCGGACCGCGCCCTTGTTCTGAAGCTAAAACCGACAGTGGATATAGCTGCAGAACTCGGCAGGATGAAGAAGAAAACACAGATACTGGCCGGCTTTGCCCTTGAAACTGAAAATGAAACAGAAAATGCGTTAGCCAAGCTTAAGAGGAAGAAACTCGACCTGATTGTGCTGAACTCACTGAGGGATGAAGGTGCGGGCTTCGGTCACTCTACAAACAGGATCACCATCATTGACAAGTACAATAATATTGATAAATTTGAGTTGAAAACCAAGGAAGAAGCTGCCAGGGATATTCTTGACAAAATCGTTTCAATGTTCAAACAATCAAAAGGATGACCTTGATCCGACTGAGAACATATTTTATTCTTACACTACTTGTATCGATACCGGGTACGGTCTTTTCACAGGAGCTGAACTGCAATGTCCAGGTCTCTGCCCAGAAGGTCCAGGGATCCAACCGGCAGGTATTTGAGAACATGCAGAGAGATGTCTTCGAGTTCATGAATAACACCGTCTGGACCAACAGCGTTTTCAGCTACACTGAAAGGATCGACTGCAATATCCTTATTAATATAAACGACCAGATTTCTTCCGATGAATTCAACGGCACAATAACGATCCAGCTTCGCCGGCCTGTATATAACACAACTTACAATTCGACAATCCTCAACTTCGTCGACAACAACTTCAGGTTCAGGTACGTTGAGTACCAGCCCCTAGAGTTTGATCCCACTACCCACAGGTCAAATCTTATCTCTGTTCTCGCATACTATACATACATGATCCTGGGATTTGATTACGATACCTTCTCTCCGCTTGGCGGAACCGAATATTTCCAGATGGCTGAGAAAATAGTGAACAATGCCCAGAATGCTCCGGAGACAGGATGGAAACCCTACGATGGTTCAAGGAACCGCAACAGGTACTGGCTCGTGAAGAACGTCCTCGACAGGGAATATGAACCGGTGAGACGGTTCAGTTACGAATACTATATGAATGGCCTCGACAGGATGGAATCGAGAATATCCGAAGCCAGGGCCGGTATGGTGGAAAGCCTGAGGCTTTTACAGGAAGTTTACAGGAAGAAGCCGGATCCCTTTATGTACCTTCTCCAGATAGTGATAGAAGCCAAGGCTGATGAGATGGTGAATGTGTTTTCGGAATCATTCCCGGAAGAGAAGAGCCGTGTAATACAGATACTTACAGAAATAGATCCGGCAAACAAGGCCAGGTACCAGAAGATTACAGCTGCAAATTGATCATGTTTTTTCTATGCTGGTAAAACTTTATGTTCAGAACTACGCGCTCATAAGGGAACTCGACGTTGAACTGGATGAGGGACTTACCATAATCACAGGCGAGACAGGAGCAGGAAAGACCATCCTCCTTGGCGCTCTCTCCCTTATTCTTGGAAGCCGGGCAGATTCATCAGTGCTTCTCGACAAGGAGCAGAAGTGCGTCGTCGAAGGCACCTTCCGGATAGAGGAATATGACCTTGCAGACTTCTTTACCGCAAATGAACTTGATTATGAGTCTGTTACAATTCTCAGGAGAGAAATAAACACTGCCGGGAAATCAAGAGCTTTCATAAATGACACTCCTGTGACTGTCAACACGCTCAGGGACCTGGGCGACCGCCTGATAGATATCCATTCCCAGCACCAGACCCTGATGCTCCATGAAAATAACTTCCAGTTGAACGTCATTGATTCCTTTGCCAACACCGGTAAACTTTCGGATGATTACAGGCAGGTATACAGGAGGTACAGGTCGCTTAAAAAGGAGCATGATGAAGCAAAAGCCAGGGCGGACAAAAACAAATCAGACTTTGAATACTATTCTTTCCAGCTTTCGCAGCTCGAGGATGCAAGGCTGACTGAAGATGAACAGGAACAGCTTGAGAGGGAACAGGAGCTTCTTACCCATGCCGAAGAAATAAAGGTATCGCTAAGCACCGCGTCCGACCTTTTTCAATCCGATACAGGGTCGATATTAGGACTGCTCAAGGAGGTGAGGCTCAATATTAACAGGATCAAGGATTTCATGCCCCGGGTAAATGAAATATCGGAGCGTGCGGAGTCATCATTTATCGAGCTTAACGATCTTGCCGGTGAAATAGAGAAGCTGGCCGCGTCGATCGATGCTGATCCTCACAGGCTTGCCCAGGTCAACGACCGTCTCGACAATCTATATTCACTGATGCACAAACACCGTGCAGCTGATGTCAGGGCCCTTATTGCTAAACGCGAAGAGCTGAAGAAGAACGTAAGCTCTATAATCAGCAGCGACGAAAGGCTTATTGAACTTGCTAAGCTCCTTCAGGTGGATTTTGAGAAACTGAAGCAGCTCTCAGGTGAGATATCGGCAAAGAGAAAGAGTGTGCTTCCCCTCGTTGAGGAAAAGATTACCGAACTGCTCAGGCAGCTCGGGATGCCGAATGCAAGATTCAGGATCGAATTAAAGCAAGTTGACGATTTCACAGCTTCGGGGATCGACCATGCCGACTTCATGTTCTCCGCAAACAAGCTGATCGAACCGGAGAACCTGGCAAAGACGGCTTCGGGCGGAGAACTCTCACGCGTGATGCTTAGCCTGAAATCGGTGCTTACAAAAAACATAAACCTGCCCACGATAATTTTTGATGAGATCGATGCAGGGGTCTCGGGAGAGGTGGCAGACAAGGTCGGCCAGATACTTGCCGGAATGGGAAAATACATGCAGGTGATCAATATCACGCACCTGCCCCAGGTGGCTGCAAGAGGAACAAAACATTACCATGTTTACAAGGATGATACGGGAGACTCAACAATAACCAGGATCCGTTTGTTATCTGCAAAAGAAAGGATAACAGAGGTTGCAAGGCTTCTCAGCGGCAGTGAAATAACGGAAACTGCCATGAAGAATGCCAGGGAACTGATACAATCCGCTAAAAACTGACTAGAAGGAATTATTTTCGGAGCCCTGAATGAGAAATCGATAGCCTGGCAGGTGGCTCTTAAATCGTGGCAGCAGGGAGCACAGCTTGTGCTCACGAACTCTCCCATTGCAATAAGGATGGGATCGATCAATGAACTGGCAGAAAAGACCGGCAGCAGGGACTTTATCCTTCATTCGATAGGCATGTCGCCGAATGTCAGGAAGGATATTCCCTATGAACAGACCAGCTACGAGAATATGCTGAAGACCTTCGATATTTCAGCTCTCAGCTTTCACAGGATACTTCAGACAGCTTATAGGCTCGATGCAATAAGGGAGTGGGGCTCAGTGGTAGCACTGTCGTATGTGGCAGCACAAAGAACCCTTACAGGTTACAACGACATGGGCGATGCAAAAGCCCTGCTTGAATCCATAGCCCGGAGCTTCGGTTATATATACGGACGTGACAGGAGGGTAAGGATAAACACCATATCACAGTCCCCGACACCCACGACAGCAGGATCAGGAATCCATGGATTCGACTCCCTGGTTGACTTCTCCGAAAGAATGTCGCCTCTCGGAAATGCGACAGCCGAAGAATGCGCCGACTACTGTGTTGCATTATTCTCCGACCTTACACGCAAGGTTACAATGCAGAACCTCTACCACGACGGAGGATTTTCCAGCATGGGTATGAGCCTTAAAGCCATCGAACAGTACAAGAAAAGCTTCGAGGAGTGCGATTGCGACGAAAAGGAGTAATATCCGAAATCAACAATCCGAAATCCGAAATCACAACAGGGTAGGTATAAATACGTATTTTACAGTCGATCCATCCACCGGGTGGATCGCATTGTTTAAATTTGGTTGTACTCATACCTTCTGCCATGGTAAACATGATCGTCCTGATAGTATTCTATATCACCTTCCCGGTCTTCCTGATCTGGCTGACAATGAAGTATTCCTTCTTTAAAAAGATAGGAGCGATCGTTCTTGCATATGCAACAGGAATCCTGATTGCCAACGTGGGAATACTGCCCAGGGGCAGTGAAGCTTTTCGTGAAGCCACGATCGGCCAGGACAGGGCTTCCATCCCAAAGGAAGAGGCACTTGAACTGGTGAATGCTGGTACACTTTCAGAGCGTGACCTCAGGGTTAACAGCATAGCAGGCATTCAGGATAACATGCAGACGGCCCTGGTACCCCTGGCAATTCCGCTCATACTCTTTTCCCTCAATGTAAGGAGGTGGCTGAGGTTCTCAGGCAAGGGATTCCTTTCGATGCTGCTTGCACTTATATCGGTGATGGTCATAGTCGCAACCGGCTATCTGATCTTCAGACACAAAGTTGAAGCATGCGACAAGATAGGAGGCATGCTTATCGGGCTTTATACAGGAGGATCGGTCAACCTGGCATCAATAGCCCTGGC
>JALONU010000018.1 GCA_025454775.1 Bacteroidales bacterium | reverse complement strand
TGTAGATCCAGGCATCGATCTGCACAGTATCCTGGAACTGGTTTACACGCCTGACAGCCTCACCGGCATTTTCATAGGCTTCAGCCACCACAAGCTCGAACCTTCCTCCCTCCATCTGAATTATCTCGGGATTGTAGCCCCTGGATCTGTATTCGTCGGCCCATTGCCTGGCATATTCCGGCGTAATGAAAGCACCAACTACTATATTGTATCTTGATGCCCTTGCGAGCCGTTGTTCCTCCGCAATCCTTATAGAATCGAGCCTTGCGCTCTCCCTGGCTTCGGTCAGTTCCCTGACTTTCTTCAGAGAGTCGGCAACACGAGCCTGCCTTTGCTTCTCCAGAAGCTCAGCTTGTTCAGTCTTTTTTCTTCCGATGATCTTCTTCTCTCTCAGGAACTTACAGGAGGGAGCAGTGGCGAGCACCAGCAGAACCAGGATCAGTGACAGGTATTTCATTGTCGTAATTTTTATATGAATAATTGCCTGCTGTACAATTCATTAAGAAAGCCAATTATCAAAGATACAAAATAGCGCCCAGCATTCCAAATCGGAAAATAGCCCCTTCGGGAAGAGATTTTAGGGATTTTGTATATTAGACACCATATTTAAACCAACCTAATAAATCGAATTATGAAATCAATCATCCAATTCTTCGAGGAAAGTGTTGAGAAATTCAGCAGCAACATTTACCTGTGGGAAAAACCCGGAGATAAATATGAGGGCACAACATACGGCGAAACAAGGAAACAGGTGTATGAGTTAGCCGCAGGACTGATGTGTCTTGGTATTAAAAAGGGCGACAGGCTGAGCCTGATATCGGAAGGAAGGAACAGCTGGGTGATCGGGGAACTAGGCATCCTGTATACCGGAGCTGTCAACGTTCCTCTCTCAATCAGGCTGGGATCGGAGGAGATCAGGTTCAGGGTCAACCATTCGGAATCGAGGATGATACTTGCTTCCTCGGCACAGGTACTGAAGGTCAAGGAAGTGATCGGCGAGTGCAAAACGATAGAAAAGATAATCCATTTTGACACGCAGGAAGAATATGCTTCCAACGAGATACATTTTAACGAAGTCAGAAAGATTGGCAAGGAATGGCTCGAGAAAGAAGGTAATCTGACCAGGTTCGGGGAGCATATTAAAAGCATCCTTCCTTCGGATTTTGCCAATATATGCTATACATCAGGGACAACAGCTGATCCGAAAGGCATAATACTCACGCATGGTAATTATATTACGAATGTTTACCAGGCATACAGCCTGATCGATATTCCCCCCTTCTTTAAAACACTTCTCATGCTGCCCTGGGATCACTCTTTCGGTCATACATGCGGAATATTCGCCTTCATGGGCAAGGGAGCAAGCATTGCAGCCCCAAAGTCAGGGAAAACGCCAATGGAGGCGCTCAGGAATATACCGGTCAACCTGAAGGAGATAAGGCCAAACCTGCTGATGAGCGTTCCGGCCATAGCAAAGAATTTCAGGAAGAATATCGAGAAGGGTATCAAGGAGAAAGGCAAAGTGACAGAAGCGCTTTTCAACTTTGCCCTTAAAATGGCATATTCCTATAACAAGGAAGGATGGAACAGGGGACAGGGGCTTCAGAAACTTAAAAAGCCTCTGCTCGATCTTTTTGACAAGATCCTCTTCAGCAAGATACGTGAAGCGTACGGCGGGGAACTTGACTATTTTATTGGCGGCGGAGCGCTTCTCGACATCGAACTTCAGAGATTCTTCTATGCCCTCGGTATCCCGATGTACCAGGGATACGGATTAAGTGAAGCTTCCCCGGTAATATCGACAAATTCAGCTGCACGGCATAAACTTGGATCGTCAGGCGCACTTGTCAATAACATGGATCTTAAGATCTGTGACGAGGACGGGAAGGAACTGCCCGTTGGGGAAAAGGGAGAAATAGTTATCAGGGGCGGCAACGTGATGCATGGATACTGGAAAAATGAAACCGCAACCAGGGAAACAATAAAGGACGGATGGCTTCACACCGGAGATATGGGCTATATGTCGAAAGACGGCTTCCTCTATGTACTGGGCCGTTTCAAGAGCCTGCTGATTGCCGACGACGGAGAGAAATTCAGCCCCGAAGGAATTGAAGAGGCAATCACCGAGCAATCAAAGTATATCGACCAGTGCATGCTTTACAATAACCAGAAACCTTATACAGTTGCTCTTATTGTTCCGAACCAGCATGCCCTTAAGCTCTACCTTGAAGAGAAGAACCTCACTGCTGATTCCGAGGAAGGAAAACGTGCAGTTCTTCACCTGCTGGAGTCAGAGGTTGACGAATACAGGATCAACGGCAAATTCGGGAAAATGTTTCCGCAACGATGGCTGCCTGTCGCCATCGGAGTACTCGAAGAGGGATTCAACGATGCCAACGGGCTCATGAATTCAACCATGAAAATTGTCAGGGGCAAGATCACTGAACAATACCAGGATCTTATCGATTTCCTGTATACCCCTGAAGCCAAGGCTGTTACAAACGAAAGGAATATCGAGCAGGTAGAAAAAATGAAGTTAGGATAGTATCCTGATCACTTGTTCCTGAAGGGTTCGAATGCCATGAAGTCGGCATGATGGACTACATAAGCCTCAGTAGTCCTTTTTACCAGGTCACCCTCGTGTGCATGGGCTGCGATTATATGGCATACATCAGGAGGCACGCCGCATTGTTCTGCCAGCGACACTCCTGAAAACGGGTGTCTAAGGTACCGGCCGTATTTCCCCTGGACTGCTTTTCCTGCCTGATCAAGTTCGTATTCGAGCAGCTTGCCGACATCGGCCAGGATTGCACCGGCAATGAGCACATCCATGTTCACGGGAAGGTCACTGCCGAAAAAGCGGTTCATCTTCTCACCGCATTCCTTCGCAATATGAACGACACATCTCTTGTGGGCCATAAAACTGACCTTCAGGTCAGGGCCGCAAAGGAGTGTGAAAGGTATTTTTTCGAGATCTTCAGCGCTCAGGACACTTCTTTCAAGAGCGGTCTCCCACGTTTTTGCTGTTTTCTCCCGAAGCCCGGCATCGGTGATCCATTCGAGTTCGGGCCATAGCGTTCTGACTGTATCTGTCATACTCCAGGTATTTATCCCAATCTGTCAATTATTGCATCTGTCATCTGAACGGTTGATGCTGCTCCCTCCCCTATCACTTCAGGCCTGCCGCTCATCTTCATCATGTCGTAGGTTCTCACCTTCCCTTCGAGTATTACATCAGCCACCGCTTTACGGATCCGGCTGTAAATTTCAGTCTCTCCGAGATAGTCAAGCATCATGCAGGCCGATTCGATCATTGCGACGGGATTCACTATCGGTACACTGTAATCAGCGTATTTAGGTGCTGATCCGTGCGTGGGTTCAAACACTGCAATTCCGTCTTCCGAGAACTGGGCGCTGCAGGCAAACCCAAGTCCGCCTATCAGTCCTGCAAATCCGTCAGATGCAATGTCGCCGAACATGTTGCCTGCCACTATAACATCATAATCTTCAGGATTTTTCGTAAGCCACATCATCTGGGCGTCGATGTTTGTATTGTTAAGCTTTATAGAAGGGAACCTGTTCTTCTGCATTTCCTTTGCAAGCTTCCACATCAGCCCCGAAGTTTCCCTGACCACGTTGGGCTTCTCACATACTGTCACCGACCTGTATCCGTGCTTCACGGCATGTTCAAAAGCTGCAGTGAGTATTCTCTCAGTCGCCTTGCGTGTGAATATCCTTGTCGATACAGAAAGTTCATTTACCGGCACTTCTCCGAAATTCTCCCTGAACCGTGGATGTGAAAGAAGAGCTTTATAGACATTCTCGGGCGGATTTGTCCATTCGACTCCCGAGTAGAGGCATTCGGTGTTCTGCCTGAATATCACAACATCTACCATTGGCTCCTCGATGACATTGTTTCTTCCCCGTCTGATGAAATTCAGCGGGTTGCCCTTATACGATTTGCACGGACGGACGCATATGTCGAGGTTAAAATACTGCCTCAGGCCTACAATGGGGCTTGAATATATAAAACCCTTCCCCTGCAGCGAGTGATCAAGTTCAGCTTTTGCCTCTTCGTTCGGTTTTGAGGTTATAGCACCGAATAGTGCTATCTTATGCTCACGGATAAGCTCCAGGGTTCTCTCAGGCAGAGGATTTCCCTCCTTGCACCAGAATTCCCATCCTATGTCGCCATGGATATATTCAGCGTTAAAACCAGCTGCATCGAGCACCCTTATTGCCTGATGCAATACGATAGCGCCAATACCGTCTCCAGGGAGAGCGACTATTTTCCTCGGGGCCATAATTGTTTTTTTTTATTATAACGTACAGGGTAAATTTAATTAAATCAACTTAAATAACAGCTGATCTCCCGTTTGTTTGACCTTACTTGATATTAAAAAAAAATATACCTTTGCCCGTATCAATTAACAGCATGAGCGATCTGTCGAAACTAAAACCCGGGAAAGTATGGTCGTACTTCCGGGAAATCTGCAGTATACCAAGGCTTTCAAAGAATGAAGCAAGGATAAGGGAGTACCTTCTTGATTTTGCCATGACGAACGGTCTGGAGTCAAGGGAGGATCAGGCGGGTAACATACTTATAATCAGGCCGGCATCACCGGGAATGGAGAATCGTAAAACGGTTGTCCTGCAAAGCCATATGGACATGGTAGGGGAAAAGAACGCCGACCATCCGCACGACTGGACGAAAGATCCAATAGTTCCTGTGTTAAAGGACGGCTGGGTGGCTGCCAGCGGAACCACCCTGGGTGCTGACGACGGCATCGGGATTGCATCCCAGATGGCTATACTTACCGACAGGACTATAAGAACCGGAAGGATCGAATGTCTTTTTACCGTCGATGAGGAATCAGGCATGACAGGGGCCATTAACCTCAAGCCTGATTTCTTTGAAGGCAGGATACTCATTAACCTCGATTCAGAGGACGAAGGAATCCTGTACATTGGATGTGCAGGCGGTATGGACACTGTGGGGGAAATGAAATATTTTCCTGCAGAAGTGCCCGGAGGAAAAGCAGCGTTTGAGATATCGCTTACCGGGCTGAGGGGAGGTCACTCCGGAGATGAGATCCATAAGGGATTCGGGAACTCTGTGAAGATAATGACCAGGCTGCTCTGGAACCTTGCCAGGGAATTCAAAATATCGATCAGCAGCTTTAACGGAGGCAATCTCCGGAATGCTATCCCCAGGGAAGCATTTGCAACCCTTGTTGTGGATGAAGCCTTAACGACTGAGGTAAATACCTGGATATCAGACTTCGAGAAGATGGTGCTAGATGAACTGGGACATATTGAAAAGGAACTGAAAATAAGCTGCAGGGAATGTGCCCTGCCTTCCAGCATAATGGACAAGGACAGCCAGGACAGGCTCCTTGCTTCACTTAACTGCTGCCCTCATGGTCCCCTGGCATGGTCGAAGGAAATGGACGACCTTGTTGAAACATCGACAAACCTCGCCTCTGTGAAGTTCACCGGCAGCGACACCGTAAAGGTTGTAACCACACAGAGGAGCTCCATCGATTCTGCCAAGAAGGATGCCGGCGCGATGGTTGAATCGTGCCTTAAACTTGCAGGCGCAATGGTCGAACATTCACAGGGTTATCCCGGATGGAGGCCCAACATGTCGTCGGAGATCCTGAAGATCACACTTACCTCCTACAGGAACCTTTTCGGGAAGGATCCGCAGATAAGGGCTATACATGCCGGCCTCGAATGCGGGCTTATATACGAAAAAGTAAAGGGTATCGATATGATATCATTCGGCCCCACTATCAGGGGAGCACATACTCCCGAGGAGAAGATAGAAGTGAAAACAGCCCAGATGTTCTGGGACCTCCTGCTTGAAGTGCTCAGGAATATTCCCCTTAAATAATCGGCCTCTTCAACATATCATTCAAGGCTGAAGAACTCATCCTTACCCGCTGAGCATACAGGGCAGTCATAACCTGCGGGAAGTTCACTGAAGGGCGTTCCCGGTTCAATCCCGTTCTGCGGTTCACCTTCTGCAGGATCATATATATAACCGCATACCGCACATTTGTATTTCTCCATTGATCACCCTTTTTGTATCTTTAGTTTCCTGACTACGTCTATCACTGTTCCGTCGACCCATTTTATAGCGGCTACAATCCTGTCGTCGAACTCAGGTTTTTCAGGCCTGCCGCAAATACGCTCAGCTTCTTCCTTCAGCTCCCTGATTGTCACAATGGGCAGGCCGCTGCCCTTTACACGCCTGACAAGATCCTTCCTCAGGGGATTTATAGCTATACTCCTTTCGGTGATTATCACATCTATCAGTTCTCCGGGGCCGCACAAAGTTGTCACCTCATCGACGATAACAGGAATGCGGTCGCGGAAAAGCGGAAGCGGCAGGATCACATTACGTGCGTGGAGGCAGTTCTGCCATCCCCCTATCCCGTGAAGAAGGTAACCGTCTGAATGCGTAACCACATTACCGTTGAAGCCAAGGTCAACTTCGGTAGCCCCCAGTATCATTATGTCCATCATGCTCGTCAGGTTTCCCTTCGAGTGATAGTTATAGGCGTTGAATACCGGGTATGGAATATGGCATGGGTTCGTTTCCACCGATCTCACAGCATCAAGGTCGAAAGCCTGGGCATCAAGTATGCAGCCCATCTGTCCTTCCTCGAGCATCTTCACCATGTATTTTGTGCTTCCCCCGAATCCGAATTTTGATTTCCATCCGTTCCTCTTAAGTATTTCATGCACAAAGACGGCAATTGCCAGCGATGTACCTCCGGCTCCTGCCTGCATGGTCACACCGTCCTGAAGAATCCCCGTCTTTTCAAGGAAGGAAGCAGTAAGTTCAGCAATAAGTATCCTGTCAGGGCTTTTTGTGATCTCTGTTGTTCCTGATACTATCTTTTCGGGTACTCCGATCTTGTCAACAACGACCACGCAGTCGACATAATTACCCTCAATTTCCATAGGGCAGCAGGGGAAATCCACCAGGTTATCGGTTACCACAATGACTTTTGTGGCATACATGCTGTCGGGTTTTCCGTACCCTATTACACCGCAGGAAGAGCTGCCCCCCGTCCCCCTGGCATTGCCAAAGGCATCTGCTGACGGTGCGGCCAGCACTGCAATATCTATTTTAACTTCCCCGTCCTGTATCGCCTGGACCCTTCCGCCGTGAGACCTCAGTACGGCCGTGCCCTTCATGCCTCCTTCCGAAACAAATCTGCCCAGTGGTCCGTTCATGCTGCCTTCGATCCGGTTTATCGTTCCGTCGGACAGGTATCTGATCACCGGGTCATTACACGGGAAGGATGCCGAGGGGAACCATACCAGGTCCTTCACTCCCATTCCTGATGCGATCTCGAAGATCCTGTTGCTTATAAGGTCCCCATCTCGGAGATGATGGTGAGTAGAAATTGTCATTCCGCTTTTCAGGCCGCACTTTCTAAGAGCATCCTCGAGAGACCCTACGACTTTGTTCCCGTCGGAAGGGAAATCGGCGCACGTGGGGATCGGCGGAGAGTATTTCACTCCGGAAGGTCTGTGTTTTCCAACGCCCCTGAAAGGTATCGCAGGTTGTCCGTTGATGGCGAGAGGGACTTTCCTGCCGGCTGCGTTCATTACGGTCTTTACTGCCATATTTTGTCTCCTTGAAAGTTACGTTGTGCATTCTATTTCGGGGAAGATTCTCTCCAGTTGTCAGGAAGAAGACCCAGCCTTACTGCCGTTTCTATCGTTCTTCTGGCCCTGGTTACGACAGGTGCATCAATCATTTTTGTCCCCAGTGCGACGACACCCAGTCCCTTTTCGGAGGCTTCCCTGAATGCTATGTCGATCCTGCAGGCTTTGTCAATTTCAGTGCTGTCGGGAGCATAACCCTCGTTTATAATGCGTATCTGCCTGGGATGAATGCAGCCCATGCCCTCGAAACCAAGAGCTTTGGACTGAATAACAACTTTCCTCAGAGTATCGAGGTCGCTGACATCAGAAAACACTGAATCGATTGCCTGTATCCCGGCAGCTTTGGCTGCCATAACAAGCCTGGCCCTCGCATACAAGGATTCTGTTCCCTCAGCTGTTCTCTGAACGCCCATATCGGCAGTGAGGTCCTCAAGCCCGATTGCAGCTGCTACGACGGAGGGGCTCGCAGAAGCTATGGTGAAACAGTTCTCGATCCCCAGAGCTGTTTCAATGATTGGCATCAGGAAAACCCTCTTTTTCAATTTCATCGCCTTGCTGATCTTTGCAATATGGTCATCAAACCTCCTGACCTGCTCGGCAGATTCGCATTTCGGGATAAGAACCATGTTTACATTCTGCGGGATGACAGCTTCAAGATCCTTCAAACCTGTTTCACCCTGGTTTATCCTGACCATTCTTTCTGCTCCCCTGAAGTCGAGCTGCCGCAAGGCATTCCTGACAAGCAATCTTGCTTCTTCCTTTTTGTCGGGTGCAACGGAATCTTCAAGATCGAGGATTATACCCCGGGCAGAGTGCAGACCGGCATTGATCATCAGTCCGGGTGTGTTCCCGGGCAGATAAAGCCTCGAGAATCTCATCCAGTCGTGTTCGGTTGAATAAAGGTTATCCTTCGACATTTCAGGGAGAAAGACGAGTCCGGTGCTGGTGATCTTTTTTACCGCAGCTTCGATACGTGCCATGATCACGACGGGAAGTGCTCCGGAATCGTCGACGGATACGAGGGCATTGCGGATCGCGAAATACTCAAGCATTTCCAGGCACAGGGTCCTGATAGACTTCCCGTAAATGCTCTTCACCTTTGATTTGATATCAAGTGAAATGCCACCCTTCGGTTTGAGCTCGATGGTTATCTGGCAATCTGATCTGACCTTTGGTCCGGCATTTCCGGCTGTGGCAATCCTGCTGTTCATATTATTTGGATTAGTTCAGATATTCTTGTTCCTGTTCTCGCAGATCTCTATCAGAACACCTGCCGAAGACTTTGGATGGATAAATGCGATATCGAGTCCTTCGGCACCTTTCCTCGGCTTTTCGTCGATCAGTCTAACCCCTTTCTCTGCAGCGCTCCGCAGCTTTTCCTCAATGTTATCCACAGCCAGGGCAATATGGTGCAAACCCTCTCCCCTTTTCTCTATGAATTTCCCTATCGGTCCTTCAGGGTCGGTCGATTCAAGAAGCTCTATTTTAGTCTGGCCAATCATGAAGAAGGCAGTCCGCACTTTCTGGTCGGGAACCTCTTCGATGCCATAGCATTCCAGTCCGAAAGTATTTTCATAGAATTCAACAGCACTGTGAAGATTTGACACAGCTATCCCGATATGCTCAATATGTGATGGTTTCATGTTTAGTGTTATTTTAATAACAAATTTAGCTCATTCCGAAGGAACAAAGCTAACATTTATCATCTTTTAGGGACCTGGTTTCAGGGTGTCAGAAGTGAGCTCTAGAAGGGGAACTCGACCGGAGTTTCCATCTCTGCCTTTTGATTTTCAGGAGGTAAGGCGGCAACATGCACACTGTTACCGTCAACAAAGATGGCCTTGTACGGGACAGTAGGGCAGGCAAACTCGCAATGGCCGCATCCTATGCAGATATCAGTATTTACTTCAGGTATAAGCAGATTTCCTTCATAGGGTATCATGTAAACGGCTTTGGTAGGACATGCTTCAGAACAGGCTCCGCATGCCGTCTTTTCAGTTTTAACAATGCAGTTGTCCTTTATGAAATTTACCTTGCCGAGCTGGGTCAGCTTCTTGGCTTCCAGCATCAGAGGGTGAAGTGCGTATGTGGGGCACACCTCAGTGCATCTGGTGCAATTGTATGTGCAGAAACTCTTGTGATAATCCATCACCGGCTGCATAAAGCCTGCAATTCCATAATGAAGAAGGGCCGGAACCAGCACCTGGTTGGGGCATGCTGAAATGCACAGGGAGCAGGCCGTACAGTCCCTGTTGAAATCTTCGATGGAGATACCTCCGGGCGGGCATACCGGGCAGGTCCTGTTTTCCTTTACGGTTGATTCCTTCTTTGGAACAGGGACATTCTTTTCCTGTCCCTTTGATGACCTGGAGATTCCCAGCAGCAGCAACAGGGAGCCGGCAATGATCTTACGTTTCTCCAGATCTGTTTTGTGTTCTTTTCTCCTGATCCTGACGGGTCCATAAGAAATTGCCTTATCCTGGCAGATCCTGACGCAGTTAAAACAATCGACACAACGGGAGACATCCACTTTCCCGTTGAGGAAGTCGATGCATGAGGATTTACATCCCACCGCGCACCTTCCGCATAGTGTGCATTTGCCCTCATCTATTCTGATCCTGAGGAAAGACACTTTTGAAAGAAGGCCAAGCAGGGTTCCCACCGGGCAGATCATATTGCAATAAAGTCTTCCCCTTGTGAAGGAAAGTGAACCTATAAGCATGAAGAAGAACACCGGAACGGCATAGGTAAGAAGCTGAAAACCTTTTATCGATACTATATCAAGGGTATAGACATCAAACTTATAGAGCAGCGAAGCAAGGAGGTTGTTTATCATAAGTGCGGCAGGCTTGCCCAGAAAAGTCATAAACCTGCCGAATATACTGTAGGGATCGAGCAGAATAAGAAGATACATACCCCATACAATACTTACAATGATTGTAGCAGCCAGCAGGGTATACCTCAATATTGTGAATGGTTTCCTGAAGCCGAATCTTCTGAACCTCCTTTTGATCCTGCCTCCGATTCTGCTGAAAAGATCCTGCCCTATACCCAGCGGACACAGAAAGGAGCAATAGGTCCGGCCTGTCAGGAGTGTCAGTATCAGGATAGCAGCAAAACCTGCAGCTGCAATGGTTCCGACTTCCAGGAATTTCAGTATCGACGGAACGACCTGGAAAGTATTAAGACCGTTAATATACTTTGAAGGAATAAGGTTCCTGAAATCAATGAATACAGCAATAAAGCAGATAAGAATAATTGCCGAGAAAAAGATCCGGAATCTTCTCAGGTTAGGCGACCTCATCGGTGATTACATTTGGATTCTCCTGATGTTCAGGGTTTCTAGCTTCATATTCCCAAGCCCCATTTTATGGGCAAATGGTATATATTCGATTTTTTCAGTATCAATCTTCAGGTACCTGGTGGCAGCAGCATCCACGGCAACCCAGTCGGTCGAGAGTATCTGGGCTTTCATCTGAACGACATCCTCCTTCGAGACTCCCTGAGGACCATTCTTGACCATTACGTTATAGCAGTCGAGAACGTTGAGCGCGGGCTTCTTCTCATAGAGAGCGTAATCGGCAATACATTGATTAAGGTTATTAGAATGCCAGAAACCGCGGTCCCAGACTACTCCCATCATGTTCTTAAGGCAGCCGGTCATCCTTGTGGAATTATGATCCTTCAGCACGGGAACATTGATGAACACATCGGTGCTTAGCAAAAGCTCGTGGACCTTGGCGCTTTTCAGCTTTATGCCTCCCGGTATTTCAACCTTCTGGTAATAATTCTCTGAGTTTCCGGGGACAACCTTCGCACCTGCTCCTTTGGCGGCTTTCTCGATACCGGAGTTCCTGTAGCAGTTCACCCAGTTATCGCATGTATGGTCGAAAACGTAGACTTCCTTAGCACCGGCTTTCAGGCAGTGTTCTATTATCCTTGCCACAAGAGCAGGACTCGTAGTTGCAGCAAATTCCGGTGTCCTGTCCCATCCTATATTCGGCTTTAGCAGGACCTTTTGTCCCTTCTGTACAAATACCCCCATTCCTCCCAGTTCCTGAATCCCAAGGTCGAACATGGCTTCAGGGCTTCCTCCCATAACAGCCACCATATCGTATTTGGGATTCATTCTGACAGGGCTCCACAGCTTGTCGTACCCTCCCAGTGTAAGAGCTGCACCTGCTGCAAGTCCTGCACCCGCCGAATTCCTTAGAAAGTCCCTTCGCCTCATCCCGGATAAGATTGGAAGGCGCAAATTACAACTTTTTTTGTTAATGTGTACCTTACACTTTATCCATGCCGTAACAGCCAGACGATATATTATTAAACTGAGAGTCCTTTTGGGTTACTTTTCAGCCGGACAGGTATAAACCGATGGAAGTATTTAATGGTTAAATAGTATATTAGCGCACGGAAAACAGCAGGTTGTGTTTTAACATTATTTAAGAAATATTAATCCCGGACATCAATGAAAATCCTGTACTACGACTGCTTCTCAGGTATCAGCGGCGACATGAATCTCGGTGCCATGATCGACCTGGGCGTAAGCAAGACATACCTGATTGGCGAACTTCAGAAACTCAACCTCGAAGGATGGAAGCTGGTTGTCGGGAAAGACCAGAGACACGGAATTTACGGGACAAAAGTGACGGTAAGGACAAGCGGACATGAACATCATCACAGGTATCTCGGCGATATAGAGAAGATTATCGAAAAATCCGGTCTCGACAGGGAAGTAAAAGACCTGAGCAGGAAAATATTCATAAAAGTAGCAGAAGCAGAAGCACTTGTCCATGGGATTCCTGTCAGCAAGGTTCATTTCCATGAAGTAGGTGCTATAGATTCAATTGTTGATATTGTTGGTGCTGCAATATGTTACAGGTTCTTTAAGGCAGAAGAAGTCTATGTATCACCGGTTGAACTCGGAGGAGGATTTGCCAGATGCGAACACGGGCTGCTTCCAGTCCCCGCACCGGCCACAGCTGAAATAATTAAAGGTATCCCGGTAAAAACAGGCGGAGTCGACTTCGAGGCTACCACTCCTACGGGAGCAGCTATAATTGCCGCTCTCGGAACAAAGTATGGATCAGGGCATGGCTTCAGGGTACTGAAAACCGGATATGGGATCGGTCATAAGGAGCATCCCGATGTACCAAACCTGCTAAGGGTGTTTCTTGCCGAAACGGAGGAAGCACAAAGCGGTCATGATGCCATCCTGCTTGAATGCAATATCGACGACATGAACCCGGAGTTCTTCGACCATGTTTCCGAGAAACTCTTTGAAGCGGGGGCATCGGATGTGTACCTGACCAATATCATAATGAAAAAAGGCCGGCCGGGAAGCCTGCTGAATGTGATATGCGAGTCTGGAAATGAAGAGAAGCTCAGGGGTATTATTTTCAACGAATCGACCTCCGTGGGCATCAGAAGCTTTCCCTTCAGAAAAGCAACCCTGGAAAGAAAGTTCGGGATCATAAAAACCCAATATGGAAATGTTACGGTCAAAAGATCGTATTACAGGAAGAAACTCGTTTCGTATAAGCCTGAATATGCAGATTGCAGGAGAATAGCCCTCGAGAGAGGAATCCCGGTTAAGGAAGTTTACAACAATATAATGGCCCTGATTGTTAAGGATGCATGAAGGAAAACAAATCCAGACATCTGACAGCTATTCTTGAGGAATTGAAATCATTCGTCATTGCCTTCTCGGGAGGCGTAGACAGCACTTTCCTGGCCTGGATGGCAAGCCGTGCCAGGGGATGCAAAATGACGACGGTGACGATACGTACTCCATACATGCCAGAGAGGGAGATAAGGGAAGCCGTAGAGTTCACGACCGTGCATGGGATCAGCAATACGATACTCGATATTGACTTCCCGGAAATTATCAGACATAATCCCCCGGAAAGATGCTACCTGTGCAAGAGCCTGTTGTTCAGCAAAATCACAGCATATGCAGAGTCAAATGGTTACCGTTATATCCTTGACGGGACCAACGCTGACGACCTCGGAGATGACCGTCCGGGCTTAAAGGCACTGAGGGAGCTGTCTGTCAGAAGCCCTCTTGCAGAGGCCGGAATCACAAAACAGGAGATCAGGGAATACCTCCGGGAGGATGGGCTCACGGTCTGGGATAAACCTGCCATGGCCTGCCTCCTGACAAGGATCCCATATGGTACGGAAGTGAAGGAAGGTATTCTCAGGATGACAGAAAGAGCCGAGGAATATCTTCTGCAAAGAGGGTATCCGGGAACTAGGGTTAGAGTGCACGGCGATGTTGCAAGGATCGAATGCATGCCGGGATACCTGTTAAAACTGGCTAATGACACCGAAAGGGAACAAATTGTAGCTGACCTTAAGAATTTAGGCTTCAGATACATATCTTTGGATCTGGAAGGTTACAGGTCAGGAAGTATGAACACCGAAACCAGGAAGAAATGACAGCGAAGGAAGTCGAAAAATTGCTGAATGAGGTCAGCAGGGGGACAAAAACGGTCGGGGAAGCACTGGATGTGCTCAGGAATTTCCCCTATACAGACCTCGGATTTGCCCGTATTGACCATCACCGTGAAATGCGGACCGGTTACCCTGAAATAGTATACTGTGCAGGAAAGAGCGTAGCGCAGGTCAGGGAGATCTTCAGGGTTATGGCAGGGAAGGAGAACAACGTCATAGGTACCCGTGCTACAAAGGAAATGTACGATGCTGTTAAGAAAATAACAGTAAAGGCAGTATGGTACGCAGATGCCAGGATCATTTCCGTCCGGAAAAGGAAACCGGAGACGCCTCCAACAAGCATAGCGGTAATAACAGCAGGCACATCTGACATACCTGTTGCCGAAGAAGCAGCTGTAACAGCCGAGCTTCTTGGAAACAAGGTTGTCAGGATATATGATGCCGGTGTAGCCGGTATTCACAGGCTTGTTGACAAGCTGCCGGAGATAAGGAAGTGCAGGGTCATAATTGTGATAGCAGGCATGGAAGGAGCTCTGGCAAGCGTAGTAGGAGGTCTTGTGGATGTACCGGTGATTGCAGTTCCGACAAGTGTGGGCTATGGAGCCAGCTTTGGAGGCATATCGGCGCTGCTGGCAATGCTGACAAGCTGCTCGGCAGGAGTTACCGTTGTGAACATAGATAACGGTTTCGGTGCCGGGTTTTCTGCCAGCATGATCAACAGGATGAAGTAGTCCCATGCCCGGGAAGGTCTTATTATCAACAGCATATTTACCACCGGCAGAGTATTTTGCAAAGATTGCCGCAGCCTCTGAAGTCTTTGTAGAGAAGGAGGAGAACTATCATAAACAGACTTACCGCAACCGATGCTATATTCTTACAGCATCAGGTCCACAGTCACTCACAATACCTGTTTACCTTGGCAGCTTTCACAAAACGCCGGTGAAAGACATAAGGATTGACTATTCGAAGCGGTGGCAGAAGGTGCATCTGGGAGCTATTGCAGCGGCCTACGGCTCTTCGCCATACGTCATTTACTATTTTGATATAATTGAGAAGGCAATAATGAAGAATCATGAATTTCTTCTTGATCTCAATATGGAGCTTCTGGCCTCGCTGGCAGACATGATCAGGCTTGATTGCAGGTTCTCATTCACAACGGAATTCGAACCAGCCGGCAGGAAGGATAATGATTTCAGGTACCTTATAACTCCAAAAAACAGGTCGGACTACAGGACAAAAACTTATGCAGGCGTATTCACGGCCGAAAAGATACATCCCTGGCGTATCAGCATCATTGACCTGATTTTCAACTGTGGTCCTGAGACTATGAACTACCTGTAAAAAGGGCTGCCTCAAACGAAGCAGCCCCTTCCAAGGAATCCGAACAAAATACTAGTAACCGAACTTGTATCCGAAGGTTACTGTAAAAATGTTTCTGTCAACATCAATGTGAGAGGAAGCAATTACCTCACTACCCGGACTTTTCTCATATTGATACAGGATGTAATAGTTGGGATTTGTCATCCTGGTGAATCCGAAATCGAGGTAGAGGTTTTGTTCCCTGAATCCTGCACCAAGGGATACAGAATGATAATCAACAATGCTGTTAACATCATAACTCTCATATGCTTTACCATAGTATCCGTATCCGCCGCGCAGGTAGAACCTGTTCAGCCTGAACTCCGCTCCTGCCCTTATATTACTGGCGCTTTTAAGCGCACTCTTTATATAATCGTTGTCGGGGGTATAATCCCAGTCATCGTCTCCCACTACCGAGAACCTGGCCATGCTGTAATCGACAAATTCATATTCGGCACTGAAAACCGCCAGTTTCTTCAGCTGATATGCAACACCTGCAGTAGCCCTGAATGGTGTGGTGAGGTTATAACTGTACCACATTGTTTCATTCGAGAAGTCGATATCATCATTGTTGATGTGTGTATATATATTGTCATACACATATTCGGTGATCCTGAAAAAAGTCGGGGAATGGAAAGATAATCCTATCCTGAGAGGTTCTATGGGTTTGAATATGGCTCCCAGTTTAAGGGCATACCCCGTACCCGTATTCTTATAATAGAATGTATAATTGAAGTCCTTGAACTGTGAAGGCAGTACAGCATCGGTTGATTCCATATGCTCGAATTTGCTTTCATAGCTTAGCCTGGTGATGGCCAGTGTGGCTCCCAGGAAGAGCCTGTTTGACCAGTTCCCTCCAAGTGATATCGCATGTTCGCCGGTATAACCGGAGTTTGTTACAAGCCTGGTGATTTCCTGTCCGTAAACCGAGGCCATCTGTCCATAATCCGAATAAACGGTGCCATAGGCATTATCTGTTCCGGGCAGTGTATCGAGGAGCCATGTATTCCAGCCAAGATAGGCATCGGGCATCGCATTTGCCATTATTGTATCAATTGCAGGTATTCCTCTCAATGTGAGGGCAGAGGCCCATGCATCGAGAAGGGAGTTGTTCTGGCTTATACCCTGCATCCTGATTGTCTGGTTGAAATTGTTGGTCCTGTTGAACGAATAACCTACGCTCATCCCTACCAGACCCGTTTGTGTGTTATTGTTGACCAGGTTGAGCACCACACCTGCCTGTCCGAGGGAAAAGTCGTACAGGTAATCCTGCTTTGTGCCGCCGCTAAAGTTCGATGTAGATCTGAAGTTGAAAAGCTGCGGGGAGATTGAAAATTCCGATGAGCGGAACAGCCCGATTCCGGCAGGGTTCTGGCTTAAGGCTGACAAATCGCCACCGAGGGCCGTAAAGGCTCCTCCCATTCCCATGAATCTTGCGGTACCATTGTAAAATATCTGGGAGTACCTGAGTGCATCGTCGGCATTCTGTGCAATACCTGCATTTAATGCCGCTGCCAGGATGAATATTATTGAAAGTGACCTTTTCATATCAGACAGTTTTTTCGTAAAAGCATCCCCCATTCCAATATCAGAATGAAAGCAAAGGGGATATTTAAACAAGTTCCTTATCTTCTTCCGCCTGTCGATCCGCTTGATCTGGAGCCAGAAGAAGATGAGCTCGAAGAGGAAGAACCGGAGGAATAGCTTCCGGACCCTGAAGATGAATAGCTGCTTCTTGATTCAGACGGTGCGCTGTACGACGACCTGCTGCTTGAAGGAGCTTCATACGACCTTGATGGTGTGTAGCTTGGGCTGCTCGATGAGCGGTTTGCAGGGGCGGAATAGCTCCTTGAGTTGTTATAAGCCGGTGCAGACGATCTCACCTGTCCTGAAGAATAAGAGCTGCTTCTGCTTGTGTTCCTGTAAGTGTTTGATGGCGCTGTTGTCACATCACTGCTTGTCCTGCTATTGTTGTATGCAGGCCTTGTGCTCATCCGCGGGTTGTTATAGCTCGGAGTATAGGATCTTTCAGCCGAGTTGTATGAAGGCCTTGTGGATGTGGCACTCTTGGCGTCAACGGTTCTGGTGACAGGGCTTTTTGTGACATCCTGGACAGTTCTTGCCGACTGGGCAGCAGGTGATGTCCTGCCTGACGTCGAGACGGATGAAGGAGCTGTCCTCCTTGTCTGATCGGTAGTGCTGGTGCTGCTCACCGCATAGCCGTCCCTCCTGCTTACGGAACTGGCATTGACCCTGTTGTTCCAGGTAGATGAGTAGTTGCTCGGCCTGTCCCTCCTTCCGTATGTAAGTCCGCTGTTGTTGTTTTCGCGGTATGAGTAGTACGGATAATTATAGAAGTTGCCGTAATAGGGCCAGTAGCTGCTGTAGTAGTTATAGTAAGGCCAGTAGCCGCCGTAGTAACCACCGTAGTATCCTCCATAGTACCCGGGCCAGTAGCTGCCGTAGTACCCGTAGCCGTACATGTCATAGGTATCGTAGAGGAAGGGATCATAGTAAAATGAGCTGTAAGGCGAGAATCCGAAGCTCATGTAAGGATAGCCCCAGCTGAAGTAGAATTGATCCCTCCAGTAGGGGTAGAAGTAATTCCCGTAGAAATTCCTCAGCCTTCCCGAGTAGAAGCTATTATCGTAGTAATAGTTGTTCTGTACCAGGGATTCCTCATCGGCGGCTTCACTGAATTCTTCCGATACAAGGGTATCAGCAGCATAGATGCTGTTGTAATAGTCCTGCGACTTCAGATTGCTCTCGGAGATCCTTCTGCCTGAAGGGGTTTTCACCCTTGTAGCAACCTGATCCGAAGGCTGAAAGTAAAGATCATCATACTCGACACCCGTGTAAAGTCCTCTGGAGCAGGACATTGTTACCAGAAGTGCCAGGATTGCGATGTAGGTTAAAGCTTTCATGTCTGATTCCCTCTCTTGTTTTCTTTAAATGAAGCAAAAATTGTACCAAAAAATACAGTGGCCAGTCAGTTATTCAAACAATTTCCAAATTTAACAAATTTTGGTATACCGTAATAATTTCCGGCTACCGGCGACCGGCTAACGGATACTGGAGTCTGCCCTCCGCTGGGCCATGACCGCACGACCGCACGACCGCAAGACCGCAAGACCGCAAGACCAATTTAACTTCTTTTGCATAGAACTGAACTTTTTGTCTATTTTTACGCAATCTTTTTAACTCAGGATAATAATTCTAAACACCATAACGGCACAATGGCGAAATTTTTGACAAACAGGGATGAGAACTATGCACAGTGGTATAACGACCTTGTAATCAAGGCTGAGCTGGCAGAAAACTCCGCTGTGAGAGGATGCATGGTTATCAAACCCTACGGCTATGCAATCTGGGAAAAAATACAGGCAGAACTCGACAGGATGTTCAAGGCAACAGGACACGTTAACGCATATTTTCCACTGTTCATACCAAAATCATTCTTCAGCAAGGAAGCAAAGCACGTCGAGGGATTTGCCAAGGAA
Organism: Bacteroidales bacterium; assembly: GCA_025454775.1. GTDB lineage: Bacteria > Bacteroidota > Bacteroidia > Bacteroidales > VadinHA17 > LD21. Next base: position 6,276 of record JALONU010000018.1, on the reverse strand, counting down.
TGTGCGATAGTCACGCACTACCGGCTCAAGAACGACCCAAACGGAAAAGGAGTCATTGTAGATCCGTCAGCAAAGCTCGAGGAAGAGCTTATTATCAGGCCGACGTCGGAAACCATAATATGGAATTCTTACAAGAACTGGATCCAGTCATACAGGGATCTCCCTATACTTATAAACCAGTGGTGCAATGTCGTGCGTTGGGAAATGAGAACCAGGCTCTTCCTGAGAACGGCCGAGTTTCTCTGGCAGGAAGGTCACACCGCCCACGCCACGCGTGAGGAAGCTGTCGAAGAGACAGTCAGGATGATAAATGTATATTCCGATTTTGCCGAAAACTACATGGCGCTCCCGGTGATAAAAGGCTATAAATCGGAATCGGAACGTTTCGCCGGGGCCATCGACACCTATGCCATAGAGGCCTTGATGCAGGATGGAAAGGCTCTTCAGGCCGGAACCAGTCATTTCCTGGGCCAGAATTTCGCAAAAGCCTTTGATGTGCAGTTTACCGACAGGACAGGAAAACTCGATTACGTCTGGGCCACATCGTGGGGTTTGTCGACCAGGATGATAGGTGCCCTTATTATGGCCCACGCCGATAACCACGGACTGGTGCTTCCTCCTAAACTGGCTCCGCTTCAGGTAGTTATAATACCCATATATAAGAACACCGGACAGCTCGAGGAGATATCAGGGGCAGCACTGAAGGTCAAAGCAGATCTTGAAGCCGCAGGCATGACAGTCAAATACGACGACAGGGACACAAACAAACCCGGATGGAAATTCGCCGATTATGAACTGAAGGGCGTTCCGGTAAGGATAGCCATTGGTCCGCGTGATATCGAGCAGGGAACCATCGAGATTGCCAGGAGGGACACTCTTGAGAAGCAGACTGTTGGAATGAATTCTGCAGTCAGCCATATTTCCGTGCTCATGGCCGACATACAATCAAATATTTACCGCAAAGCCCTTGAATTCAGGGATCAGAACACCAGGAAGGTCGACAGCTGGACCGATTTTGTGAATTTACTTGAAAATGAAGGTGGTTTCATAATGGCTCATTGGGACGGATCTGCGGAAACCGAGGAGAAAATAAAGGAAGAGACAAAAGCTACCATCAGATGCATTCCCTTCGATTCTCCCGAGGAAGATGGTAAGTGCATTTACAGCGGCAAACCATCAAAAAGAAGGGTTCTGTTTGCAAGATCGTATTGACAGGAATTATTGTTAAATTAGGAGGCTCAATTAATTATAACCCGGAAACAGGTCATGGAAGATCCGAATGCAAAGAAACAGCAGATAATAGGAATCCTGAAGGAGAAGTCGGTTTTAAAACAAAAGGTCTTCGATAACACCTTTGCCTCATTCTGCAACGTCAAGGACATCCTGAAGCTCCTTTCCAGAGATGTGAACAGCAACCTCGGAAACATCGACCCGAGGATCAAGCTGGAATATACCGACAGAAGCAGCTTCGATGCCCAGATAAAGGTAGCCGGTGATATCCTCCTCTTCAGCATGCATTCCAATATTTTCCAGTTCGACCGTGAACACCCGGCCTGGAAAACGCCCTATATTCAGAAGAACAAGTTCAATGCATACTCAGGAATAATCAATATATACAACTTCCTCGCAGATTCTTTTAAATATTCACGCCTCGACGACCTTGGATACCTGATAGCGAGGATTTTTATAAATCATGAAAACCAGTACTTCGTTGAAGGAAAGAGACAGATGGGAATGCTTTTTACGAATTACGGAAGCGAGGAGATCTCAAAAGCTTCTCTTCAGATAATCATCGAAACTGCCATCCAGTATTCCCTCGAATTTGACCTCCTGGTACCGCCTTACGACACTGTTAAGATCGCTACTGTCGGACAGGTTGAAGCAAAGATCCAGCATTCCAGGATAATCACCGGCAAGCGCCTGGGATTCCAGTTCAATTCCGATGATGTTCTTTTAGACAATTCCACCGGAACCTGATGTGGCGGCAGCAGGGAAAATACAGGAGAGGATTACGGCCGGCTTACATGCTGGCTGTTCTTTTCATAAGTATGTCCCTTTATTCACAGGAGCAGATCCAGCGTGACACGACATTTCTGAACCCGCCCTTCACAGAGATAATCCTTAACCACCGTCAGTCCTTCTTCAGTGACCGGACTGGTGCGGTGACCGGTATAATACCTGCAAGGATATCGTATGACACGGAAAGAAATGCACTATTCTATGATTCGCTCCAGACAAAGGCTTCAAGGTACCTGATAACCAGGAAATTGTATGATCTGATAGTTACAGAGGGCAGGCCATCATCGGCAGAAGGTGTATCAGAATCGAGCCAGTCGGAATTCATCCCCTATTCAGGAATGAGAATAAGCAAGATTTCCATACAGAGACTGGATGTGTTCGGTACCAACATTAAAAATCCACTCTCGTATAATCCTTCAGGAATTGAGGCCTTCCTGAACCATACCCACCTCAACACAAATGAGATCATCCTGAGGAATAACCTGCTATTCCATGTCGGGGACACTGTGTCACCCCTGATCCTCAGCGACAATGAACGTCTGATCAGGGAGCTTCCCTTTATAGATGAATCGAGGATAATTGTTCTGCCCGTATCCGGCGAAGAAGTGGAGGTCCTTGTGATTACGAGGGATGTTTATTCACTCGGTGCGGAACTGGAGCTGAGGGGCATCAACAAAGGCAAAATAGCTGTTTTTGACAAGAATCTTTTCGGACTGGGCCATGAATTCAGGCTCTCTGTACCATATGATCCGGGTCTCCCCGACTCTCCGGGCTTTGGCATCGAATATGGCATAAATAACATTTTCAGGACATTTATCGGTATAGACTTCTCCTATTTCGACGGCCTGGGAGAAAAAACCTACGGGTTTCGCATATCGAGGAACCTGGTAAGTTCAACCACCAAATATGCCGGCGGAATATCCCTGAGAAGGGTGTTCACATCAGAGGACCTTGACGGGAACATTGTGCCGGAACCTCTCAAATACAACCTCCAGGACTACTGGCTGTCGAGATCCTTCCTTCTCAGCAGGGAGTCAGTGACAAGGCTTATCGCAGCAGCAAGGTATACGAACAACAATGTCTTTGACCGCCCTGTAATCATGCCTGACACATATCACTATCTCCAGAAATACAGGATGTTCCTTGGTGCTCTTTCGTTCACGATGCAGAAATACTACAAGACAAGCCTTATCTATGGTTACGGACGAACGGAAGACATTCCTTACGGAGGCATGATAACCCTTACGGGAGGGCGGGAAATAAACGAGTTCAGGGACAGGTATTATTCAGGGATATTCTTTTCGACCGGTCATTCCATAAGGACTGTCGGATACTTCTATACCTCTGCTGGATTCTCGACGTTCATCAATAATGGGCATACTGACCAGGGCATGCTCCTGCTGCGCACGACCTGGTTCTCCAACCTTATGTATCTGAGGTCGTTCAGGATAAGGAATTTTTTAAGGGTTGATTACACCAGGGGTTTTGATCGTAACAAGGATGAATTTCTCAGTTTCAGCAGGGAAAACGGCCTGGCAGGCTTCACAAACGACTCCGTGGGCGGTACCCAGCGTTTGTCGATAAGCCTTGAATCAGTTCTTTTCAGCCCTTCTGACTATTACGGTTTCCGTTTTGCATTCTTCGCATTCGGCGAACTCGCATTTCTTTTCGGTACCAACGAGTATGTCACACAGGGACAAAGGCTGTCGGGTGTCGGCCTGGGCGTAAGGATAAGGAATGACAACCTGGTATTCAGAACGTTCCAGATCAGGCTTGGTTACTATCCCTGCATGCCGTTGTACTCAAAAGCCGATTATGTTATAGTGTCGGGGGAACAGCTTCTCCGGCCGGATAATTTCAACCCGGGTCCGCCAACAATCCTGCCATACAGATAAGATGCTTGAAGACTTTCTGAAATATATCAGTGAAAAGAAACTCACCGCCAAGGGTGAGAAGGTCCTTGCCGCAGTTAGCGGCGGCATCGACTCAATGGTCATGGCCGACCTGCTGTTAAAGGCAGGCCTTCTGAAGGGTATTGCCCATTGCAACTTCAGCCTCAGGGGAAAAGAATCCGACAAGGATGAAATTCACGTGAGAAGATATGCCCGCACGCATAATATGGCTTTCCACTCAATTCGTTTCAGTACAGCTGATTATGCAAAGGAAAAAGGGATCTCCATCGAGATGGCAGCCAGGGAACTGAGGTACTCATGGTTTGAAAAGATAAGGAATGAAAACGGGTACGACCTCGTTGCAGTGGCACACAACCTGAATGACAACGCAGAGACCCTTCTGCTGAACCTTACACGGGGCACGGGAATAGCAGGACTGGCAGGTATGAAACCTTCCGGGGGGAGAATAATAAGACCCATGCTTTTTGCCTCAAGGGAACGTATTCAGGACTATGCCCTTGAAAACAGGATAAGCTACAGGGAGGACAGGACAAATTCAGACATAAGGATCACCCGGAACAAGATCAGGCACATGATCCTCCCTCTGATGAAGGAGATCAACCCATCGGTGGTCTCATCGATAGTTGAGACTGCAGGAAGAGTTGAAGAAGCTTATCTCTTAATCTCAGACCACGCTGAGGAAATCAGAAAATTTACGATCCGCCACGAGAAGGGTAACTGGTATGCCAGCACCGAAAAACTTAAGCCCTTTCTCGGTAACAGCACCTTGATCCTTGAAGTTTTCAAGCCTTACGGCATTACAGGTAACCTGGTCGGTGACCTCGTCAGGTTAATTTCAGGCAGAACCGGGGGGCAGATTTTTTCTGAAAGCCACAGGTTCATGAAGAACAGGGCTGAGTTAATAATCACTGATAAATTCATTGGGGAAGCGGAACGAACTAAGATTGCGGGGCCGGAAGAATTACAGAAATGCCGGTTTTTCAAATCAGTTAGGATAGAAACTGCTGTCAGCCCGGGTCTTATCCAGGCCGATCCACTGACAGCCTGCCTCGATTTTAACAGGATAGTATTCCCCGTGGTAATCCGGAAATGGGAACCCGGAGACTATTTCCATCCTTTTGGAATGAACGGGAAGAAGAAGCTGAGTGATTATTTTATCGACAGGAAGTTTTCCCGGCTCAGAAAAGAGAAGACTCTGGTCATGGAGACTGACGGTAAAATTGCATGGATCATCGGTGAAAGAATTGACAACAGGTTCAGGATAAGCAGCACTACGAAGAAAGCGCTCATCATAACAGCTCTCAGCTGACACTGGATGCTGATTTTAAACCTTCGGAGAAAATGTATTTTTACTTTCGGTTGTAGATGCCGCGGTCAAGAAGGAACAGGTCGGCGAGGGCAACCGCAGCAGCAGCCTCAACGATGACCGGCATCCTGAGGGCGATACAGGTATCATGCCGGCCCTGGACTTTCAGGGTATCCATCTCCCCGGTGACGAAATTGAAAGTTTTCTGCTCCACACCTGTTGAAGAAGTGGGTTTCACGGCAATCCTGAATATAATATCGTTCCCGTTTGCTATTCCGCCATTGATCCCTCCTGCATTGTTTGTGGATGTATTTCCCCTCGAGTTCATTATCGGATCGTTGTGCAGGGAGCCTGTCATTGCCGCTGCAGCAAACCCGGAGCCGAATTCGATACCTTTAACAGCAGGTATTGAAAAAATGATATGGCTGATTACCGATTCGACGGAATTGAAAAAAGGTTCGCCGGCAGCCATGGGAGGATCCTTTATGATGCATTCAATAATGCCCCCTATACTGTCGTTTTTTGCAATTGCTTCATCGAGAGCCTTGTCGATATCTTCCGAACCGCCTGCAGAAATCAGGCTGGCTTTGATCTGACAGTTTCCAAGGACCTTCCTGGCTACCACTCCTGCTGCAACCAGCCCCCATGTTATCCTGCCTGAGAAATGGCCGCTTCCCCTCATGTCGGCAAAACCCGAATATTTTATCCTCGAAGTGAAATCCGCATGACCAGGCCGCGGAATATCCTTGAAACCGTCGTAGTCGGAAGAGATTTTATCCCTGTTCCTGGTAATAATTGTCATCGGCGCTCCGTTCGAAAATCCTTCGTGGACACCGCTGATTATCTCCGGAAGATCCGGTTCTGTCCGCTGGGTAGTTCCCTTTTTTCCGCTTTGCCTTCGTGAAAGGTCGCCGAGGAAATCCTGTGGGGCTATCTGAATCCCCGGAGGAGTTCCATCAATTATAATTCCTATAGCTGGTCCGTGCGACTCTCCGAAAACGGAGATCCTGAAAACAGTGCCAAAGGTATTCATGATAT
>JALONU010000145.1 GCA_025454775.1 Bacteroidales bacterium | reverse complement strand
ACATACGTTCGTACACATCCTTAAGAACCGGATATGCCTGCTGGGAGATCGATTCCACCTTGCGTTTGTAAGTATCCTGAACCTTTGCATATACTTTATCGACGATGGTTCCGGTATTCTCCTTAAGAAATTCTTCTGCAGGGACAGGTGAATCCATAGAGAATGAACGGATAAGGTCAAAGTCGAATCCTTCAAAGTCACCGTCATTCTGGTATGTATCAACCAGACTTGAAGTCACATCATACATCATGTTTGCTACGTCGACGCTGAGTCTTTCGCCCAGAAGTGCATGACGGCGCTTCTTGTAAATCACTGTTCTCTGGGAATTCATGACGTCGTCGTATTCAAGCAGCCTTTTACGGATGCCGAAGTTGTTTTCCTCCACTTTCTTCTGAGCCCTTTCGATCGACCTCGTGATCATAGAGTGCTGGATCATCTCCCCGTCCTTAAGCCCGAGCCTGTCCATAATCCCGGCGATGCGTTCAGAGCCGAAAAGCCTCATCAGTTCATCCTCCAGTGAAACGAAGAACTGTGAGGATCCGGGATCTCCCTGACGACCTGAGCGTCCGCGGAGCTGTCTGTCGACACGGCGTGATTCATGTCTTTCCGTTCCGATGATTGCCAGGCCTCCGGCTTTTTTTACTTCGTCGGTGAGCTTTATGTCCGTCCCGCGTCCTGCCATGTTGGTCGCAATCGTTATGGTGCCGGATTTTCCTGCTTCGGCCACGATCTCGGCTTCACGCTGGTGTAGCTTGGCATTCAATACATTATGCTTTAATCCCTTCATCTTGAGCATCCTGCTGAGAAGCTCCGATATTTCAACGGAGGTTGTACCAACCAGCACGGGTCTGCCCTGCCTGTTCATCGAGGCTATCTCATCGATGACAGCATTATACTTCTCTCTCTTGGTCTTGTAGATTATGTCCTCGCGGTCATCCCTTATTACAGGCCTGTTAGTAGGTATCACCACCACATCGAGCTTATAGATATTCCAGAACTCGCCTGCCTCTGTTTCTGCTGTACCGGTCATACCTGCCAGCTTGTGGTACATCCTGAAGTAATTCTGGAGAGTGATCGTAGCATAAGTCTGTGTGGCAGCTTCAACTTTCACATTCTCCTTTGCTTCAATAGCCTGGTGCAATCCGTCGGAATACCTTCTGCCCTCCAGGATACGTCCGGTTTGCTCATCAACGATCTTTACCTTGTTGTCGATGACGACATATTCAATATCCTTGTCAAAAAGCGTATATGCCTTTAAGAGCTGGGTCATGGTATGGACTCTCTCCGATTTCACAGAATAATCCTGGAGCAACTCATCTTTGGCCAGAAGCTTTTCCCTGTCGCCAAGTCCTGATTTCTCAAGGTCGGCGATCTTTGAGCCCATATCGGGAAGGATAAAGAAACTTGCATCCTCCACGGATGTCGATATCAGATCGAGGCCCTTTTCAGTAAGCTCGATCGAATTAGCCTTCTCATCTATAACAAAATACAGCTCCTCCGTAACCTTGGGCATTTCCTTGCTGTTATTCTGCATGTAGAAGTTTTCCGTTTTCTGCAGGAGGGTCTTTGCACCCTCTTCACTGAGGAACTTGATGAGAGCGTTGTTCTTGGGAAGTCCCTTGTAAGCACGGAGTAAAAGCAATCCTCCCTCTTCTGACTTTTCCTCGGCGATAAGTCTCTTAGCATCAGCAAGGATCTGGGTAACCAGCTTTTTCTGTGCGCTGACGAGCTTTTCGACTTTGGGTTTAAGCTCGTCAAACTGTTGTGTGTCGCTCTTCGCCGTAGGACCTGATATAATAAGAGGTGTCCTGGCATCGTCGATCAGCACCGAGTCCACCTCATCGACTATGGCATAATGGTGTTTTCGCTGGACAAGGTCTTCGGGATTGATTGCCATATTGTCTCTCAGGTAATCAAATCCGAATTCGTTGTTTGTTCCGAATGTTATATCAGCATTGTATGCACGTCTGCGGTCCTGGGAATTAGGCTGATGCTTGTCGATGCAATCGACCGTCAGCCCATGAAATTCATATATCGGCCCCATCCATTCAGAGTCGCGTTTCGACAGGTAATCATTAACCGTGACAATATGTACTCCCCGCCCGGCAAGAGCATTCAGGAATACCGGGAGTGTGGCAACTACTGTCTTCCCTTCTCCCGTTCCCATTTCTGCAATTTTGCCCTTGTGAAGGGCAACGCCCCCTATCAGCTGGACATCGTAATGAACCATATCCCAGAGGATCTCGTTCCCGCCTGCTATCCACCTGTTGCTCCAGACAGCATTGTCGCCTTTGATCACAATACTCGGCCTCGTTGCGGCAAGGTCACGGTCATACTGACGGGCGGTTACCTCAAGAGTCGGATTCTCCTTGAACCTCCTGGCCGTCTCCTTAATAATGGCGAAAGCCCTGGGCACACATTCATCGAGGATCTTTTCGAGCTTTTCGTCGATGCGCTTTTCTATTTTGTCGACTTCATTGTAAAATTCCTCCTTCCTGTCGACGTCCTCTTCCTTTTCTGCCTTCTCCTTAAGACTGTTTATCTCAGTCTCATCAGCCTCCACATAGGTGCGAATCTCATTTCGGATCTCGGCTGTCCTGTCGCGAAGCTGGTCGTTTGTGAGGTTTCCCAGCTTTTCGAATTCGATATGTATCTTTTCGACATAGGGATTAATTTCCTTCATGTCGCGTTCATACTTGTTCCCGAGGAACAAACCCAGAACGCTGTTAATTATGCTCATTGCAAAACGTTTTTCCTGTAATTCAGAACAAGACGCAAAAATAGTTTATTTTATCATATTGTACTTCAGTGTCTGTATCCTGGTGCCCTGATGGAGTACGATAAAATATAATCCTGAAGGATAAGAAGATATATCTATTGCAGTTTCCGGTGAACCGTCGGTGAAGCTAGTGATGATGCAGGTACCGGTAGCATTGTAAACGCTGTATTTCAGGGGTTCAGGTGCTGTTCCCGGAGGTACCCTCAGGTTGATTATACCCCTGCCCGGATTCGGCCAGATTACTGCAGGGCTTACTGTTATTTCGTTAACATTGTCGATGACCGGACCTATATGGAGGTCCTCGATGCACCAGCCCCAGCCATTGGCATAAGGATCAGAGAAAAGCCTGAATCTCACCAGCATTGTATCACCCGGAGAGATGAACAAAGACACCTTCGGGTAAATAGTATGGTTTACCAGCATTGAGCTGCTGCCTGTAAAGGTTGAATTATTTCCGACTATCGAACCGTTGTAAGCTTCCAGCCACTGGTCTTTCCGCCTGCTGTCGTATCCGTCGTCAAGATAAAACCAGGTCTTCCCGAAATCTTTGGATCCTTCGACAGCAACATAGTCGTAAAAATAATCGTCTCCAAACGGAGCTCCCTCCTCTCCGGGTTCCACCAGCACAACTTCATTGAAGCTTATCATCATACCGCTCTCGTCGAATCTTACCGGGGTTCTCAGCATTGCAATGTAGCCGATGCTGTCGCCCGACTCCTCAGGACTTTCGTACGGGTGCCTTGTATGAAGGCCGAAATTTGTAAAGCCCTGTGGTGCGGTCACCGTAAAGCCGCTTGTAAGAAAATCACCGGATGAGTATGCAAAATTGGTAGTATAGCTTTCCTGCACTGCATTTATCTGCTCTATCCTCACGGAGAAAAATCCGTTGGAAGGAATCGTCCTGGTGTTCGGAGAAGCAGCCTTATCGAGTGCCGTGATCCTGTACTGCAGGGAATCGCCGCCCTGCAGCGAGAGAATTTTTGCATCCAGGTCAACAGAATATTCAGTTTCATTACTGTATATCAATCCCTTAGAATTCAGGGGACCCTCATTAACCCTGTATTCGAGGTACACTGTATCCACCTCAATATTATCATCAGCCCTGGCCGTGATCTTTATGGTATCGATTACGGAAAAATAGTAATCCTCAGCAGAATGCAGGATGACAGGCCTGACGGTATCTGTTCCGACATATACGGAAAAAGGAAAAGATGTATCCGATGGCATCAGGAAGGATCTTGAGAAATAGTCGCGGGCACTTATAAAATAATCTATCCGGCTTTCGTATGAAGGTACAGGGATATTGGCAGTGAAAAATCTCCCTGCTGTAGGCGGAGTCATCCACGTGGTACTGCTGGTCTTGAAATTGTCATATGACCATATTAGGCCGACATTATTCCTGCTGAAACTGGTGTCAGAGAGAATCTCAGCGTTCACAGTCAGTGAGGAAACAGCTTCTTCGGTATCTTTAATCTCATTGTGAATGATTCGGGTGTTTATCCAGCCCAGGTCACCAAGAATAGCCATTACAAGACCACCGGGATTATGAATAGCCTCACCACGGTCGATAAAAGGTGTCATAAGCGCATTCCCCGTTGCAGTTGGATATGAATCCTCGTCAAGGTGAGCGATGCTCGAACCGGGATCATAAGTCGATGGTGCATAAAGCCTTGCCCGCAGACCTCCAAGGTGGGATGAGACTACTGGTCCGTCGAACCATAAAAGCCTCCCTGTAATCTGACTTTTCAGGGCAGCTGAAGGATTCTGGTACCTGTTCGTGTCCGTCAGCAGGAATCCGTCAGAATCCTCAACGAATGTATCATATATAAAAGGTACCGATGCAGCCCCATATGATCCTGTTGCCGATTCTGCGTAAAAACTGTCGAAAAATCCCAGCCCGTGCATTATCTCGTGAATTACCACGGTCACCAGGTCGTATCTCAGTGTTGGTGTTTTACCGTCAGTGCCGAAATACCAGCTTACGGAGCTGTTGATATTAAGCTCGATATCGCCTTCCGTCTCACCGTTCAGGGCTTTCCCGGTAAGTTTTTCGGCAAGAGCTGCAGGATATATCGCCCACGGTTTAAAGGCATCTATGCCTGAGCCGATGGCATATCCGGTTGATGAGGAATTGGCCAGGACCCCCGGAGTGGTAATGTTATTCCAGTTTGCTAAAATGCTGATATGGACATCTTCAGGTAGAACAGATTCGAGTATCGACACTGCATATTCAACCGCATTCTTAGCAGTTGCGGTAAAACCCGTATAGTAAATATTTATCGAGGCTCCTCCCTTTGTGTGCCTGTTTTTCAGGAATTCTTCAGGAGGAGGTATATAAATCCTGTTCACCTTGCCGCTGCCGTAAGTTGACCCGGTGAACAGGTGTTTTCCGGACATCCTCTGACCCTGAAGGCCTGAGAATGCTGTTAAAAGGATAATCGCGGCGAAAAAAAGCCTTATTCTTATCATCAATCTTTATCTTCTCCTGATCTGAGCTTCATAATGCTCCTGTCGAAGTGGTAAAGGTTGTTTTTTGCTCCGAGGCTTAGTTTGTCAAGTATTTCCTGGGCTGAGGCCTCTTCTTCGGTCTGTTCGGCAACAAACCACTGCAGGAAGTTATTTGTGCTGTAGTCTTTTTCTGCGAGGGTCAGCTCCACAATCTCATGAATACTTGAGGTTACGAACTGCTCATGTTTAAGCACCTCCCTGAACATGTCCTCAACGCTCTTGTAATCCACGGGTGGTTTCTTGAACGCCGGGATGACTGCTGTACCTCCTCTTTCATTAATATACTTAATGAACTTAAGCATATGCATCTTTTCCTCTTCCGCCTGTGCATACAGCCAGGCTGCTATGCCTGCCAGACCTTTTGTCTCGGCCCACGATGCCATGGCAAGATAAAGGTTAGAGGAATAACCTTCGCGTTCTACCTGCCTGTTGCAGATATCTTCTACTTTTTTCTTTAACATATCAATTCATATTTAATGGTTAGTGCAATTTAAACATAATTCCCGCGCTAATGTTCAGGATCCCTCCTTCTAGGTAATATCGAGGTTAAAGGTCTTTTTGAAGTCTTTCAGAACAGGGTATTTCTTCTGAAGATAATTGAACTTCTGCTCGTCGGTATAGATTAGGTCTTCGGACTCAGACAGGTCGACTGCAGTCTCTATATCAAGTTCACGGGTTGTAAACCTGTTCTCCAGGAAACCGGCGAGCCTGGGCTTGTAGTTCTGCACGAACAGATCCTTCTGGGCAGCATTGCTGAGATGTATCCTTATTGTATGTTCATCGGCTGTCTCGGGCTTGATCGACCTGAACATGCTTAAAATCCTTGGCCCTTCGTTCTTCAGATCCTCAACAAAATCCTGCCATGCCTCCATGAATGATTCATGAGTGAATTCTTTACGGGGCTGCTCTGATCCGGTTTTCTGATATTCCGGTTCATTTACCTGTGAATCGTATTTCGGCTCAGGGTTTCTGTTATCGGCTATTACCTCCTTTATTGATATTGACCTTGCCGGTTTTTCTATAACAGGCATATGTGTGGAAGGGGGGATCCCGGGACGGGGAGAGTCTTTAGCTTTTACTTCGTCGCTCCTGATTATGGCTGACCTGGAGGGAAGCGGTATCTCCTTTTCGCTGACACTCAGTTCAGGTGCATCAGGCTTTTTTTTTTCGGCTCCTTCCTGTGATTCCGACAGGATAGTGCATAATTTAATAAGCCACAGTTCAGCATGCAGCCTTGGATTCTTGCTGTTCTTATAGCTTACATCGCAGGTGCTGCCTGCATCCAGGGCCCGGATAAGGAAATCGGCAGAGCATTTCCTGGCCTGTTCCAGGTATTTCTGGCGTACGGAGGTTGTTGCTTCAAGAAGCCGGAGGGTTACCTCATCCCTGCTCACGAGAAGGTCGCGAAGGTGGCTGTTCATTCCGGCAACAAAATTATGCCCGTCGAAACCCTTCTCAAGTATCTCATTGAAGATGAGAAGTATTGACGAGATATCGCCTTTCAGGGCAGCATCGACGCATCTGAAATAGTATTCGTAATCGAGCACGTTAAGGTTCGCGATGACATCCCTGTAGGTGACATTCTTTCCGCACAGGCTGACCACCTGGTCGAAGATGGAGAGTGCATCCCTGAGGGCTCCGTCGGCCTTCTGGGCAATGATATGCAAAGCTTCCTCCTCAATTTTTACCTGCTCCTTTTCCACAACATACATAAGGCGCCTCACAATATCTTCAAGCCTGATCCTGTTGAAATCGAAGATCTGGCACCTGGACAGTATCGTAGGGATGATCTTGTGCTTTTCCGTGGTGGCAAGAATGAAGATGGCGTGAGAGGGAGGTTCCTCCAGGGTCTTCAGGAAAGCGTTGAATGCGGATGATGAGAGCATGTGGACCTCATCAATTATGTATATGCTGTATTTGCCTATCTGCGGAGGGATCCTGACCTGTTCGTTGAGGCTCCTTATATCCTCCACCTTATTGTTGGATGCGGCATCAAGTTCATGGATATTGAATGACCGCAGCGAGTTGAACGACAGGCACGACTCGCACCTGTCGCAGGCTTCTCCCTTATCGCTTATGTCGGAGCAGTTTATTGTTTTTGCAAAAATCCTGGCACAGGTGGTCTTTCCAACGCCCCTGGGGCCGCAGAACAGGTATGCCTGTGCAAGGTGCCGGCCTGTTATTGCACTTCTGAGTGTGTTTGTAATTGTATCCTGCCCCACAACCATATCGAAAGTCGCTGGCCTGTATTTTCGCGCCGATACAATGAAATTCTCCATAAACCAGTTTTTGAATGCGGCAAAATGAATTACAAATATAGTTAAAATGGGGTCAGGAGAAATCGATGTTGAAAACTTAGACTTTGCTGGCTGTTCAGTTTATAAAAACTTACGGGGGTTCTGATACTTTTTGCGCCGCCAACCACCCTCCCCCTTGAAACACAACAATCTGTCATTCTGAGCGAAACGAAGTGAAGCGAAGAATCTCATTATGCTATCACATATTATCCGGTCAATAGTGATATAAAGTATTGTATTAATGGAAAAATATTGTACTTTTGCGAGCCAAAATCATTAAAATCAATTTAAGAGAAGCATTATGTTAAACCATTACGAAACCGTTTTCATTGCAACTCCCGTTTTGTCTGAGAACCAGATGAAGGAAGCGGTACAGAAGTTCAAGAAGGTCATCACCGATCACAGCGGTGAGATCGTTCATGAAGAGAACTGGGGCCTGAAAAAACTGGCCTATCCAATCCAGAAGAAGTCGACAGGCTTCTACTATCTGATAGAATTCAAAGGGCCCGGAAGCCTAATTGAAAAACTCGAGGTACAATACCGCCGCGATGAGAGGATCATCAGGTTCCTGACCTTCAGGATGGAGAAATTTGCGGTGGAATATGCAGAGAAGAAAAGAAGACAGAAAGAATCAGGTAAAGCAAAGGAGGAATAAGAGATGGCACAGAACGAATCAGAAATCAGGTATCTGACTCCCCCGACGGTAGAAGTCAAGAAAAAGAAGTACTGCCGCTTCAGGAAGAACAAGATCAGGTATATCGACTATAAGGATCCGGAATTCCTCAAGAAGTTCCTGAACGATCAGGGAAAAATACTTCCGCGCAGGATCACCGGGACATCACTCAAATACCAGAGGAAAGTGGCAAAGGCAGTCAAGAGAGCCCGTCATATTGCCCTTCTTCCTTACGTTACCGATCTATTAAAATAAGGAGGATCTGATATGGAAATCATACTATTGCAGGATGTCCACAAGCTTGGACAGAAGGATGACCTGGTACATGTTAAGGACGGCTACGGCAGGAATTATCTCATACCAAGAGGCTATGCCATAGCAGCAACTCCCTCGGCAAAGAAAATGCACGCCGAGAACCTCAGGCAGAGGGCTCACAAGGAGGAAAAGATCCGCGAATCGGCCAGGGAGCTCGCTTCCAAAATGGCAGGGCTCACTCTTACCATCGGGGCAAAAACCAGTTCTTCAGGAAAGATCTTCGGCTCAGTCAACACAATCCAGCTTGCTGAAGCCCTGAAGGAAAAAGGATTTGAGATTGACCGCAAGAGCATATCCCTTCCTGAAGATCAGATAAAGGAAGTCGGAAAATACAAGGCATCCATAAGGCTTCACCGTGAAGTGAAGGTGGATGTCGATTTTGAAATAGTCGCTGAATAATCAGAATAACCCCGGCCCTCCGCAAGGGGGGCTGGGATTCATTTTGCCGCTATAGTCTCAATCTCTATGAGCGCTCCCAGCGGCAGATCCTTAATAGCAAATGCTGCCCTGGCCGGCTGATGTTCAAAGTAGAACTCGGCATAAACCTCATTCATAGCCTTGAAATCTGCGATGTCGCTGAGCAGGCATGTCGATTTCACAACTTCGATAAAGCTGTAACCTGCAGCCTGGAGTATGGCTTCAATATTCTTCAGTGCCTGCCGGGTTTGCGCCTTTACATCACCTTCGACAAGCTTACCTGTCTTTGGATCAATACCCAGCTGACCTGAAACATACAGGGTGTTGCCGGCTTCCACTGCCTGGCTGTACGGGCCGATAGCGGCCGGAGCATTGGGTGTCCTGATGATCTTTTTCATGATTTTCCGGTTAGTAATTATCGTGATAATCCTTTCTTCTTTCATACTTCAGGTCAGACAGTATCGATGAGTTTGCCCTCAGCGAGAACTGCCAGCTTTTCATGTTACCGTTCGGTATCCAGCTGAAGCTCATGTTCCAGCAATGAAGGTCACGGGTTATCTGTATCTGGGTCAT
>JALONU010000144.1 GCA_025454775.1 Bacteroidales bacterium | reverse complement strand
ATCCGTGCCTTTTATTTATAAATCACTGCCACCAAGTCACTAAGGCACAAAGGTTCACCAAGGGATAGTAAAACCAGATTGAATGAAGTGTGTATTAACGAAAGGCTAATAATACACTTTGCGACCTTTGCGGAAAATCTTTGCGGACTTTGCGGTTAAAAATTGATACCGGGAGTCAGGAAATTATTTCAATTATCGAATTCTGGTTACAGCTTCAAACTTCTGAGGTTCACAACCGGATTTGCATAGATCTCAAGGAACAGCCCCTCAATGTCCTTGCGGTCGCCGTCTATGCCACTGGTTTCTCTTTCCATGTACTTCAGGAAGGTTTCTTTTTCTTCAGGAGTATATAATGAACTGTATTCATCCGAATTATTCATCATTTCGAATGCAATATAATTACCCGGCCAAAGCTTATAGCTTCTGTAGATCTCTTCATCCATCATCCCCGCCAGTGCGTTCAGCTTGTTGTTAAGCGTATCGGCTTCATCAATCATGCCGATATAATCATTAACAGGCCTTGTTAAAGATATATGTATCCTGCCCTTCGGCTGGGTTATGCCTGTAATGATGCTCATCAGGTCTTCATCAGGTCTTTTCCGGTACGATCCTGTAAGCCGGGTTGCCAGCAGCTCCCTGATCTTGAAGGCACAACAGGGTTCGTATTCATAGGAGATAGAAACAGGTACGATGTTCAACTCGCTGATTGAATCCCTGAATTTCTCTCCCCCGCTCATGTTCACCATCTTAAGCAGGCCGGCCTCAGTCCTGTCATTGCCGTTCTTGGTCCTGCCCGGACGCTGGGCTATCCATACCGAGGCCTTCTTTCCGGTAAGCGTATACCTTATATATGATGACAGTTTTCTCGAAACAGCAAGCAGCTCTGCCTTCCCGGCTCCCCTCTCGACCCTGAACATCCTGTTCACCTTACCCAGGTCGACAACGAACTGGTTCACCATCAGGTTGCTGCCAAAGGTAATTTCTGTAGTCTCGTGGTCGTGGTCGAAAAGCAGAAACTGCAGTATGGCGGAATCCAGAACTATGTCGCGGTGATTCGAAATGAAAAGGTATGGCATTCCGGGAACCAGGTATTCCCATCCATCGGTGGTAAGTCCTTCAGATGTCTTGCTGACAATCGATCTGACCAGCGGGTGCATGAAATTGAACTGGAAATCATGAGCGCTGTGTGTCGAGGCAAGCATCTGCCTGATCTGCCCATGGTACTGACCCGGAAAAAGGAAATCAAGGATCTTGCCGAAAACCGGGTTGCTGATTATCCTGATCAGAGCAGGATTTATCTCATGATCATAATACGGCCTTATATCCTCAAAATCTTCCTCCCTGAACATGCACCCGGATTTTGGTCCAAAAATAACAGTTTTTGTTAACTTTACCCACCTGATAAGGAAGGATAACCGGAGGATGAAATATGATGTTGTGATAATCGGCAGCGGTCTGGGAGGCCTTCTTTGTGCAAACATTCTGGCAAAAGAGGGTTACAACGTCTGCCTGGTGGAAAAGAACAGCAGGCTCGGAGGTTCTCTCCAGAGCTTCGGAAGAAAAGGATGCATCTTCAACACCGGGCTTAACTACACTGAAAGTTTAGACAACGGACAGATCCTGAACCAATATTTCAGGTACTTCGGGCTTATGGACCGGCTGAAGCTGAAAAGGCTCGACGAAAACGGGTTCGATATCATAAGCCTCCCTTCAGGAAAATATCCCCTGGCAATCGGTCATGAAAACTTCAGGGAAACATTGCTTCGCCGGTTCCCGGGTGAGAATGACGGACTCACTTCCTATCTGAAGAATATCAGGAACATCTGTGACTCGATATCATTATATAATCTTTCCGAGAAGCCCTTCAACATCCTGATGAGCAGTTCCATGGCAACAGGAGCTGCAGATTTTATAAGATCAGTGATAAGCAACGAAACTCTTCGCAATGTCGTTGCAGGTAACAACCTTATGTACGCCGGTCACGAGAAGAAAACACCTCTCCTGTTCCACGCGCTTATAAATAATTCATTCATCGAAAGTGCCTGGAGGGTTACTGACGGCAGCAATGTTATGATTAAGACCCTTGAGGAAAACATTGAAAGCTCAGGGGGTACAATATTAAAGAATACGAAGGCCGTCAGGTTCACCAGCGGCGGAGGGACTCTCCGAACACTTGTTACAGGTACCGGCCAGGAAATAGAAGCCCGCTGGTTCATTTCAGCCACTCACCCTGAGCAGCTCCTTTCGATGACCGACCAGCTGAGGGTTTCCGGTGCATTTGCATTCCGGATAAAAAAACTTGAGGATACAATCGGGATGTTCTCCATGTACCTTGTCTTCAAAAAAGACTCCTTCCCTTACCTCAACTATAACTTTTACCACTACGACCGTGAGAACACCTGGGTGGCAGGGGATTACGATCCGGGGAAATGGCCTCAGAACTACGTACTTATGTGCACTGCAGATTCCGGCGCAGACACGTATTCCCGCAGCGCCTCGGTGCTGACATACATGAGTTTCGGCGAGCTGAAAAAATGGGAAAACACAGTCACAGGCTGCCGGGGAGAGGATTACGAGGAATTCAAGAAAGAAAAATGCGAAAAGCTTTTCGACAGTGTTGAACGCCAGTTTCCCGGGATCAGAAGCTGCGTAAGCACCTGCTATTCCTCTACTCCGTTAACATGGAGGGATTATACAGGAACCAGGGCAGGTTCTGCGTTCGGACTGTTGAAAGACTACAATAGTCCCATGGAATCAATAATCCTCCCGAAGACAAAGATCCCGAATCTTTTCCTGACAGGACAGAATACAAATATGCACGGTATACTTGGTGTTACAATAAGCGCGGTACTGACCTGCGGAGAGATTGTCGATATACGGAACCTGATCAGGAAGATTAAAAATGCCTGAAAACCAAAAGATAAGATAAAGGGTGAAATTCGATGTCGTCATAATAGGCAGCGGACTCGGAGGTCTTCAGTGCGGTTATATCCTTAGCCGCGAAGGATATAATGTATGCATCCTTGAAAAGAACAGTCAGCTTGGCGGATGCCTCCAGACATTCATCCGCAGAGGCACAACCTTCGATACGGGAATGCACTACATTGGAAGCATGGAGGAAGGCCAGATGCTACATGAGTATTTCAGGTATTTCGGGCTTACCGAAAAGCTAAAGCTCAGGAAGCTTGATGAGGAAGCATACGATGTGATCCGCTACATGGACCGCGAATACAACTTCGCAATGGGCTTTGAAAGGTTTACCGACACTATGCTGAACTATTTCCCAGGCGAGAGAGAAGCCCTGGAGAAATATACGGGTAAGCTCAGGGAGATCGGTGAGTCCGTCAGCATGCTCAGCAGCGGGGAATCAGGAACCAACCAGACAGCCTATTTCGACTATTTCAGCACCGGTATCGACAATTACCTGGATTCAATCACGGGGAACAGGATCATGAAGAACGTCCTTCTCGGCTTATCGCCGATCTATGCAGGAAGAAAAGACAAAAGCCCCCTGTACATACCGATGGTGATCCACCTCTCCTTCATCAACAGCGCCTTCAGGTTCGTTGACGGCGGTTCACAGGTAAGCGATCTGCTCGCAGGTTCCATTGAAGCAGCCGGCGGAACAATAATGCGGAATGCAGAGGTAACACAACTTAACTTCAGTTCCGGATCAATTGAATCGGTCACGGTAAACAATACGGAATTTATTGAAGCTAAACACTTTATATCCAACATTCACCCTGCCCGTCTCCTGGAAATGGCGCCCGAGGCCCCTTTCAGACCCGCCTACCGGAACAGGGTAACAGGTATTGAAGATACCTGCGGTGTGTTTACCCTGTACCTCTCAATGAAACCGGGTGCCTTCCCATACAGGAACAGGAACTATTACGTCTTCAAAACTGAAGATGTATGGGGTGCCACCGACTATACCAGCAGTAACTGGCCTCTGGGATATATGCTGCATTTCTCACCATCCTCAAAAAGCGAGGAATTTGCAACGGCAATAATTGTCAACACCTACCTGAGGTGGAAAGATGTTGAACCATGGAAGGACACGATGACCGGCAAAAGAGGAAAAGAGTACCTGGAATTCAAGAAGGAAAAAGCTGAAAAACTTCTGGCCATGCTCGAATCCGACTTTCCCGGTATAAGTAATGCCACCGCAGCTTACTATACATCAACTCCCCTCACCTATCGCGATTTCATCGGTTCACCCACAGGCTCAATATACGGCCTGCAGAAAGATTTCAACAATCCGCTTTCCACCATGGTGGTGCCGCGGACCAGCATTCCCAACCTCCTGCTGACCGGGCAGAACATCAATATACACGGTGTGATCGGCGTTACTATATGTTCGGTGCTTACCTGCAGCGCTTTGGTCGGACAGAAATACCTGATCGGAAAAATGAAAAATTGCTGACAAATGAGAACCTTCCGGAAAATACTTATCTGGCTGTCAGCGACCCTGGCCGCATTCCTCGTATTCATGACCGTGTGGTTCCTCATTACTGCTGTGGACCATCCGCCGGAAGTTACCGACCTGTCGGCCCTTGAAATTCCCAGGGTTCAGGCCGGAGAGAATACTTATTTCATTGGTAATAACTGGATCCGCAAAAGCGAAACCGGACTGTGGGAGATGTATATCGAAGGAGATCCATTTGAAAGAGGCGTCGCATTCGGCAAACTTGCACAGGAGCTTCTCCGGTACCAGGAAGAGGCTTTTATTGAACAGATACGTGTCCTGGTTCCATCCGACTCATACCTTAAGTTCCTGAAATATTTCCTTGCATGGTTCAACAGGAACCTCGATAAAAACATTCCTGAAGAATATAAGCTTGAGATATACGGAACATCTTTCTCCTGCTCTCCCGAATTTGACTTTATCGGGTCAGGATACCAGCGCCAGCTCAACTATCACGCTGCACACGATATAGGACATGCATTGCAGGGTCTCAATATGGTGGGATGTACCTCCTTCGCGGTATGGGGTGAGAAAAGCGCTGATTCGACCCTGCTCGTGGGGCGTAACTTCGATTTCTATGCCGGCAGCAAGTTCTCGGAGAACAAAATCGTCTGCTTTGTAAATCCAACTGAAGGCAACCGCTTCATGATGATCACCTGGGCCGGAATGATCGGGGTTGTCTCGGGTATGAACGAAAAGGGACTTACAGTGACTATAAATGCTGCCAGCTCAACTGTGCCCCGTCAGGCAGCAACGCCGGTATCCATTGTTGCCAGGGAAATACTGCAGTATGCTTCGAGCATTGAAGAGGCATACGAAATTGCAGGGCAGAGAAAAATGTTCGTTTCGGAATCCCTGCTGATAGGTTCAGCTGAAGACGGGATGTCGGCCATCATAGAAAAGTCTCCTGGAAAAACCGGCATGTATTATCCCGAAGGAGATCAGATAATCTGTGCAAACCACTTCCAGGGAGAAACCTTCAGCGGCGACAAACACAATATTGAGAACATCCGCGGTTCCGACAGCAGGTATAGGTTCGACAGGGTATCCGAGCTTCTCTCTGCCGACAGCGTCATAAATGTTGCAGAAGCCGTTTCAATACTCAGGAACAGATTCGGATTGAAAGATATTGAACTTGGCATGGGCAATCCAATGGCTATCAACCAGTTGATTGCTCATCACTCGGTGGTATTCAAACCTTCGGAGCAGCTTGCATGGGTATCGACCCCTCCCTGGCAGCTCGGCAGGTATGTAGCTTACGACCTGAACAGGATCTTTTCTATGCCTGACAGCACGATCGCCGGCAACCGTGAGATAACAACCCCGGAGCTGACTGTCCCTGAAGATCCCTTCCTGAAATCAGAAGCTTATGCTGATTTCAACAGGTACCTGGGAATGAGGGAAGTGCTTATGATAGCCCGGCAGGAGAAGAAAGAACTTCCTCAGGGATTCGAGAACTCCTTCCTCGCCGTCAATCCCATGTATTACGCTACATACAGCGATCTGGCAGATTACTACGCTGCATCCGGAAACCAGGAAAAGGCATGCCGCTATTATGAACTTGCGCTTGCTATGCAGATCCCCGGTGATGATGTAAGGAATGAGCTGGAAAAAAAGTCGGAAATATCCATTAAAAAATTTAAGGATGGCAAAAATGGACATTGAATCCCTGGGCGCTGCTGAAATAAAAGGATACCAGGATAAAGCCCTGGCAGGACTTCTGTGGTACCTGATGAAAAACTCACGGTTCTATCAGGATCTTTTCAGGGAACACGGGATCAAGGCCGACAGTATCAAAAGCATTGAAGACCTGAAGCATATCCCTCCCACCCGCAAGGAGGATCTTCAGAAAAGAGGAACTGATTTCCTGTGCGTGCACCCCAGGAAGATAATTGATTACATGACAACCTCGGGAACCTCCGGAGACCCCGTTATTTATGCACTCACAGAGAATGACCTCAGGAGGCTTGCCTACAACGAATACCTTGGTTTCAGGTGTGCCGGCTGCACCAGCAGCGAGATCTTCCAGCTGATGACAACGATAGACAGGCGTTTTATGGCAGGACTGGCCTATCACCTGGGTTCCAGGAAGCTGAAGGCTGCCATGGTAAGGGTGGGCAACGGGATACCCGAACTTCAGTGGGACTCTATCAGGCGCTTCTCTCCCACTGCCCTTATTGCAGTACCCTCCTTCCTGCTTACGATTATCGACTACGCCGAAAAGAACGGGATAGATCACAGGGCTTCAAGCGTCAGGAAAGCCGTTTGCATAGGCGACGCCCTCAGGAACACCGACTTCAGCTATAACACACTTGGGAGGAAGATACATGAGAAATGGCCGGAAATGAAGCTCTATTCCACATACGCTTCCACCGAGATGGCCGCTTCATTCACCGAATGCAGCCACGGTGTCGGAGGACATCACCATCCTGAACTGCTAATAGTTGAATTACTCGACGAAAACGGTAATCCGGTGAAACAAGGTGAGGCCGGGGAACTTACCATTACCACACTCGGTGTCGACGGAATGCCGCTGCTGCGCTTCAGGACAGGCGACATCTGTCATGGGCATTACGAGCCCTGTAAGTGCGGGAGGAAGACTATGCGGATAGGTCCAGTCATAGGCCGCAAGAACCAGATGATAAAGTACAAGGGAACCACTCTTTATCCCCCGTCGCTGTACGACATACTGGAAAATATTGAGGGAGTGAAGAATTATTTCGTGGAACTTTATACGAATACTATCGGCACCGACGAGATCCTTATAAGGGTGGGCTGCGATTCACCTTCAGAAAACTTCGAGAAGGCGATAAAGGACCACTTCAGGGCTAAGCTCAGGGTCGCTCCGTCGATTTCGTTCGAGTCGGTCGATTACATAAACAAGCTTCAGTATCCAAGCATGAGCAGGAAGCCGGTAAAGATAATCGACAGAAGGTAAAAGAGGCAGTTGTATATATATCATGAAGGCTGTTTTTTGTTGATCTAATTGCTATTTTTGTTCGTCACATATAATGATATAAACCAAAACCAAGGCACTATGAAAAAACTGATTTTTCTGGCAACGGTGATCTTTTTCATCTCAGGGCTTAGCCTCATGGCGAACAAGACCAGTGTAAATGCCAAGGGCCCGGCTACCGCGAAAAAAGGATCAGAGGTGACTGTAATCATTGAGGTCACCCACAAGGGTAACACAAAGATGCACCACACCGACTGGGTTACGCTTAAGTTCAACGGCAAGGAGATAAAAAAATGGGAATATTCAAAAGAGAATCTCCCGAAAGACCAGGACTTTAAGCTGGAATACAAAATGGTCGTGACTGAAGACGGCACCTTTGAAGCCCAGGGGCACTGCAACC
>JALONU010000143.1 GCA_025454775.1 Bacteroidales bacterium | reverse complement strand
GGATGTACAGCACCATACTCAGAGTGGCGGTGCAGCTATATTTACAACTTATTCCGGCGATGCAGCAGGAGAAAAAGGCCCCTCGCTTATACAGCTCGAAACAGGTGCGGGTATCAGGGCCGGCACCTTCGCATCTTCTGAGGGTTTGCTGCCTGTGCAGCCTGAAAGCATCATAATGATTGCAGAAATGAAGTATAGCATCTTTTCCATGTCAGTATTTTTATGTTATAAATATATAATGGTGCGATCACTAAAAAAAACAATTGCGGCAAAATTAATTTTTCCTGCCATGCGCCTTAAGTCCTGAGGCCAGCAGACCACATGCTGCTGAAATATCTTCCCCCCGCGATTTGCGAATCGAAGCCGAGATGCCGGATATGACAAGCTCATGCTTGAATTGTGTCATTCTCTGTTCATCCGAAGCCTTTGCAGGATCTCCGGGAATGTTGTGGTAAGGTAGCAGGTTAACCCTTATCCTTGTCCCTTTCAGTAAAGCCTTAAGTCCTTCAAGATGCCTTTCTGAATCGTTTATGCCACTTATCATGACGTATGCAACACTGACACGTCTGCGTTCTTTTGCCGGTATTTTCCCCATGATACCGATGATCTCTCCCGCAGGCCAGCTCCTCTCGGCAGGGATCACTTTAATCCTTTCCGCGCTAAAAGGCGAAAACAGGCTCAGAGTAAGATTACATCCGGAACTTTGCAGGAATTTTTCAAAGGCAGGCCTGATGCCCACTGTCGATACAGTGATCTTCAGCGGACTAAAGGCCATGCCCCATTCTGAAGTCAGGATCGTGCAGGCTTTAAGTACATTATCAAGGTTGTCGAGCGGCTCTCCCATGCCCATGAAAACCACATGGTTTAGCTTTTCCGCAGGAGGTATGTTCCTGACCTGGTTAATTATGTCTCCGGCTGAAAGGTTTCCATGGTATCCGTATTTCGAAGTTACGCAGAACGGGCAGCCCATGCGGCATCCCGACTGGACCGATACGCACACGGTATGTCTTTTTCCCTCAGGAATATAAACAGTTTCGTACAATAGCCCGTCCCGATTCCTGAAAAGGTATTTGACACTCCCGTCCGATGAAATTTCGCTTTTTTCAGGAGGATAGCCTCCTATATCTGCTTCCCGTGTAAGAAACAACCTTAGCTTCTTTGGAATTCGTGTAATTTGTGAAATATCCCTTATCCTCTTCCTGTAGATAGCTACAGCGATGTTTCGCGCATGAGAAATTCCATATCCCTCCTGCCCGATAAAATCGTGAATCTCAGTAAGTGATGCTCCTGCAAAATTTTTATTGTTCATCTGATATCCGTCGCAGCAAATTTAAGCCGATAATCAATATCTTTATTATGAAGTTTTTTATCTGAACGGATAAGCCTGAGATTTAATTCCATGGCACACTGGGATTCGCTATACATTTATTACATCTCCGGTACCGGTAATGCCCGTCTTTCTTCGGAATGGGTTGCTGAGGAATTCCGAAAAAATGGCTTGAGGGCTTCTGTTCATCAGATCGACAGGCTGGAAAATATCTCCATGCCTGCCGCAAATGAAAAGCCTCTTATAGGATTTGCATTCCCCACACACGGCTTCAACGCTGCCCCGATAATGCTGAGGTTCATTGCAGGTTTCCCGCGCGGATACGGGAAAGAGGTTTTTCTCCTGAATACCCGCGCAGGCATGAAGCTGAGCAGGATCTTTATGCCGGGCATTACAGGACTCGCCCTCATCCTGCCGGCTTTCCTTCTTTACCTGAAAGGCTACAGGTGCATTGGTTTCAGGCCGGTCGACCTTCCTTCGAACTGGATACCCCTCCATCCGGGGTTGAGGACAAAGGTGATAGAATCCATAATAACACACTGGCAGCCTGTTGTCAGGAAATTTGCAGGGAAACTGATATCGGGTAAGAAGGTTTACCGCGGATTGTTCAGTCTCCCCCTGGATCTTCTTGTAAGTCCCATAGCGGCAGGATATTACATTGGAGGAAGGTTTTTCCTGTCAAAAACATTCATCGCAAACTCCAACTGCTACAATTGCGGCATCTGCATTAAAGAATGCCCTACCGCTTCCATTATCCTCGTAAACAACCGCCCCTACTGGAAGCTCACCTGCGAAAGCTGCATGAGATGCATGAACCTCTGTCCAAGGAAAGCCATTGAAGCGGCACACGGCATTGCGGCAGGAATGATATTCCTCTTTTCACTTGCCAACGGATGGCTGCTCATGACAATTGCCGGGAAACTGGGTATTGCCGAAGGTGCACTCTGGTGGAAAATACTGACACAGTTCATCGGCATAGGCGTCATGGTCGCCGTTGCAACGGTAGTGTATCTTGCTGTTCATTATGCAATGGCCTTCAAACCAATAAGATGGCTGGCAAGGTTCACTTCACTGACAACAATTCCGGGATGGAGACGATACAGATACCTTAAAAACAAGAGACAATGAAAAGAGGATTGCTTCGTCGTCCCGCCTTTGACCACCGCAGCTTCAGCGAAGGTGGTGGTGGGACTCCTCGCAATGACAGTATAGTTATAATAATCCCCTCCTTACTAAACAGAAACTAACTCATAGGAATACGAAAAATAATCCATGCCAAGATGAACCGCACGACTCTTATAATTATAGCTTTAGTTATAATTTCGGGCTGTAAAGGCCGAGAAAAGAAAGACAATAACAAACCGGAAACCATGGCAGAAGACACTACCGCCCAGTATGGCTACAACCGCGACTTCCTGAAAGAATATGTAAGCGTAATAGAGCTGAGAAATGGAAACTCAGCGCTGTCACTTGTGCCCCGCTGGCAGGGACGTGTGATGACCAGCACTGCCGGAGGCGACGAAGGGTTCAGCTTCGGCTGGATCAATCATAAGCTGATAGCCTCACAGGAAAAACTGAAGCATATGAATGCCTTCGGAGGCGAAGAGAGGCTATGGCTCGGCCCCGAAGGAGGACAGTTCTCAATATATTTCAAAAAAGGAGATTCTTTTATTTACGATAACTGGCAGGTTCCGGCCTGGCTCGACACTGAACCGTTTGAGGTTCTGAATCAGACCGATACTTCAGCACTCTTCGGTCTCGATGTCGAAACGGTGAACTACAGCGGTACTCCTTTGAAATTCAGGCTTGAGAGGGAAGTCTTTCTTCTGGATGACCTGTCGATAGGAAGAGATCTGGGCTTAGAACTGTCGGGATTGCAAAGCGTCGGATACAGGTCCGTGAACAAGTTGGTGAACAAGGGTGAGAATGAATGGAAAAAGGAGACAGGATTACTGTCGGTCTGGATGCTTGGAATGTTCAATCCTTCTCCTTCCGTTGTTGTGGCAATACCATACAATGCCGGAGACGAGAAAGTGATGGGACCTCCTGTGAATGATAAATATTTCGGGGAGATAGCCACAGACAGGCTGAAGGTCACTGACAGTCATATTTTCTTCAGATGCGACGGCAAAAGCCGCGGTAAGATAGGACTACCGCCTCTCAGGAACAAAGGCGTTGCAGGCAGCTTCGATGCCGCAAACAACATCCTTACGCTGCTCTTCTGCCCGGTGCCCAGAGGTGTAACGGATTATGTAAACTCAGCGTGGGAATTACAGGAGAAACCCTATTCGGGAGATGCCCTGAATTCATATAACGACGGCCCTCTGGCCGACGGCTCCCAGATGGGGCCTTTCTACGAGATCGAGACCTCCTCGCCTGCTGCAGCTCTGAAACCAGGCGAAGAACTGGTTCACACACAGTACACCCTCCACATCACCGGCGAACGAATACTGCTTAACCAGGTTTCGCTCAAAGCCCTGGGTGTCGGACTGGATGATATAGAGGGGGCCTTCAGGTAAAAGTCGTGCAGTCCTGCAGTCTTGCAGTCGTGCAGTCAGAAGAAAGTTTTACTTTTATATGGACTTCACGACGACCGCAGGACCGCAGGACCGCAAGACCGCAAGACTACTAAAGAAGACCCTTGTTTCTCAGCAGCGGTTCTATCTGAGGCTCCCTGCCCCTGAAATTCACGTACATCTGCATGGCGTCCATGGTCCCGTCCTTTTCCAGGATGTTCCTCCTGAACGATTCTGCCGTTGACCTGTCGAAGATACCTTTCTCCTTAAAAGCCTCATAGGCATCATTGTCGAGCACTGCTGACCATGTGTAGCTGTAGTATCCTGCGTCGTAACCGCCCATGATATGTGTGAAATAGGTGCTCCTGTAACGTGAAACTATTTCAGGGATCAGGCCCAGCTTTGTGAAAAAATCCTTCTCAAAGCTCTGGACGTCAACAACTGCCGGGGCTTCGATGCTGTGGAATGCCATGTCGAGCAGTGAAGCTGCATATACTTCGACGTTGGAAAATCCCTGGTTGAAATAGGTGCTGTTGATGATCTTCTGAATGAGGGCATCAGGTATCACTTCACCGGTCTCGTAGTGTTTTGCATAGCTTTTCAGAACATCCGGTTCGCTCATCCAGTGTTCCATGATCTGGGAGGGCAGCTCGACAAAATCCTGGGCCACATAAACCTGGTTATAGGTGTTCCGGGCGAAGAGCCCTTCGAGTGCATGACCGAACTCATGGAATACTGTGGCTACCTCGTCAAGACTGAGTAGCGAAGGAGTGTCTCCCGACGGGGGTGCAAAGTTGAAGACTGTGGTGACCACCGGGGTTATACGTTTGCCGTCAAGGACCTGGTGATTCCTGTATCCGCCACACCATGCTCCCTGGCGCTTGCTTTCACGTGTGAAGAAATCCATGTATAGTACACCTACATGTGTTCCGTCGCTCTCCTTAACTTCAAATGCCTGGGCATCGGGATGAGGAAGGGGTATATCCTTCAATTCGTTAAAAGTAATCCCGTAAAGCTTTGTGGCACATTCAAATGCGCCTTCCCTGACGTTCTCCAGCCTGAAATAGGGTCTGAGCTCGTTATCATCGAGGTCGTACTTCTGCTTCCTCAGCTTCTCGGCATAATACCACCAGTCGGAAGGCTCAAGGCTGAATTTCCCTCCTTCTTTCCTTATGATATCCTGAATCATGGTAACTTCTTTCTTTGCGACCGGGATAGCTTTCTCCCAGAGGTTGTTAAGCAGCGACATTACGTTCTCAGGGTTCTTTGCCATCCTCGGTTCGAGGATGATATCGGCATGTGTCTTATAACCCAGGAGCTTTGCGCGGGCAGCTCTAAGGCTTATTATTTCAGAAAGGATCTTATTGTTGTCATAATCGTTGCCATTATTCCCCCTCATGGTGTAAGCTGTAAATATCTGCCTTCTGAGATCCCTGTCGGGCGAGTAGGTGATAAAGGGAAATATGCTTGGTCTTTGAGTGGTGAATACGTAGGCTCCTTCCAGTCCGGCAGCCTTTGCAGCGGCAGCGGCCTGACCGACAAGTGCCTCCGGCAGTCCGGCAAGGTCTTTCTTTTCAAGTGTGAGTTTATAATTGTTAGTCTCTTCCAGTACATTCTGTTCGTACTTCACCGTCAGCACGGCAAGCTTCTGGTTCAGCTTTTTAAGTGAATCCTGGTCCTGCTCGTTCAGGTTGGCACCGTTCCTCACGAAGCCCTTGTAGAGGTTCTCAAGGAGATATTTCTGCTCGTCGTTCAGACCGAATTCCGACTGGTTCTCATATACGCTTTTGATTTTTGCAAAGAGTGCCGGATTAAGCCGTATCTCGTCGTTGAAGGCTGCGAGTTTAGGCGAAATTTCTACTTCTAAGGTCTGAAGTGAATCGTTAGTGTTCGCATTCGACTGTGCAAAGAAGACAGCAGAAACGTTTGTCAGAAGCTGTCCGCCTTTATCGAGTGCCACGATGGTATTCTCAAAAGTGGGTTTCTTTTTACTGGCAACGATTGCCTCCACCTCTTTTCTGCCGGTCTCCATTCCCGACTCAAAAGCGGGCATGTAATGGGCTGCCTTGATCTTGTCGAACGGAGGGACTTCGAAGGGAGTCTCGTACTTGCTGAAGAAGGGGTTGGATTTGTCAACCGCCTGTTCGGTCTTGCATGAAGTGGTTATCATTGCCGGTAATGCGATAATGATTAGTAATCTGAATAAAGTTTTCACGATAGGATAATTTAGTTATGGTAAGGTTTGTTCAAATTTTCAGCGAAAATATGTTTTTTGAACTTCATTGCCAATGATAATTAACGGATTGACGTTGGGAGACTGCAAAATGTCAATCCCGGAGTATAAGACGATAAGTTCCATAAGCCGCAGATGTGGCTGGGAATTAACAGAGTCTTCATCCTGATTTTATTTAACCGCAAAGGGCGCTAAGTCCGCCTTCGCTGAAGCTCCGGCGGTTAAATCCACGCAAAGGACGCTAAGGTAAAATACTGACAAATAAATCTTTGCGGTCTTTGCGGTTATTGGATTTTAACCTTACAGGAATCTTACCTGAGATATTAAAAACCTTACTGCATAAAAATTGTTTATTAATAAATGCCCTGCAATTTGACTTTCTCCTATGATTTTCGGAAATTGTATGGCTCATTTTGTCATCGGTAATACTAAAAACCTATCGATATGAAAAAATCTCTACTCACAACTTTATTTTTCGCTCTGATCCTGATGGCTACCGGTTGGCAGAATTTGTCCGGACAAACATATCATCTACTCAGCGGCGGAAGCTTTTCACAGGACTGGTCAAATACCGGATTATTAACTGTGAGCGATACTTGGTCCGCGGTACCTTCTATCATTGGTTACAGGGGAGATAACGGAACCGCAACTACCGGTGTCGATCCACAGACAGTAGTAGCTGATCTCAGCTTAGTCATTGATGTTAATGTTGATCAAACTGATGGGGGAACATACACAACAGGAGGAGTAACAGAATTCCATCTTACCGACCCAGTCGTTGGATTAACAGGATCAGGAACAGCTGATGCTCCCAATATAGTTTTATACATCAACACGACTAACTGTAGTAACATCAAGGTAAAATACGACCTGAGGGACCTCGATGGCAGTGCAGATAATGCAGTACAAGCATTTGCCTTGCAATATAGAATTGGAAACACCGGAGATTACACAAATATCCCTGCCGGCTTTGTAGCTGATGCAACAACAGGACCTTCACTGGCAACTCTTGTAACTCCTGTTAATGTTGAACTTCCAGCCGCTTGCAACAATCAAGCACAAGTTCAGATAAGGATTATTACAACAAATGCTAACGGGAACGACGAATATGTGGGCATCGATAACATTGTTGTAGAAGTTGATGCGACACCTCCCGCAGCAAACTTCAATCCAGCCAATGCAGCAACAGGAGTTGCAATAAATGTTACACCGGTTATCACCTTTGACGAACCAGTTCGTAAAACAGACGGTTCTGAACTTACCAATGGCGACCTCTCAACCCTTGTAACACTTAAGGAAACAGATGCCTCCGGAGCAGCCGTGGCTTTCACAGCTGTCATCGATGCAGCCAAAAAAGTTATAACAGTAACCCCCTCGGCAAACCTTAAGAATAACCAGCTGTATTATCTTGCCGTCGGCCCTGTTGAAGACGCAGCAGGAAACGAATCGACACTGAAGAGCGTTACCTTTACTACCATTTCTGCCTCGACACCCACAGTTACGGTTACGTATCCCAACGGCGGAGAAGTCATGTACTCGGGCGACCTGGCAACCGTAACCTGGACAACAACTAATTTCGATGCCGGCGAGAACGTAAAAATCGATGTCTGGCTCCCCGACCTGGTATGGTACACAATAGAAGCATCAACTCCTAACGACGGTTCCCAGGTGGTTACAGTCGGACCCAAGGCAGATTACGGAACGATTTACAAGATCAGGGTATCCGGAGTTACAAACGGCGCCAGCGACGAAAGCGATAATCCATTCACGATCAT
>JALONU010000142.1 GCA_025454775.1 Bacteroidales bacterium | reverse complement strand
CAGGACCTCGACTGGACCGCTCCGGCAGGGAACTGGACTCTCTATGCACTATTCATGGGCTGGCACGGGAAAATGGCAGAAAGGGCTGGTCCGGGCGGAGAGGGAGATGTAATTGACCACTTCTCCGGAAGAGCCATAAAGAACTACCTTGCACATTTTGACACCATATTCAGGGACTATGACATTAAAGCTCTGAGAGGCTACTTCAATGATTCGTACGAAGTGGATGATGCTTCGGGGCAATCAGACTGGACAAGCAACCTGCTATATGAATTTTATATAAGAAGAGGCTATGACCTCAGCGAGCACCTTCCGGCACTGTTCCAGAAAGACACGCCGGAGAAGAATGCCAGGATCCTCTCCGACTACCGCCAGACAATTTCAGACCTAATACTCGACAATTTCACAACCCACTGGACAGAATGGGCTAACAGGCAGGGCAAGACAACCCGCAACCAGGCTCACGGATCTCCCGGGAACATCCTGGATCTTTATGCTGCATCGGATATTCCCGAAACCGAAGGAAGCGAGATCACAAAACTGAAGTTCGCCTCCTCTGCTGCAAATGTGACAGGAAAGCAGCTTGCTTCCTGCGAAGCTGCAACCTGGCTCAACGAGCACTTCCTGTCAAACCTTTCCGATATTAAAAAAGCTGTCGATCTTTTCCTTGTAAGCGGAATAAATCATGTATTCTATCACGGGACCTGTTTCTCTCCTGAAGATGAACCATGGCCCGGATTTCATTTTTACGCAGCTGTTGAGCTGAATCCTTCGAACAGCCTATGGAATGACTTTGAAGCCCTGAACAAATATGTTGCACGGGTTCAGTCGTTTATGCAGGACGGACTTCCTGACAACGATATTCTTCTTTATTTTCCGATATTCGACAGGTACGCCGACCAGGGCCGTGGCATGCTGGAGCACTTCGATGCTATCAGTCCTGCTTTCAAGGGAACTCCCTTCAGGGAAGCAGCCGACCAGATGCTGGGCCAGGGCTATGCGTGGGATTATATATCCGACCTTCAGATAAAAAACTCAGTTGCGGGAGAAGGATTGATACTTACAGAGGGTAACGTATACAAAACCCTTGTCCTGCCGGGATGCAAATATATTCCACTTGAAACCTTTGCCCAGATACTAAAGCTGGCGAATGAAGGAGCACATATTATATTATACGGGGAAATGCCCGGGAATGTTGCAGGTTTTGCGGCCCTTGAAGCAAAAAATGCAGCTTTTGAGAGGTTTAAGGCCGGCATCAGCTTCTCTCCGACAAATAATCCGGAAGTTTTCAAGGCTACATACGGAAAGGGTTATATCCTTACCGGAAAGAATATCAGCCAGCTCCTTGCCTTTGCAGGCATAAGGAGGGAACCGATGGCAGACCATGGGATAAGCTTTACGAGACGTGAGAATAAAACAGGCTTCAGCTATTTTATCCTCAACAGGGGTGAAAAGGCATTTGAGGGCTGGATGCCCCTGTCGGTGAAAGCTTCCTCAGCGGCTATCTTCAATCCCATGACAGGCAGATCGGGGATGGCGAACGGAAGAAAGGCAAGGGATGGCAGCTATGAGATTTATCTTAAGCTGTTTCCCGGAGAATCGCTGGTCGTTTCAGCATATAATGGAACAGTAAAAGGAAGCGCCTACCCTCTTTACACCATCCTGGCCGGAGCTGCTGAAATAAAAGGAAAATGGAACATTGAATTCATTGAAGGAGGCCCTGTTCTGCCGCCGCGGATTGAAACTGAGAAACTTATGTCCTGGACTGAATTCGGGGAACAATCCTATAAGGATTTCTCGGGAACGGCAAGATATACAACAGAATTCTCCAGGCCTGCAGGCAAGGCAGTGGCATGGCAGCTGAACCTTGGCAGGGTGCATGAAAGCGCAAGAGTATTCATCAACGGCAGGGAAGCAGGAATACTTATCGGTCCCGATTACAGCATCATCCTCGACAGGAAGCAGCTGAAGAAAAAGAACACTCTTGAGATAAGGGTATCCAATCTCATGGCAAACCGGATCGCTTACATGGACCGCAATAAGATAGAGTGGAAGAAATTCTACAATGTAAATATGGCTGCCAGGCTGAGACAGAACAACAAGGACGGGATCTTTGACGCCTCCTCGTGGGCGCCGCTGGAGTCGGGTCTAATCGGGCCGGTGACGGTAACCCCTCTGAAAACTGTGAAATAGATTAAGGTTACAGGCTCAGGCTTAGCAAACCGAAGCTTCAGCGAAGGTTTGGCTCAGGCTTTGCAAACCGAAGCTTCAGCGAAGGTTTGGCTCAGGCTTTGCAAACCGAAGCTTCAGCGAAGGTTTGGCTCAGCGGCCAGCGATACAAGGTATTCAGTACGGATGTGCAACAATTCGGTTTGCAGTTGTAAACTTTTAAGTATATATTTATGAATCTTTTACGGGGAAGAACATGTCTCAGATTAACGAGGACCTGATCAGGACGGTATTTAACGAGATGGTGAAGTACAAACCTTCGCTGGCAAAGATGGTCACAGGAGAGGATGAGGATGAAGAGGTTAGCGACTACAGGGTACTTGCGGATCTTGTGATCAGGAACTTCCCATGGCCGATAGGCGTTGAGCTCCGCAGGCTCTTCTCCGGATCGATGCGTCAGCCCGACAGGATGAGGCTTGATCAGATCTTCAAGACCATCGAGCGATCGATGCAGTTCCTCAGCTTTGTAATGCTCTCCCAGCTTGTGAAGGAAATAAGCGATAAATACCTGGCAATACCTGAAAGCTTCAGCCGGGATTTCAAAGACAGGTTCCTTGTTCTCAGCATGGGGAATTATACCTGGCTTATAAGGAGCCTGGGAAACATATTCTCGGATCAGAAGAAAGAATGGTTCATGCCTGAAATGGCTGATAGCCTTGACGGAAAGTTTTACAACGCACTGGATTTCTGGATACCCGAACGCAATGAGATAGGTCATTACCAGATAAACCTGACACAGGAGGAGATCGAAAAAAGATGCGTTGAGTACGAGGAGAAACTGACCTTTATCCTTCAGAAGATTTCCTTCCTGGCTAAATATAAACTGGTGTCGGTCAAGGATATAAAAGTGATCAAGTCGAAGGTTCAGAAGGCCAGCTTCCACCATGTCATTGATCTGCTGAACAGCTCCGACTCGGATTTCCGGGCAAGGGAGCTTGACGAGCCCGCATATACGGAAAGCCATTCCGTGCTCCTTATGAAATCGATGAAATCGCTGGAGGAGTATCTTAACCTTTCTCCTCTCATAATCGATACAAGCACCGAAATACTCGACACAAAGGAGAAGTTCGACATAAAAAAGGACATCTTCATGTACTCAAAATTCCGGAACGACCACCTTATGTACCTCGGTACAGAAGTTACGGAGAAATGCGATCTGCGATCCCTGAAGAACTATGAGATCCTTCTGATGGAATTCAGGTTCCTTCTGAAGGCAATAACAGGTTCCGATCAGACGAATTAACAATCCTCTCAACCCTGGCCATGCAAAAAAGTCCGTTCAAGTTTCTGGACAGTTTCACGAAGGAAGACCGGGATATTTTCTTTGGCAGGGACAGGGAGATCGAAGAGCTTCATACAAGAGTTTTTGAAAGCAAGATACTGCTGGTTTACGGCACCTCCGGAACCGGGAAGTCCTCGCTTATAAACTGCGGCCTGGCAAACAGGTTTAACGACTCCGACTGGCTGCCGGTGAATGTAAGACGGGGTGTGGATATCAACAGAAGTCTTTTTGAGGCGCTTGCCAGAACGGCTCTCACAAAAACACCGTTTGAGAGGGCGGCAGCTTCCCCGGTTTACAGTCTTGAGAAGCTTCTCAGATCGGTATGGCTCGATCATTTTAAACCGGTATTCCTGATCTTCGACCAGTTTGAAGAGCTTTTCATCTTCGGCAACAGGGAGGAAAAGGAAGAACTCATCAGGAATGTAGCCAGGGTGACAGACTCGGATATTCAGTGCAGGTTCATCTTCTCGCTCAGGGAGGAATACCTGGCCGGTGTCACGGAATTTGAGCGGGAGATACCTTCATTCCTGGCAAACAGGATAAGGATCGAAAAGATGACGAGGCAGAATGCCGTCAAAACCATTGAAGGTCCATGCAGGATAAACAATATTAAGGTTGAACCGGGATTTGCAGAGGCTCTCCTTCAGAAACTGAATCCTGAAACCCCTGATGTAGAGCTTACCTGGCTTCAGATCTACCTCGACAAAATCATGAGGCTTGCCGGAGGCGAGGTCCGTGATGTGAGCATGCTGTCGAAGGACCTTCTTGAAAAGGCAGGTGAGGTCAAGGATATACTCGGATCGTTTCTCGATGAGCAGATATCGCAACTCGACGATCCCGATGCGGGAATGGCTGTACTGAAGACCTTCGTTTCGGTTAAAGGCACAAGGCAGCAGATAACCGGGGAAGAGGTTCTTGAATATACGGGAACTTTCGGGAAGAAAATTGAAAGCATAAAAGTTCAGAACCTCATACAAAGATTCATTAAGCTCCGGATCTTAAGGGACAAGGATGAAAACGGGAAATATGAGCTGCGGCATGATTCGCTTGCGTCGAAGATCTTTGAGGACATCACTCTGGTGGAGAAAGAGCTGCTCGAGGTAAAATCCTTTATCGGGAATGCATACACAAATTATGAAAAGAGGGGTTTGCTGCTTACCGCTGAAGACCTTAAATACATTGCACCCTACGAGGAAAAATTGTACCTGAATGAGAAGAGCCAGAAGTTTATCACTGAGAGCAGGAGATCGATACAAAAAGCAAGGAGGAGAAGGATTAACATTGCAATCGGTTTTGTTACTGCGGTAATAGTTTTCCTGTCATTCTTTGCCATCTGGGCAATGAACTCAAGAAAGAATGCAATAGAGCTCCGGCGGGTTGCAGATGAGCAGAGGGAGGCTGCAGACAGTTCAAGGAGCGCGGCTGAAAAAGCAAGGCAGGAAGCTATTATATCCCAGAAGCTTGCCGAGGTCAGGGAAAAGGAGGCCTTATCCGCTAAGGAACAATCAGACATAGACAGAAGGGCTGCCGAAAGGGCAACCTCTGAAGCTGTGCGGGAAAGAAAAAGAGCTGAAGAAATGTCGCTGCTTGCGCAGCAGAAGGCCCGGGAAGCTGAGGATGAGAAACATATTGCCGAAGAACGAAGATCGTATGCGGAGTCGCAGGAAAAGGAAGCAAAACGGCTCAGCCTTCTCGCCACGGCTCAGAACCTGGCGCTGATATCTGCAACAATGGAAAGAAACCCTGAGATGATGGGACTACTGGCAGTACAGGCGTTTAAATTCAATATAAGCAACGGAGGAAAAATTGATGATCCTGTAATATATACAGCTCTTGATAAGGCCTATTCTGTCCTTGACAAGTCAAAACACTCTGTATTTCAAGGAGCTGCCAACGAGATCAGGAGCCTTTCCGAAAACGGGAACGGGATCCTTGGCGCCGATCTCGAAGGAAATGTCTGGATATGGGACAGTGAAGGAAATCCGAAGCTTGTTCACATGTCAAGCCAGGGATCCTATATCGATATCGTAAATCTCAAAGGCAGTCACGTGCTGACTGCATTTGAAGACGGTAAAACTGAAATAAGAGACTTATCCGGAAATGAAAACAGGATCCTTGAGCAGGGAGAGAATCCGGGAAGAATAACGGCTGTAAGCTGGTCGGATAACGGGAAACTTATTGCGGCCGGAACAACAGACAGCACTGTTCTCATCTGGAACACCTCATCGGGGAGCAATGAATCTGTCAGGGAATTAAAGACAGGATCCCCTGTAAGATCAATGGTATTCTGCGGCAACGATACTTTGTTCACAGTTCAGGATGACGGTACTTTATCACTCCGGAAGATCAGTGACCTGTCCTGCGAGGAACTTCCTGTATTCGAAGGGGAGAGACCTCTCTGCATTGCATGGAATAAAACACGTAATATTCTGCTGGCAGGTTGTGCAAGCGGCAGTATGATTCTCATTGACCCCTATGACAGGGGTACGGTTTTCAGGGTTGCCTCGCATACTGCCGGCATCGATAACATTATTTTTAACGGGGATCTTTCCTTAATGGCCACCTCTTCATGGGATAAGACGATCCGTATATATAACTATGAGGAATTCTTCGGTTTGCACAGTTTTGTAAAAGGAGTGATAAGCATTGAAATTTCTGATGTCAGGGCAAGAACGTTGTTCTTTACGAAAGATAACAGACTGGCGGCAGGAATGTCGGACAGGAGCATAAGGATATGGGAGACATCTCCTTCAAAGCTTGTCTCGCTTTTATGCAATATCCTCAACCGTGATATGAGACCGGATGAGTGGTCTAATCACATCGGCAATGATATTCCGTATGAAAAGACTTGCGGCAACAATCCGTAATAACCCGTTATGATGAGGCGGACACTGATCATATTGATACTCCTTTCTGCGGCAGCGGCAGTTGCGGCACAGCAATACAATATAGCTGCTCAGGATGCAGCAGGCTGCCAGGGGAGGCTGCGAGAAGCCGGGATTGCCTACCAGTCAGGGCTTTTCATGAAATCGGTTGAGATCCTCGAGAGATCGATTGATTCATGTGACCTTTCGAGGAAGGAAAAAGAACAGGCACTGGAGCTGCTGGCAAAATCGTATGTGGAGGCTGGAGAAACCGGAAAGGCTGAGAGCATTATTGATATACTTATAAGAAAGTTCCCGCATTATGAACTTAGGGAGGATCGTAATCCGGAGATGTTCAACAGGATGGTGAAGAGGTATAGTGTTCATCCGCGGCTTGTGATAGGTGTAAAGAATACAGCATGGTGGATACGGCGTAAAACCATGTCGGTTCCAACTGTATTAAATACCCTGGATTACAGTGAGCCACAGAGAGATTCAAGTTTCTTTTTCACATATTATGGTTGTGCCGAATATGAATTTATCAAAGGATTATCAATAAATGCAGATATCTCATTTCTGGGCTGGCACATGTCCCGTATAATTAGTCCGGACAGGACCTTCTTCCTGAGTGCCTATGAATATGACAGATTCGTTGAATTCCCAATCTATCTGAAGAAGTACTTCGATGTAGGGAAGAATTTCAGGTTTTATGTTTCAGCGGGTTATGGGCCTTTTATTAATTACTATGCCAGGGCCGATTTCGATATAATCTATACAGAATCCGCCTTTCCGATCACAGGCAGGAATCAGTATGTCGACACCTCCATGCATCGTGTGGACATGCTTCCGCTGAACAACAGACTTACCGGTCAATGGAACGTGGGAGCCGGACTCGGATATTCCTACAGGAACCTTAGATTTTATGCAGACATCAGGTATCTTGGAGGTGTCGGCAGTTACAAGGCACCTGAAAAGAGCTATCTGATCCCCGAGTTAAGAGAGGTTTTCTTTTATGTAGATCAGGAGTTGAAAATCAACCAGTTCGAGGTGGGTGTAACAATTTCTTATACTCTGTTCAATTCGGTCAAAAGGAAAAATCTAAAATAAATTCACGCTCCTCAACCTTCTCCGGAGTCGAGATGTACTCGTCAGAGTCAGGCCTGATGCATCCCTGATCTTTATACACAAATCTTTTTCAGGCAGAGTTTTTAAGTATAGATCTCATCAATCTATCAGGACATGGTATGTCTATTGAGATGATTGACAAATCATTAAAGGAGGTTCCTCGCTTTTCTAACTTCTCCTCCTGTTATAGCGGTTGTATTTAGGTGCGGCTGACCGCGGACGATGGTGATTGTGATTATGCTGGGGCGTAACTTTAACAGGAATTGTATCTGTCAGAGGGTATGGATGATCATCGATGACCTGTATCTTTTTCGAGATAAGCTTTTCAATATCCCTCAGGTATTCCTTCTCAACCTCATCGCAGAAAGAAATGGCAGTTCCGTTCGCTCCTGCCCTTCCCGTCCTGCCAATGCGATGTACAT
>JALONU010000141.1 GCA_025454775.1 Bacteroidales bacterium | reverse complement strand
GCCATAAGTTTGGTTATCCCGGGGCCAAGCCTGTCCTCATAGTAGTTTCCGTGGATCATCTCATTATTGAAGTCGTATTCAGCGAACCTTCCCCTGTACCTTTTGGTAATTGTTTCGGCCCTGTCCTTTATTCTCTGCCTCAGTTCATCGTCACCCATTTCCATAACCCATTGCTGCACATATTGCTGACCCGTATTGGGTGACTTTACTATTCCCCAGAAAAGATTATGTCCTCTGAGTGGTATATTGTTCTTCTCCGTCCAGCTAAGGATGGAATCCACAACCCTGTAATTCACCTTATCCTTCTGGGGTTCCATTATCATCCACTTCAGGGCGTTCTCGGTTGCAGCTGAGTTGAAATTATCCAGGAATTTCTCCCTGAATATTTTCTGGTTGTCCTGCGTCATGCCGCCGGCAAGGCTGTTTGGTATGGCACAACCGAACCAGAATTCATGCCTCATTTGTTCCACAACTACATTAGACCCTTTTTTTGTCCTTATTATGATTTCCCCTTTACGGTACCTGGCAATAGAATCGTTAATGCCGGGATACTGTGCTTTTATTTTCTGAGGGCAGATATAACCTGACAATAAAATGACCAGAAAACATATAAACGTTTTTCTGAAATTCTGACGGATGTATTTCATTATAAAATAATTATTATCTTTAATGATATAACGGAACCACACATAGTCGAAATTTATTCTTATACATATTTGTGATTGAGCTCAAAAATGTGGGTTTCATTTTGACATTTAAAGAATTTCTTTCTGCGCTTTTCCGGTTAGTAACACGAATGATCTTTCAAAATTATGGTTTTGTGCAGAAAATACCTCATATGAACCTTATAATCCGGGTAACTTTAAATGTAATTAATACAATTAATTGAAATTCAGCGATTATACTTGTTAAGTATTCATTACGAAGATGTTACACGCTATTATAATTATGGGGTACATGACAATAACCTGATGTATGACGGAATAATTAAAGAGAATGACCAATAATTAAAAGTTATATTTTCTTTCGTTAATTATTTTTAACACTTACATAGTTCTGGATAGAACGATAGTTTTTTCAGATAGTGCAACCTGGTCATACATTTCAAAATAAATCGGGATTTCTTAAAAGAACGGGAAAGCAGAAACAAGCAGTTAAGAAGATTTGATTTTTCACTATGAAATTTTAGTTCATCTTATAACCCTAAACCTAAAAACAGTATTGCCTATGAAGAAACTTTGACAAATGCAGCAGGGAGAAACCTGTTCTCCCGCGGTCTATTGAAATTAACCTAACAAATTAACCTAATCTAAACCTTTTTAAGTATGGAGAAACATATTTTCTTATGGTCTTCAAACCGACTTACCGGAAAACTGATCACTGCAATGATCATTGCAATGTTCTGTTTTTCGGAACTGTTCGCTGTACCGGGCGATCCTGTAACAGCAGGTCCTTCCGGAAGCAGCCAGCAGCAGCTGACTGTAACAGGAAAGATCACCGATTCATCCACCGGTGAAGCCCTGGCAGGCGTCAATATTGTGCTCGAAGGAACAACTGTAGGGACTATATCCGGTGCAAACGGACAATACTCCCTCCCTTCAGTTACCAGCAACGGCACCCTCAAATTCTCATTTATCGGCTATGTTGCACAGTCGATAGCTGTGGGTGGCCGGGTTATTATCAATGTTGCTCTTAATCCGGAAACCACAGGTCTCGAGGAAGTGGTGGTTGTCGGATACGGAACATCCAGGAAGGAGACTCTGACCGGCTCGGTTGCAAATATCAAGTCGGATCAGCTGCTGTCGACAAAAAGCCTTAGCGTCGCCAGTGCAATCCAGGGGAAGATCCCCGGAGTCCAGGTCCGTCAGCAAACCGGTCAGCCCGGAACATTCAACAGCCGTGTCAGCGTAAGGGGATTCGGTGAACCTCTTCTGGTCATCGACGGTGTGGTGCGTGATAATATGGATGATTTTGAAAGGCTGAATCCTGAAGATATCGAGAGCATATCAGTATTGAAGGATGCTGCTGCTTCTATCTATGGGCTGAACTCAGCAAACGGTGTTTTCATCGTTACAACAAAAAAGGGATTTGCAGGAAAGACGGAGTTTTCTCTCAATACCATGTATTCTGTTAAACAACCAACTAATGACTGGTCAGTAATTAATGTTGACGCCTATACAATGCGTTACATGTGGAATGAGATGAACAGGAACTCTGAAAGCTCATCGAATGTAACCAGTCCGGAAGAGCTTGCAAAATGGAAAGCCGGCACCGAAAAGTATTATACCGATTACAACTGGTGGGATAACCTGGTCAGAAAGAACGTCAATTCAAGCGAACTTACGTTCAATGTAAGGGGAGGTAATGAATTGATCACTTTCTTTTCGAGCTTTGGCTATAATAATGACGGCGGTTATTTCAAGAATAATGAG
Source organism: Bacteroidales bacterium (assembly GCA_025454775.1). GTDB lineage: Bacteria > Bacteroidota > Bacteroidia > Bacteroidales > VadinHA17 > LD21. The sequence continues at coordinate 5,513 of JALONU010000141.1, read as the reverse complement.
CTTCTGCAGTACGACAGGTACACCTTCCGTACTAATGTTGACGCCAAGCTGGCCAAGGGACTGAAAATGGGTGTCCATGTTTACGGCAGGTATGAAAATACCCTGAGCCCAACAAGAGGTACCCAGTGGACATTCAAGAGGATCATTACGAACGACCGCGGGATAGGTCCGTTCACACTCGACGGCCTTAACAATTACACACAGGTTCCTTCTGAAAACACAAACGTCTTCGCAGAGCTTTCGAGGGAAGCATCAGGTTATGTGCAATCCCTGAAATTCCAGTATCAGACGACAATAGACCTTAATTACGATTTCTCCTTTATTAAAGGACTATCAGCCGGAGTGCTTGTTGCATACGACGGACAGAATAACGAGACAAGGAATCTGTATAAGAATTTCATATTGTACGATTATGTTACCAGCCTTCCAAAGACAACATCGGTTGCTCCCACAACATTTACCGACCAGATAGATACCTATACCAGGAAGGAACTCCAGGCAAACATGAAATACCGGAGATCTTTTGGTTCACACAATGTTTCAGGAACCCTGGTCTTCCAGGCCAGGAGGATCGACAACGGCAGCCTTCAGGGAAAAAGGCAGTACGACGATCTCTACACCAAGGATATTCTCAGCCAGGCCAGCCTTACAAACCAGACAACAACCGGTTCGCGTGGAGAGCAGGCATTCCTGTCCTATATTGGCAGGCTCAACTACGACTATAAAAGTAAATACCTGTTCGAATTCCAGTTCAGGGAGGACGGATCATATGCATATGCACCATCCCAGAAATGGGGGTTCTTCCCAGCCGTTTCAGTGGGATGGAGAATAGGGCAGGAGCCGTTTTTCAGGAATGCCCTTCCCTTTGTTACAGACCTGAAGTTTAGGGCATCATGGGGTCAGCAAGCACGCGATGCAGGAAGTGCATTCCAGTATTATGAAGGTTACACATGGGGCTCGGTAAGCCAGGGTTTTGTGTTCGCCGACGGTGTACTCACCAAAGGAATGATACCTCCCGGAATTGTTAATACAAATCTTACCTGGGTAAATACGACAATTATAGACGCGGGTCTAGACCTTGATATGTGGAACGGGAAACTGGGATTTGTATTCGATGTTTTCAGGAGGGATGTAACTGGTGAGCTGGCAACCCGAGCCACCTCTCTGCCCAACACTTTTGGTGCATCCTTCCCGCAGGAGAACCTCAACAGTAACTTTCAAAAGGGATTCGACTTCAGTCTTTCGCATCGCAATACTATAAATAAGTTCACTTACGGTTTCTCTGGATCGTTTACCTACAGCCGCAACTACCTGAAGCATGTTGAGCGCAACCCAAATCAGAGTACCTGGGATGTCTGGAAGAGCGGACAAGACACATATAATGATCAGGGACGTATTCAGGGAAGAGCTTTTATAAATGAGAGAGAAGGTATATTTACAAACCTGGAAGAGCTGGAGACAGCCCCTCTTTGCGGCGGAACCCTCGGTAACTATATGATGCTGCCCGGGATGGACCGAATAAAAGATACTAACGGCGACGGAAGGATAAGCGGCGATGATCAGCTGCCTATTTCCTGGTCGGGTCAGGGAACCAACCCTCCAATGCAGTTTGGAGCAAGCCTGAATGCCAGCTACATGGGTTTTGACGTGGTTATCAGTGTGGCAGGTTCTTCACTGTTTACCATGAGCAAGGGCAGGGGAGATCAGTGGGGTTATGGAACCCAATACCGGTTCTTCCTTGCAGAGTACCTCGACCGCTGGCATACAGTGAATGATACTGACAATCCCCGTGATCCGGCAACAGAATGGATACCCGGTAAATGGGAGGCCCTTACAATCAACGGGAACAATACAACTACCGGAACTACAACCGATAAGTGGAGAATGGACGCAACCTATTTAAGGATAAAGACTGTTGAACTGGGTTACAATGTACCATTGAAGTATACTAAAGTTGTAGGCCTTAAACAAGTTAGAGTTTACTTTAACGGTTACAACCTCTATACCTTCTGCAACGATTTTCTCAAGGACATGGACCCTGAAAGAGATGAGGGATCATACGGAGCAGGGAATACATATCCCATCATGAGATCGTTTAACATGGGTCTGAACATTAAATTCTAAAAACTACTGCGATGAGAAAAGGTATAATATATCTTACAATTACAGCATTTCTCCTTGGCCTGGGCTCATGTAAGGATTTCCTGGCACTTGAGCCGCTCGACAAGGTATCCGCCGAAGACCTTCTGGCATCCCAGGCAGGGGTTAAAACCCTGATGGCGACCCTGTACAACAGGATGCCAATGGAAGACTTTGCTTTTAATCCGGCAAGCGGTTTTAATCAGCACCCCGGAGTGGGCAGCGGAGGCGCCGGCGACGGAGGATGGAGCCTTGCTTCAAATACCGATGAAGCGATTATATATGGGCCCAACAACTATAACTCCAGTCCCGCTACCGACATTACAGGCAACTGGGATTACACAGGTATCAGGTATATAAACAGGTTCCTGGAGATCATTGACGAACTTAAAGCCGGGAACAAGCTTTCCGAGGCAGATTATAAACAACTGTACGGCGAGGCCCTCTTTTTAAGGGCGTTTACCTATTTTTCGATGGTAAAACGCTATGGAGGCGTTCCCATAATTGATGAGGTACAGCCATTACCGGACGATGTTGCCGATGTCATGGTTCCCCGTTCAACAGAAAAGGAAACATGGGATTTTGTTATCAGCGACCTCGACCTGGCCATAGCAAATCTGCCTGACCTGAGGCCTTCGAACGGATTATACAGGGTAACAAAATGGGTTGCCCTTGCGCTCAAGTCAAGAGTCACTCTCCATGCAGCCTCTGTTGCCAAGTTCTGGGATAAAGCTCCCCTGACAGGTGCTGCTGTTGATGCAAAGCTGGTCGGAGGTATGACCTCTGCAGATGCCAATGCTTACTACCTGTTGTGCATAAATGCATCAAAGGAGATCATGGACAATCCCGCATTTTCCCTTTATATGCCCAACCCGGCAAACAAGGCAGAAGCAGCAAAGAACTACCAGACGATGTTCGAGTATGCATCGTATGCCAATCCTGAGCTGATCTACATCAAATCCTATATCGACGGTGCAGCTGCCAGCGGCCAGGGTCATGTAACCGACTTCTGGTTTTATCCGAAACAGCTGTGTTATCATACCCTTTATATGTCGTCGAGATGGGGTACCACCCTTGATGCTGTTGATGTATACGAAGATTACACAGACGACGGTACGGGAGCAAGCGCTCCGATCAAGACACGTGTAGATGGCAATGAGGGCTACATTATTCCCAATCCCCGCAACCTGGGCGCAGCTTTCAATGCTGCTGATTACTTACATTATGATAACCAGTATGCGCCTTTTGCCAACAAGGATGCAAGGCTGACAGCGAGCGTTCTGCTTCCGGGCTCAACTTTCAAGGGCACTCTTATAAATATGCAGGGTGGTATGGTCAGGCAGAACGGAACCCTGCTCGTCTATACCGACGGCAGCGCTCCCGGACTGGATGGCAATACCTATTACACCTTCGGGTCAAATAACATAAGCGGTTATTCAGCTTTTGGCGCACTTGGAACTGCACAGGATAACTACAGCAGTACAGGATTCGCACTCAGGAAATACCTGCAGGATACCAAATCACCCACAAGCCTTGCATTGTACGGCTCAACCCAGCCATGGGTCGAAATGCGTCTTGCAGAGATATACCTGAACTATGCTGAAGCTGTGGCCGAGAGCGGTCAGGGTGATGCAACCCTTGCAGCAAAATGTCTGAATGATATCAGGAAAAGGGCCGCCCATACAGACAATATTCCTCTTACAGTTGCCAACGTACTGAAGGAGAGGCGTGTTGAAATGATATTCGAGAACAGCCGCTACTGGGATCTTATCCGCAGAAGGGATTTCCACGACAGGTTTGACGCTACAAGGAGATTTTCGCTTGTCCCGATGATAGACCTCACTGTGAATCCTCCGAAGTATATCTTCATGCGCGTTCATAATTACTATGACGACAGGGCAAACGGACTGACATTCGTCGAGAGGCGTTACTACATGTCGATTCCGGGAGTCTCCGGGAATATGTTGATTCAGAACCCTGAATATTAATCTGTAAAGTATATAGATATGAAAAAAATATATTATCTGATTTTCATTATTGGATCCTTTCTCTTCTTCGCTACTTCGTGCGAGATAGATAACTATCCGGAACCTGATGCACAGGTTTTCGGAGGGATCCGGGATGTTGTCGGAGGAGGTCTTGTTGAAACTGATATGAATTCAGGCTCCACAATCGGTGTTTATGAACTTGGCCAGTATGAGGCAAATCCTGTACGTAAGACCTGGTACATAAAACAGAATGGTGAATACCGGAATAACCTTGTCTATTCAAACAAGTACAGGTTCGATTTTTCAAGCTGTAACTTCTTCCCGTTTGATACGACATATACCATTAATCCGGGGGGGAACGAGATAGATTTCATCGTAACACCCTATATCCGCATCAAGGACGTTAGTATTATTCATGATGCAGTGGCTAACAAGATCGTTGCCACTTTCAAGATTGAAGGCGGAGCACCGACTGTCAAGGTCAGCAGGATCTCCCTGTACGCCTGGAGCGATATTTATGTTGGTGAATATGTCAAGAAAACTCTTGTCAAGGGTACAGGCGAGCCTACAAGGACTCTGACCGGAGCTGCACAGACAATCAATCCGGCAACAGAATACACCTTGTCGATTGACCTGGCTGCGAACGCCGGTACAACAAGGGATGGATTCGGCATTCACAGGAATTACTATTTCAGGGTCGGCGCCCTTGCGATCCAGACCGGAGTTGGTACGATAAGGCCCAACTATGCTCCCTATGTTAAAATTGCTCTATGATATCGGAGCTTTAAATGACATCTGAAATGTCTTGACAAAAAGCTGTTAAAGACAGGATAACATGAACAGGCAGTGCATAAAAAAGACAACGCACTGCCTGTTTTATTAAAAAAATAACCTGAACCAACAATGTGCAAATTGATGTTAAAAACAGTGATCCTGCTTGCTGCGGTAACGATGATGACCAGCACTTCATGCAACCAGGAATCCGGCAAAGCAGGCAGGCCGGAGGCTTTTTCTGTCAGGATAACCGACAAGCCCCTGACATTCTGTAACCCCATCCCCCTCACTGTAGGCTCTGAAAGAGCCCGGAGGGCCGGGGAACCCGTTGTGATCCTGTACAAGGATGATTATTACCTCTTCGTCACCGGAGGAAGAGGATACTGGTATTCCGGCAACCTGAGGGACTGGACCTATGTGAGCGTACCGAATTTTGTAAGAGGTGTTCCGGGGGCTGCGACCGACGGCGAGACTATGTATGCCTGCGGAATGAATGCAAAAGAGGTTTTCGCCAGCACTGACCCGAAGAATGGAGTATGGAAGCAGGTCGGCACTTTTGACAGTGACAGATATGGCGACGCTGATCTTTTTATTGATGACGACGGACGATTC
>JALONU010000140.1 GCA_025454775.1 Bacteroidales bacterium | reverse complement strand
TGTTACACCTTCATTCCTGCAGAGAAGCAGAAATCGGTGGCTTTCCTTGAGGATGCAGTGAAAACCATAAACCCGAAGTACAAAAACGGCAGGTTCAGGGAAAAGGGAGCCCCCTACGATGCATATTATTACCTGGCAAACGCCTATCGTATCAACAACCGCATCGACGAAGCCCTGACCACATATGAGCTGTTCAAGAAGAACATGGATACAAGGATCTATAACCCGGCCGTTGTAGATCTTCAGATAGAATCGTGCCTCCATGCCAGGGAGATGATGAAAACACCTGTCTATATCAGGAAACAAAACCTGGGAAGCACCATCAACGACGAGTATCCCGATCTCAATCCCGTTGTTTCGGGAGATCAGAATTCGATGGTATTCAACCGGCTGACGCCCTTCCAGGAAGCACTTTTTTATGTGCGGAAAACCAACGGCACGTGGAACGATCCGGTAAACATAATCCCCGACCTCGGACTCGGCCAGGAAAACGGCAACTTTGCCACTTCCCTTTCAAGGGACGGTAAGGAACTTTACATCTATCGCCGCGGGAATGATTACGACGGCAATATTTACGTAACGAAACTTCAGGGCAACGGCAGCTGGTCGAACATAGTGAAGCTCAACGAAAACATAAACACTAAGTACTGGGAATCGCACGCGACAATTTCCCGCGACGGGAAAAAACTCTATTTCACCTCAAACAGGAAGGATTCATACGGCGGCCTCGATATTTATGTTGCCGAAAGGGATACAGGAAATAACTGGGGAAATGCAAAAAACCTCGGACCAGCAGTCAATTCTGTGTACAACGAGGAAACTCCTTTCCTGAGCGATGACGACCGGACTCTCTTTTACAGTTCTGCCGGTCTTTACAATATGGGAGGATATGATATCTTTTCCTCGACCCTTCAGAACGATGGAACATGGTCAGCACCCGCCAATATGGGCTTTCCTGTAAACTCTACCGACGATGACCTTTTCTTTCATCCTCTCGGCCAGGGATTCGAAGCTTATTATTCGATGATAAGCGAAGGCGGCTACGGACTTGCTGATATTTACAGGCTGGAAATATTCTCGGATAAGAATCCGCGGAGGTTCACGGTAAAGGGAAAGGCAGCAATTGAAGGGTTTACGGCAGCCGCTGGAAGCAGGATACTGATTAAGTCTGTCAATGAGAAGTATCCTGGAAAAACGATCACTGCCTACACAGATCCTGCTACCGGAGAATATTCCTTTGCTGCTGGCCACGGGGATTTAACGGTAAGCTATGAGGCACCAGATGCCGGAACAGTTATAAAAGAACTCAATCTACCCATCAACGCACCATCAGATACCATCACCGTACCGGAAGTGTTCCTGCCAAACCTGGCACCTCCTGCAGTGATAGCTGAGGTGCCGGCAGCCGACAGCATACCTGTTCCGCCACCAGAGAAACCTGCAGTTGTAAAACGCCCCTCAGTGAAAAAGCCGCCTGTTAAGGAAATAACTCCGGTACAGGAAGAGAAACCGGCAGCCGACACTGCACGGAAAGAACCACCGCCTGTTCCCGAACAACCTCAGCCGGTACAGGAAACTCCCGGAAAAGGATGCAGGTTATGGTACCTGTGGCTGATCCTCGGGCTGGGAATGATTCTCATACTTATATTGCTTAAGAGAAAAAGGAAAGATAAAAAGGAAGGATAAAAAGTAAAGTCTTAAATTTGTCTAAATGAATAATTTCAGAGCAAGAAAAATAAGCCTCCGTCTGCAGCTTTTGACTCTGATAATTTTCCCGTTAGCTGTCACAGCCCAGTCTGCAAAAGAGCTGAAGGAGATCTTTGCCCAGGCCGAATCATACTATCTATATGAGGAATACGAGCTTGCGAACCAGCTCTATATCCTCATGGAAAACCCGGAGAACCTTAACATCAGCTACAAGATCGGCACATGCTATCTGAACATCCCCGACGAGAAGGACAAAGGGATCTCCTATCTCGAAGCTGCTGTCAGAAACGCTGCCTTCGATGCCAAAGCTTCTTCATTCAAGGAAAAGAGAGCTCCCCTCGATTCGTGGTTTTACCTCGGAAAGGCATACATGATCAACAACCAGCTGGAAAAGGGACTGAGCACACTGCAGACCTTCGCCAACCTGGCAAGGGATGTTCAGGGAAAAGGAAAGATGGAAAACCTAGAGTTCGTAGACCAGCAGATGCTTGCCTGCAAAAATGCCATCGAATTTGTTGCAAGCCCGGTTCCCCTTACGAGGAAAAACCTTGGTTCAGGGTTCAGCAGCGGGTCGATGAACGAAAATCCTGCCGTCAGCTTCGACGGTAACACTATTGCCTATACCGAACGGCGCGGACTGGTTAACGTTATACTCTTCTCGAGGAAGATAAGGGGAAAATGGCAGACACCGGTGGAAATAACGGAACAGCTGAACGCAGGTGAAGACTGTTCTACCTGCGCCCTTAACTCCGACGGCACGGAACTGTTTCTCTATAAGATCGACATGTTCGACGGGAATATTTATTCTTCCAGGTATGTAAATGAAGCATGGACACCCATTGTCAGGCTGAACAAGAATATCAACACAAAATTCTACGAATCCCATGCATCAGTCTCTGCCGACGGGAAGAGGCTTTTCTTCACCAGCAACCGCGAAGGCGGCCAGGGTGGGCTGGATATCTACATGTCAGAAAAGGACGCAGCCGGCGAATGGGGAGTTCCTGTAAACCTCGGAGCAACGGTGAACACACCCTACAATGAAGACTATCCTTTTATCACAGCCAACGACTCACTGCTCTTTTTCTGTTCCGAAGGGCACAAGTCGATGGGCGGCTACGACATCTTCAGCAGCAGAAAAACAGCCGGAGGGTGGAGCAGCCCGCAAAACCTCGGGTACCCGGTTAACAGCACCGACGATGATAGGTTCCTTCAGCCGGCACTCAATGGCACAACTGCCTACTATTCAATGAAGACGGATTATAAGAAGAAGGAGATATTCTATATCGGCCTCGGCGGAGTGGATGTCAACCAGATATATGAGATTGCCGGAAGCATCAGGCTGAACGATACAGCCTTCGCAGATAAAAAGGACTACAGGGTGTATATACTCGACAGGCAGTCGGGCGACACTCTGTACCGTCAGGCTCCCGACAAAACAACCGGGAGCTATTCCCTGAATGTATCCCCGGGCATATTCAGGATCCTGTACACAGGCGATGGCTATTTCACAACCGCCGTCGACACTTCCGTTGTCCAGGATAATCCGGAACAGCTGATCTCTCTCGATGTGACCCTGAGAAGGGACTCATCGCTGATCACGCCTGTTGTATATGAAAAAATAAACCTCGCAGAAATACCTGTTGTTGCAGCCGTCGACAGCTCCGTTCTTATCAGGAATATGCTTGTGAGCAACGTCGACGACGTGATCGACTCCGATGTTCTGTACTATACAGTTCAGGTCATGGCCCTTCATAATCCTGTGGACATCAATTATTTCAAATACATCAGCGACATGAAGGTGATGTACAGCGATGTCGACAGGTTCTACAGGTACACAACGGGAAGGTTTGCCACCAGGGAGGAGGCGGCTGCATGGAGGTCTGCATTGATAAGGAGAGGTTATCCCAGCGATATCTTTATCAAAAAAGTCTCGAAATAATGAACAGCCTAAAGATGTTTGCATGTACGGCCATCCTCGCTGGCTGTACAATCTCTCTCGTTTCACAGGAACCTGTGAAGAAAGACCTTGCCAGGGAATTTCAGGAGGCAGACCTCGCTTTCTATTTCGATAAGAATTACCTGAGAGCTGCAAGTCTGTACGAACCGCTACTCGTTAATTATCCTGACAACGAGAATATTGCTGCAAAACTCGGCATCTGCTATCTGAACATCGACGGCAAGAAGAAGGAAGCTCTCAACCTCCTCAGGAAAGCTGTCACGAACCTGGCCGCCAACGATAGATCTTATGTCAAACATGGAGAGCAGGCTCCGCCCGATACTTACATGTACCTCGGGATGGCCTGGCACCTGAATGACAGTCTCAGCCAGGCAGTTGACTGCTTCTATAAAGAAAAAAAGAGGCTCGCCGGGACAGATCCAGACAAGGATCAGTATATCGATATCCTCATACGCGACAGCAGGTATGCCGCGGAACAGAAAAAGAAACCGTTAACCGTCATTTCAAGTCTGTTTGCACCCTGGCTCGCCGATTACCCGGGCGCCTGCAATCCTGTCCTCGCCGCAAACGGCTCCGTGTTCATCTTCACCCAGAAAACGGGAGAAAAGACACGGATACTCTGCTCATACAAAAACGAAACATGGCAGAAACCGGTAGATATAACGAGTCAGCTCGGCGGTCTCGACAGGTTCTATTCCAATTCCATTACAGCCGACGGAAAGCTGCTGGTTCTCTATATTGACGACGGCGGCGACGGCAACCTCTATTTCAGCGAAAGAAAAGACACCACCTGGTCAAGAATGCGGAACCCGGGGCGGCCGCTCAATACAATATACTGGGAATCACACGGTTTCATAACCCCGGACGGCAATTCGATATACCTTGCCAGCAACAGGCCGGGCGGTTTCGGTGAACTCGACATCTGGAAAGCCGACAAAAAACCCGACGGCACCTGGAACGACCCTGTTAACCTTGGCGAACCTGTCAATACACAGTACAATGAAGACACACCCTTCTTTGACCCCAATAACAATGCGTTGATTTTCAGCTCGATAGGACACATCAGCATGGGAGGCTACGATGTATTCAGGTCGGTGATCAGGAACGGAAGATGGTCGAATCCTGTCGGAATGCCTTACGCATTCAACACTACGGGTGAAAACACTTTCTTCATACTCAATAATAATGCACCAGGATTCGTGGCAAGCCGCTACAGCGAAAAAGACCAGGCAAGGAACATCTATGCCATTGTTGCAATTGATCCTGCAGAAGAGACTACAAGGATTGAAGGGGCGCTCACCCTGAAGGACGGCACTGCCCCGGACCAGAGAAAAGCTACCATAAGGATCGTCGACATATTAAGGAAGATACCAGAGCAGAATGTCAGTCTGAATGAAGACGGTACATACCGCTTCGATGTCAGACCCGGTGATTACGACATGCTTGTGAGCCATGCCGGGTACCTGCCTGCAAGCGTAAGACTGAATATCCCGCTCTATTTCCTTAGTCACTACATGGCTGTAAACACTGCCCTCGAACCGGAGAAAGCACCCGGAGGAAGCCTGATGACTGAAGGCAGCGTATTGTTCGGATTCGACAGCTATGCCCTGAGCGAAGAGGCGAAGAAGATACTGGAATCGGTAAAATCCCTGCTTACGGCTTTTCCTTCGCTGAAGGTTGAAGTTGCAGGCTATACTGACCCCAAAGGCAGTGCAGAATACAATATGAAGCTTGCGGAAAGAAGAGCACAGGCAGTAATCGACTACCTGACCTCTCCTTCCATACCCGCATCAAGATTTATCAGAAAAGCCTTTGGAGAAACTAACTTCACAGCCTTAAACACAAACACCGACGGCTCTGACAATCCCGAAGGAAGGAAATATAACCGGAGGGTCGCCTTTGGGATCGTTGATCCCGGTACCGGACTGGTTATCCGGCAGGAAACCTATACTCCCGAACACCTTAGGCTTGTTTCATCATCAAAGTATTTTGTTGTGCTCAGGAAGTCAGCTGAGATACTTCCTTCTTCGGCTTTTGCCGCGATAAACCCCTACGGCATGCAGGTAATAAAAACCATTAAAACTGCTGAAACCTATTCTCATGCAGTAGGCGTTTTCTACAGTAAGACAGATGCATCGGAGTATCTTTCTTTTGTAAAGGGCAAAGGTTTCACTGATGCATACATTGTAACTGAATATGAGATTAACAAGCTGTAAGCCAGGCTGCTGTTAATTAATTAACAATAACTTTCACTGCATGAGGCACGAAAAGGTAAATCTCAGGTCCCTGGAGCCCGAGGATCTGGAGCTTTTGTACGAATGGGAGAATAACGAAGCATACTGGATAATCAGCAATACTACAGTTCCCTTCTCAAAATATACTCTCAAGAGATACCTTGAGAACTCCCACAAGAATATCTATGAAGCCGGGCAGCTTCGCCTGATGATCGAACTCGCAGACGAAAAGAAGGCCATAGGCACAATAGACCTGTTCGATTTTGATCCCTTTCACAAAAGAGCGGGGCTCGGCATCCTGATCGCCGACGAAAAGGAACGCCGGAAAGGTTATGCTTCAATGGCCCTCAGGGCCCTTACCAGCTACTGCTTCAGCACCCTGCAGCTGCATCAGCTATACTGCAACATATTGTCGAACAACTGTGAAAGCATAGAGCTTTTCAGGAAACTCGGGTTTGTGGAGGTCGGCATTAAAAAGGACTGGATCCGCACATCTCAGGGATGGCTCGATGAGCATATGTTCCAGCTCATCAGCACTGAGAAGGATTGATCTTCAGTTGCTTCCGGCAGATCACCTGGCAGCTGCTGCACGGGTGTCCCTGTATTCTCCCCTGAAGTAGTTGATGCCTAATACATCGTATCTCTTTCTCAACACTTCCAGCCGTGCAAGGAAATCTTCAAAATCCTTGAGCCTGTCCGGAGTCCATGCTGTTTCTGCGATCGCGAAAGCCCTCGGGAAAGCCATGTATTCCATATGTTCAGTAGTGGAGATATATTCGGTCCACACATTCCCCTGAAAACCTATTATATGTTTCTGCTCTTCCGGGGTCAGCTCTGACGGCACCGGATTGAATGAGTAGACCTTTTCAAGAGGCAGGTATCCTCCTATTGCCAGTGGCTGATCCTGAGGCTCACTCTGGTAGTAGTCAAGGTAAACGTGCGAGTTCGGGGTCATTATTACGTCATGCTTCATCTGGGCGGCAGCAATTCCTCCCTTGATACCCCGCCACGACATTACCGTAGCCTCCGGGGCAAGTCCTCCTTCCAGTATCTCATCCCATCCGATAAGCTTCCTTCCCTTTGATGAAAGGAAGGTCTCTATCCTCTTTATAAAATAGCTCTGATGCTCATGTTCGTCCTTCAGTCCTTCATCCTTCATCCTCTTCTGGCAGAGCTTGCATTTTTCCCATCTTGCCTTCGGGGCTTCATCACCACCGATATGTATGTATGTTCCGGGGAAGAGATTGATCACTTCGGTCAGCACATCCTGGAGGAAAGTGAATGTCTCTTCCTTCCCTGCACAGTAAATATCATCTGTTATTCCCCACTTTGTATGCACCTTGTAAGGGCCTCCGGTACAGCCTAGTTCCGGGTAGGCTGCAAGGGCTGCTACAGAATGACCCGGCATCTCTATTTCGGGAATGATGGTTATGAATTTTGATTTTGCATATGCCACAACTTCCTTCACTTCTTCCTGGGTGTAGAAGCCTCCGTATCTTGTACCGTCGTATTTAAGCGGAGGCCTGCCTGCATGACCGATTACGGTCTCATCCCGGTATGCACCCACCTCCGTCAGCTTAGGGTATTTCTTTATTTCTATTCTCCATCCCTGGTCTTCTGTAAGATGCCAGTGGAAAGTGTTCATCTTATGAAGTGCCAGAATATCGATATATTTCTTTATTGTTTCCACCGGGAACATATGCCTTCCCACGTCGAGGTGCATTCCCCTGTATGCAAACCTGGGCTCATCTTCGATGATACAGGCCGGTACTTTCAGTTCAATTCCTTCAACAACCTCCTTAACTTCAATCTGCTCAGGGAGCATCTGTCTGATCGTCTGCACTGCATGGAAGAAACCTGCCGGAGCGCTCGCCGAAATTATCAGCTGTTTCTTTGTGATCGTAAGTTTGTAGCCTTCAGGGTGGCTCACAGTATTGTCAATCTGCATGAAGACCGATCCCTTTACCGGTTTCTCTCCTTCAGTAACCGTGAATTCCTCTCCTGTCGGATTACCCAGAAAGCTTGCAAGGAAATCTGCCGCCAGCCTTGTCTCAGGATCGGAAGG
>JALONU010000139.1 GCA_025454775.1 Bacteroidales bacterium | reverse complement strand
ATAAGCCTGCCATTCCCGCATTTTGCTTCAAATGCCAGCGCCAGTCTGCGGTTTTCGAACCATGTGTCTATCGGCTGAATAAGAGGCCGCAGTTCTGCCGGGAAACCGTCGAGGATCATTGCCTGTGAATGTGTTACAGGATCCCACCACTGCCAGTTGCTGTGCGACTCAGTCGGGAATCCGTTGAACACAGGATGTTTCGGGTCACAGAGTATGCCAAGCGTATGAGGCGGCTGGTTTCCAGTCCAGGCAGTGTTCCAGAATATGCTCGAGAAGCCAATAGCGACCTTAGAACCCCTGTCCTCAGCCACTTTCCCGTGAGTAAGCAGTAATACAGATCCTCCGTCATCAAGTTTTCTCAGAGTATTGTTGTCAAGATTATCCGTAACAAGCACGTCACCGGGATCAGGTGGAATGCCTGCCGGATATATCCATAAATCCCACTGGTTCTTAAAGGATGTGCCGGCGATGGAAATCTCCAGCTTCAGTTTTTCTGCTTTACCGACATTATCAAGGTCCCTTGCAAAAACACCAATTATGTTGTTCCCGATGCCTATCTCTTCCATGGTCATCATCTCTTCCCTTAAAACCGATCCTTCGGAATTGATAATCCGGCAGAGGATCTTTGCATTCCTGATCGGCTTAGCTCCAAAATGTGCCACTTCGATCCGCGCTTCAAATGTTTCCCCGCCTCTATATACAAGCTTTTTCATCCTTGCCAACGGGACTGTCTCATTGCAGAACATCCTGAACTCTTCCGGGGTCACATATCCTTTTGATTCAAAGAAGGGATTGAGAATGCCTACGAGAGCTGTACCCTGCCCCGGAAAATCATGGAGCTGCAGCATTTCAAATCCGCCAAATCCCGGTGTCCTCAGGGCGGCCTCAATATCAGCCTTATAACAAAGCACCTGCAGCTTCCCTGATGCCATCAGGAAATCTTCAGCCTGATCTCCCATTCCGTTTTCTGCGAGTGTCTCTCTGAAGATTTCAAAGTTAGCCGGTTTCAGAGGACCTGTATATTTCGGTATCTCGCTGAAATCAGGATAAACGCACCATTGGCCGATCTCATGACCAACCGTCGGCACCTGGAATTTCGAAATGAAGTCGCGGAAGTCGAACATCGTCTGGGGAGGCTGAGCGTTTATAATGCTTTTCAGGCCCTCTCCCCAGTGCTGGATCCTTGGCTCTGAAGTTACATTGTAATCATTCTCGGCAATTATCGGCCATCCCCCGCCGGATGTATAAATTCTTCTGTCGTCGATAGATTTCCAGTATTTTATCAGGTTCCCGAGATACTCCCTGTGGTTGCGTCCTGACGGTTCGTTGCCATAAGCCAGCATGCAGAATGAAGGATGATTCCCATATTCATTCAGTATCCTTGTGGTTTCATCTATTATATACTGATCGAGAGGCCCTCCTCCCCCTATTGAGCTTCCCTGGTTAGCCCACGAAGGACCCTCAACATGAAAATAGATCCCGACCTTGTCGGCAGCGATAAATGCTGCTTCGGGAGGGCAGAATGAATGGAATCTCACATGGTTCAGTCCATAATCCCTGCAGGTCTGAAGCACCTTCATCCATGATTCAACATCCGAAGGCGGATAGCCGGTAAGGGGAAAAATACAGCATTCCGTGGTACCTCTGAGGAAAACCGGGGTGCCGTTAATCTCAAAATGAGTTCCCTTGGTCCTGAAATCACGCATTCCGAAATCTGCTGAAAGCTGGTCGATAACACCTTCCTTCCCCTGCTGGAGGCTGACATTCATCGTATAACAGACCGGGTTGAATTCGCTCCATAGCTGAGGATTACGCATTTTGTAAGAAATTACCAGGCTCTGTCCGGCTGATGTGATCTTTACCTTTTGTGCTTTTGCCGCCTGATTACCTGCATCTTCTCCATTGACGGACAAGGCCTTCAGGGTCAGTCTGCCATTGAATTCATTCCCGCTTGTATTTCTCATGCTGACAATCACTTTTGCCGATCCGTCTGCCACATCTGGGAAAACCTTAACATCATCTATGAATACCTTTGAAGTTGCATAGAGACATATATTTCCCGTTATGCCGTTCCAGTTGGACTGGGTATGATCGCTTATACTGTGTGAATTGACGCCTACCGGTATTATTACCCTGTTATCGATCCTGATGCTGAGTAGGTTCTTGCCCGGATTGAGTAGACCGGTTATGTCGTATTCGTGCGGCGTTGACAGGCTGTTCTGAGAGCCGGCTTTTTTACCGTTCACGAACAATGTCGATTCCCAGTGGCAACGTTCCAGGTGAAGGACTATTCTTTTTCCTTTCCATTCATCCTGGACCACAACCTCCTTCTGGTACCATGCGACACCTTTGTAATATTTCACCGGTTTCAACCAGAATGGGATCTTGATGTTCCCTGGCTGACGGTATTTTTCATATTTTAAATCCGTAAAATAAGACTTGTCAATAATATCGCCTGTCCACGGTGTGCTTACCGTAACTTCATTCCCTGTTCCGTTCTCAGCCATCGATCCCGGGAGCTTCACAGTTTCATCAGGCAGGCTGCTATACCACTCCTTTTCGATGCCCTGATCGAGAGAGTCGATCCTGAAAAACCATTCTCCTGCAAGGGGGAGTTGCTGACGCGTTTCTTTCTCCGGTACTGAACATGCTGAAAGAATTGCCAGAAATATAAGGTACTTTTTCATTTTCCCGTGAATTCGTTTTCTATCTCTTCGAGTGTTTTTCCCTTTGTCTCGGGCAGGGCATTGAAGATAAACCAGAAGCCCAGAACGCATATCAGTCCGTACAGTCCGAATGTACCGGATGCTCCGAGCCATTTGTTCAGCAAGGGGAATGTATACGTCAGAACGAAGCATGCTGCCCATAGTGCAAAGGTGGCGACTGACATTGCAAATCCCCTTATCCTGTTGGGAAAGATCTCCGAAAGGATCACCCAGGTTACAGGCGCAAGCGTCATCGCATAACAGGCAATGGCGGCAACAACCATTATGAGCAGGGCAACACCTGTGAGGTGCGAGAAATACATGCTCCCGATGATGGCATAGATCCCTGCCAGTCCTCCGGCGCCGATCAGCATAAGCGCCTTGCGGCCGAGCCTGTCTACCATGAACATCCCCACAAAGGTGAAGACAAGGTTCACGCTTCCTGTAATCACGATATTGAAGAGAATATCGGAAACTGTGTACCCGGCATTCGCAAAAACCTCCTGGGCATAGTTGAAGATCACGTTGATTCCGCACCACTGCTGGAATATGGCAAGAACGACACCTATTATGAGGATCCTGGCTATCCCCGGCTTCCTGAGGATACCCGTGCTGATCTTCTGTCGGCCCGAGTTGAGGGTTTCCTTAATAGAGCTCAGTTCCCTGTCGGCATAATCATAACCTCCTATCCTTTCGAGTATCTCATGAGCCTGCCGGTGGAATCTTGCCTTCCTGGCCAGCCACCTGGGGCTTTCAGGAACAAACCATGCGAATATGAAGAAGAGCAGGGCAGGGATCGTACATGCATAGAACATCCACCTCCAGGCCATCTGGCCGTTCCACGATGCCACTATATCTGCAGCCGTGGCGTCGGGGGCTACAGGCCTGGCTATCCTCCAGTTTATTATCTGTGCGGCAAGTATACCTATCACGATAGTAAGCTGATTTATTGATACATATCTTCCCCTGACGCTGCCGGGAGTTATCTCCGCGATGTACATCGGCGAAAGGTTGGAGGCGAGACCTATCCCAATCCCTCCGGTGATCCTGAATATTATGAATGCTGTCAGAGAGGAAGCTGATCCGGTCCCGAGCGATGCAATGATAAAGAGGAGAGCTGCAAGAAGCAGGAGTCTTTTTCTTCCAAACCTGTCGCTGAGCCAGCCTGAAAGGACAGCTCCCGCCAGGCAGCCGGCAAGGGCGCAGCTCATAACCCAGCCCTGGAGGGCCGGGTTGCCTGTTATGCCGAAATAAGGTTCATAGAAGGGTTTGGCGCCGCCTATCACAACCCAGTCGTAGCCAAAGAGCAGTCCTCCCATGGCAGAGACGAGGCTGATGGCAAGGAGGTAGCGGTAGTTGTATTTATGAGTGGCCATTTATAACTCCCTCAACGCCTCCAGCATCGCCACTACATTCTCAAAAGGCACGTTGGCCTGAACATTATGAACCGTGCTGAAGACAAATCCGCCGTTATTGTTAAATATTTCACACTGGCGCTTCACCTGTTCCCTTACCTGAGCCGGAGTGCCAAAAGGGAACACCCGCTGGGTGTCCACTCCCCCGCCACAGAAAACAAGCCTGTCGCCATATTTCTTTTTAAGATGTACAGGATCCATTCCTGCTGCGTTAATCTGCACCGGGTTTATTATGTCGAATCCCGATTCGATGAATAACTCCATGAAAGGTTCTACTGCGCCGCATGAATGCTTGAAAGTCTTCCATCCGGTGTTCTCATGGATCCAGTCGTTCACCTTTTTATAATAAGGCAGCCACAGCGACCTGTAAGTCTCAGGAGAACAGAACGTTGAGTTCTGTGTTCCGAAATCGGTCCCGCAGATATATGCCACATCAATCCTGTTGCCGATAACTTTAAAGAGTCTCTTAAGGTTGTCAATTGCTATGTCGGTCTGAGTGCCATAAAGCTCCTTAATGAAATCCTCGCGGGTAAGTGTCGACATGTACCATTCGGCAACACTGCGGATGCCTCTTGGATTTTTCAGTCCTACCCCGGGCACCAGCGCTATGTCCCCCAGGGCAGTGCTCCCAAGGGTAGCAACGATGCCTTTCGAACCGGGATCTGCGGATTCAATCTGCTTTTTCC
Organism: Bacteroidales bacterium; assembly: GCA_025454775.1. Classification (GTDB taxonomy): domain Bacteria; phylum Bacteroidota; class Bacteroidia; order Bacteroidales; family VadinHA17; genus LD21. Next base: position 3,197 of record JALONU010000139.1, on the reverse strand, counting down.
AGTATTCAAGATCATGGTCGGTAACCAGACCGAATTCTTCAAGGTTGTCGTCGACCTTAAGAGTCGATTCATCTATCGGTTCCTGTCTTTCGAGCGCATCGAAGAAATAACCTGATTTCGGCATCATGGCGCTGGGTCTTGCCGAAAGGTCGCCTTCGGGGTACATCAGGATATCGCCGTTGTCGTTGTACGTATAATTGAATTCACCCGGGAACAGAACTTCCTGTCCCCACAATGTCCGGTGGACCTTCCAGTTATCCTGTACAATCCCGAACATGTTCCTTTCCCCGAAAAGACCAATCATGTCAATACCCATTTCCCTTACCAGGTCATCATCGATCTCTCCCAGCATCTGGTAAGGTTCAATAACCTTCACGGGGTTCCACTTAAGGCCATAATGGTCGCGGAGCTTTTCGACGATCAGGACGTGAATACCTGTCACGGTTGTTGCCCCGAAGTCGACGACTACCTTCCCGGGCTGGCGGTGGTTGATTGTATTGAGGAACTCTCTTTTTGAATCGGAGATCATCGGTTTTGAATATCATTTAAAAATAGCAAGGATTTTGTAAAAACCATTGATCCTGATAAAAAGAGACTAGCCTGTCAGGAAAAATCCATTAACCGCAAAGAGCGCAGAGATTGAGCACTAAGTCCGCAAAGAAATATATATCAAGGCTTTAGCTTTGCGCCCTTTGCGTGGTTTTCTCCCGCTGAAGCGTCCTTCAAACTGAGCAGCACTGGCGGATGAGGTTGCGAAAGCGGGCTTTGCGAACTTTGCGGTTAAAATAAACTTTTAAGACAGCCAGATTAGTTAAATTTGGGTATTGCCGGTATGGAAACTGATTCTAAAATACCTGTTCCTTTTCAGTTCAATCCCCTCAAGCACCACTTCGGGTATATCAGGGATTTTGCCTCGCTGTGGCTTTCTGAGGAAACCCGGATAGATAAAAAGCTGCTCATCAAGGAGGTTAAGCGCATCGGCTCATCGGTTATGGATGTTTACACCGGAAGCCTGTCAGTGCAGGAAATCTGCACCGGACTCAGACACTTTCTTGAAAGCAAAGGACTATGTGACCAGGATGCTTTTTCAAAATGGGCCGGGACAAGCTTCAGCGATTTCAGGACTGCTGAACTTTCCGACAACTCGGTCTGGATGCTCAAGTTCCACAATGACGCAAAAAGGTTTGTTCATCTTTTCCCTGCGAGGCTGAGTCCTCATTCCTTCAGGGTGAAGGCAAATACGCTTAAATCGGCGATACTATACTATATATTAATAGGCAAGGATTTCGTCTCCGGGGAAGATCTCAACAAAGCCAGGAAGCTGCTGGGCTTATCGCCGGTCAAGACCGCTGCGGATGCGGAGGCGATAACTGAGATGATAGAGGTGCTGAGAGATGAGTAGTGAGTGCTTTGCCCACCGAAGCCTTGGCGAAGGTGGGGTGAGTGGTGAGAATTAAGGACGAAGGACTATCGAAGCTCTTCCTGTCAACCCGCTTATCCCAGTTCCGATATCTTCCTGAGAAGGACCTTATCCCTGATCGTTACATCCCTGTTCTCGATTTTTATTATGCCTTCCTTCCGTAACTCAGTCAGAAGCCGTACCGTGTTTTCTTCAGAAATGGCAGACATTTCACCAAGTTCTTTTCTTGTGACCGGAAGGCTGAACCTGCTGCTCCCGTAAAATCCCGAAAGGTATAAAAGGCTTTCAGCTATTCTTCCCCTGATGTTCTTCTGATTGAGGCAGATGATTTTATTCATGATCAAAGCCACCGATTTCCCGAATGCCTTGTTGAGCTTTAAAAGTACCTCATGATTTTCCAGATAAAGTGCCTTCAGGAAGTCAAGGTCAACCATGCATACCTTTGATTCTTCAATGGCAGTAACGGAATATGTATATTGAATGCTTTCAAAAAATGAGAGTAATCCTATGTAGGCCGGAGGCTTCATAAGGTACAAAATTATATTATGACCGTTAATGCCTTCGATATACAGTTTGGCCGTACCTTCAACCAGGTATATGGCATGACTGACATGATCTCCCTGTTTGCAGATCTTCTCATGTTTCCTGAAATGAGCCTGAATGGTTTTCGCAGCATCAAAAGACCTGCCTGATGACAGAACAGCCTGAAAAATATCGCATTTATGCCTGCATGTGCTGCATGCAACGTTTCGTGTGACTTTCATCCTTTCATTCTTTCTTATTACAGACGGGAAATTATATTCATCATGCCAGTAGTATTCACGATACGGCCCGGCATCAAATATAGTTGTTTTAATTAGTTGTTTAATATCAATGTTACATTGCAATTAATTCCGGCAAACAACATATGACAATTTAAGTATTTTAGTTCGCTCTTTATTGACCAAACTATAACCTCTTATCTATGGAATCACCGGACCAATTCAATTTCAGCCTGTTCACTCCAAGAAATCTCCATGGGAAAAAGAACCGCAATGTTATTTTAACCATGCTCCTGATCTGGGCAACAGCGGTCTTCGGATTTCAAATTCTCCTGAAGACCATCGAAAAGCCCACTCCTGAAAAATCGCTTACAGTATTTGAGGAAATCTGGCCTGCGGCCCTTTCAACCGACCTGAAAAGTGTAAAATACACGGACCTCCTGAATTCTGTGGTTCTGGTAAAGGGTAAAAATATAGTAAAGCCCGAACACCAGGAAACTCTGAATGCTGCCATAAGCTGCATCACTTTCAGTGTGATGCCCGATTCGGTTCAAAACCTTGTTAAAGGCATGATTGCCGAAATGGCAAGCCTGAAAGAAAAACTGGGATCTTCGAAAGACCAGGAATTCCTCGATCTGAAGTCAGCTATCCTGGGTACGGAAAATACAATTACTGAAATCACTTCAAACTATACAGGTTTTAAAAAAGGAAGCCTTGATGAGAAAATACTGGCTGTCAGCCTCCGCCCTGAATACCCGGGATCCCTGTCTGATGTTTCATTAAGCAGCCTGCCTCAGATAATGTCTCTCTATCTTACACATAATCAATCCGTTCTTACAGACACAAAATTCCTTGGATTCCCATTTCACTATTTTTATACCGCCGTATTTCTTTTAATACTTTTTGTCTGCCTGTGCATAATATATAATTTACTGGTAGAGTGGAGACTTAATAAAGAAGGCATTTCTGAATAAATCATTACTGAACATGAAAAAAATATCTATATCCTTAAGTCT
>JALONU010000138.1 GCA_025454775.1 Bacteroidales bacterium | reverse complement strand
GCCAGGAAGCACTTTCTTCCTAAGGCAGTGGAAGGATCGCGGTTCTACAAGCCGATTGCCGATATAGTCCCTTCAATTTTCCCGGTCATCGGCGAAGGTAACCTGAAACAGAGCTTCGACAGGTTCAAAAAAGAGCCTGAAATCGTTGCCCCCGGCGATACAACCGAACTTTCAATTTGACCGCCTTTGTTATATTTGCATCTCTAATTGTGAAGAAATGAATTTTGTTGAAGAACTGAGATGGAGAGGCATGATACACGACATCATGCCCGGGACAGAAGAGCTGCTGGGCAGGGAAACAACAGCTGGTTATATCGGGTTTGATCCGACAAGCGACTCCCTTCATATAGGACACATGGTGCAGGTGATGCTGCTGGTTCATTTCCAGAGAGCAGGCCATGTGCCGGTGGCGCTGATAGGAGGTGCGACAGGTATGATCGGCGATCCATCAGGCAGGTCGGAAGAACGCAACCTTCTCGACGAGAAGACCCTTCGCTTCAACCAGGAGGGGATAAAGAAACAACTCTCGAGATTCCTCGATTTTGATTCAGACAGGAAAAACAAGGCCATCCTGGTCAACAATTATGACTGGATGAAGGAATACTCTTACCTCGGCTTCATCCGCGACATTGGGAAGCATATCACCGTCAACTATATGATGGCAAAGGATTCGGTGAAGAAAAGGCTGGGATCGGATGCGAAGGAAGGCATGTCTTACACCGAATTTTCCTACCAGCTTGTTCAGGGAACAGATTTCCTCCATCTCTATGAAACAATAGGGTGCAGGCTTCAGATGGGCGGCTCCGACCAGTGGGGAAATATAGTTACAGGCACCGAGCTTATAAGGAGAAAGAAAGGAGGGGAAGCTTTCGCTCTTACCTGCCCGCTGATAACCAAAGCCGACGGGTCCAAGTTCGGAAAAACAGAATCGGGAAATGTATGGCTCGATCCACAAAAAACCTCTCCCTATCATTTTTACCAGTTCTGGCTCAATGTGTCTGACGAAGACGCTGCAAGGTATATTAAGATATTCACCCTTCTCGGCAGGGAGGAAATTGTACCCCTGACAGAAGAACACAACAAAACGCCTCACGAAAGGATACTCCAGAAAAGACTTGCTGAGGAGCTTACTGTAATGGTTCATTCACGTGAGGATTACGAAGCTGCTGTCGAAGCCTCACAGATCCTTTTCGGGAAAGGCACTACTGAATCGCTGATGAAAATGAGCGAAGCCGTATTCCTTGAGGTTTTCGACGGCGTGCCTTCATTCGATGTCAAAAAAGAAACAATAGCCGGAGGAGTTGCCTTCTCCTCCCTCTGTGCCGAGCTGTCGAAAGTTTTCCCATCGAAAGGCGACCTGAGAAGGCTGGTGGAAGGCGGAGGTGTAAGCCTTAACAAGATCAGGGTGGAAGATCCTGAAATGAAAGTCTCCGCAGGGAATCTGCTCAACGGCAAGTATCTTCTTGTTCAGAAGGGGAAGAAGAATTATTTCCTGATAAGGGCTGTCTGAAAGCTATCTTAGGTCCGCTGCAATTATCGAGACATCATCGAACAGGTAGGGATTGGTGTCGGGGATACCGAGGAACCTGATCATTTTCTGAAGGTTTTTCTCCACGGGTTCCATGTTCGAGATATGCCTGATGATCTCTTTGGTTCCTATATCGAGTCCGTCGTCTCCCTTAAGTTCCGACAAACCGTCGGTATAGCATACGATTTTTGAATATCCGCTGATAGTGACTGAAGATACCTTTACGCTTGGGATCTCGTCGAGCATTCCTATCCCCACGCATGAAGAACGTATATGTACCACTTCGTGCGATTCCGTATTGTACAGTACAGAAGGGGTGTGCGCTGCATTTACGTATTCGAGGACCTTGCTGCGGTGATCGTAGCGCCCTATGAACAGTGTAATAAATTTCTCTCCGGCGGCGTTGGCAACAATTATAGAATTCAGCCTGTGGATCAACTGTTCCAGGTCTGTGTCGGCATTGAAAAGGGCCCTGAGGCTTGCCTGGAAATTCGACATCAGTATTGCCGCCGAAATTCCTTTTCCGGAGACGTCGGCAATGCAGAAACCGGTTTTCGTTTCGGAAAGCCTTATGCAGTCATAGTAGTCTCCGCCCACCTCGTAATGAGGATAATATAATCCCGTAACGACAAAGTCAGGATTCCTGGGCATGTGCCTGTTGTCGGGGATGAGCATCTTCTGCATCCTGGATGCGAGTTCGAGCTCCTTCTTCAGGGCTTCCTGCCGCAGGCTCTCCTTATGAAGCCTTATGTTCTCAATGGCTACAATGATGATGCTTGAGATGGTCTGGATGAAGTTCAGGTGCTTGAGCACGGGGCTCATGCCTTCTCCCTCTTCCTCGATGTCGCCTATGAAAAGGAATGCGACAGGCTCATTGTTGTTCGTTACCGGCACGATTATATCGACACCGTCGAAACCCATATCGGCCGAAACATAGGTGATGTCTTCGAATCCCAGGAGGCTCGATTCAACATCTATCTTCTCCATGCTCTTCGGGAATCCGCCGTTCAGCAGGCACTCCCATGTCTCGGATCTCTTGTATATCAGTATTTTACCTATGCCCAGGTTTTCCCTGAGTATAGACTCGTATTTTGAAAGTAGTTCTTCGGTGGGGCAGTTGGCATTTATTGACAGGGTAATGTCGAGCAGCGATTCAAGCTTGAACTTGAGAATCTTTATCCTGTCATTTAATGCTTTCCTTTCTTCCATCGCCGGGTCAGCCTTTCACGCGTTCCATGTAATATTTGGTGGCGACTTCAATCTTGATTTTGTCGCCGGTATTGATAAAGAGGGGGACCATCACCGTGGTGCCGTTCTCTATTTTTGCAGGTTTGAGGGTATTTGTTGCCGTATCTCCCCTCAGGCCTGGCTCGGTATAGGTAATTTCCCTTACAACGAACTGCGGTAGCTCAACGGAGAGTACGTTCTCCGTGTCGGCATGAACGACAATCTCCACTCCCTGTCCGTCGAGAAGAAATTCAGGGTAATCGATAATATGCTCTTCCACATGTATCTGCTCGAAGGTATCCCTGTGCATGAAATAATACCCGATATCATCCTTGTACAGGTACTGGTAGGGCCGTCTTTCAACCCTGGCCACATTTACCTTCACTCCCGAGTTAAAGGTATTGTCGATCACCCTGCCTGTCTTGATGTTCTTCAGCTTCGTGCGTACGAATGCCGGGCCTTTCCCGGGCTTGACATGCTGAAACTGCACTATTACATAAAGGTCATTGTTGAACTCGATGACCATTCCGTTCCTGAAATCCGCTGTGCTTGCCATAAAATTTAATACAGATTCTTTTTATTATTTCTTTCTAATTTCCAGCGGGTAAAGCAGCCCCTCATAACTGACTATCTCCACCATAAACGCCCCCACAAATATATCAAAACGGATTTTAACCGGTAAAAAATTTTTATCTGCAGAGAACCAGAATGAAACATCCTCCTCCGTTTTAAAGAGCCTTCCTGTTTCGGTTACCGGATTGAACTTATGGCATCTTATTCTTCCCTGTCTTGTTTTAACATCCTCAACGCCAAGGTATTTCATGCGAATCGGATAAAGCTCATCCGTAAACCATGTCATTATGGTTATGATCTCGCCCTTACCGACTTTTTCGATGTCAGGCAGGTTATGATTACGGAACCAGTAAAAGCACGAAAGAATGTCGTGGATACCCTGAGGAGCAATGTGGGTGCCTGTGAGGTCGCTGTTGAGAATTGCGGAATCAGCCCTTGAATGATGGTCGAACATCACTACATTATATCTTTTGTAGCGGCCTTCGCTGATATTCCTTATGGACTTAACGGGAAGCTCTGTAATAGGATCAATGTACGCCTCATAAATGTCCCTGACACGAAAAAGTGCGTCGGCCATGCCGGTGGTCCTTGCATCCATTTTGGAATGCCACAGCTCCCTTCCCGTTGAAGTATCCCTTTTCAGCGACAGAGTAGCAATGCCTCCGTTGATCGCACCGTAATGAACTACATAATTGACTGTCTCTCCCGGCTGATAAGACAAGGCCTGTCCTTCTGAAGGGAGAAGAAAAGATAACAGGTAAGCTGCCGAAAGAAGAAATCTCTTCATTGCTGTATATCAAAAGGGCAATTTCCGGGCCAATTATATACCCAGGATGTTCTTTGAAGGTATTGTGGCGATGAAATCCTTGAGGTAAAAGGGCTCAAAGTAGGCAACATCCTCAAAATGTCCGTTGTCAAGTGAATCGTATGCCGCTTTTTGCATATATGAAGCAGAGATCCTGAAACTTTCCTCGAATATGATATCACGGCGTTCTGGCACTCCGGCACATTTTAAAACGGCATCTCCGAAAGCAAAGATCCTTGTTCCCGGAGTGATGTCTGCAAGAAAATCCCTGTCAACATTTCCGGCCCTTATGCTGCGGATGCTGTTTCCTGCTGAATCGAAAAGAGAATAGTATATCTCCATTCTGCGGGCATCGAGCATGGGGCAAAACAGATCACTTCGGGTGAATGAGTATTTATCCTCAAAAACAGAATGGAAGCCTGAAAACATTGAAAACGTGGTTTCGACGCTTATAAGAGGGATTGATACTGCATAGGCGATACCCTTGGCTGCCGAGACACCTATTCGCAGTCCCGTATAGGAACCTGGGCCCTTGCTCACGGCAACCGCTTCAAGACTGCCGGCTTTGATGCCGGCTTCCCTGAGGATCTCGTCAATCAGGACTGTCAGAAGGGATGCATGTGATCTTCCTTCCCCGCTCTCTTTCAGGACTGCTGGTCCGTTTCTTCCGCACAGGGCAACGGAACAGTGCGAAGTTGCTGTTTCAAGGCATAATATCATCGGCTCATGCTTGTTCCCGGCCTATTTCTCCTTGTAAAGATCTTCCTTGGGGACTATTTTGATAAGTGTGCTGTCAGAAAGCTTTTTGCTGATCGCACTGAAGGGAGCTGAGATAACCCGGGCACTGTCTTCGACACCTGTAAGGATCTCGATGTAGCTGTTGTCCTGGATACCTGTTTTAACGTCCTTTGCCAGGGCATAGGTGCCGTCGGTAACGAAAACAAGGGTACGGATCTCTTCATCAACCTTTACCTCTCCGGCCTCTGTAGTATCTGCGCGGGTTGTCACAGCCTGTATGGGAACTGTTATGATGTTTTCCCTTGTTTCGGTCTGAATTTCGACAGTAGCAGACATCCCGGGTCTGAAGGGGCTGACTCCCTTGCTGGTGAATTTCTCATAGGAAGAAGGGAGGATGAGTATCTTGACGTCAAAATTGGTAACCTGGTCGGCTGACACACCGGTGGTTTTTGCCGAATTTGCGATCTCGGTTACAACACCCTTGAATTTTTCGTCCAGGTAGGCGTCTACTTCTATGAAGGCAGTATCGTTCAGCTTTACCTTCACGATGTCATTTTCATTTACCTCAACCTGTGCTTCCATCCTCGAGAGGTCGGCAATGCGCAGTATGTCTGTTCCTGCCATCAGGTTTGTGCCGGCAACCCTCTCGCCCAGCTCAACGAGGAGCATTGATACCGTACCGCTCATGGGTGCATAGATGGAGGTTTTAATCAGGTTTTCATTCGCCTCCTTGAGAGAAGCTTCTGCACTTACAACAGAAAACCTGGCAGCGTCGACCTCCGCCTTCGCCACATTATAGGATGCTTCCGCCTGCTCGAAATCAGATTTTGAGATTGTTTCTTCCTTGTAAAGCTGGGATATCCTGTTGAACGAAAGCTCCGACTGGCGGAACTGGGCTTCTGACTGGGCAAGTCGTGCACGGGATGCGCTGATCGAGGCAAGCGACCTGTCTCTCTGGGAAATATAAATGTCCGGCTTGATCCTCAGAAGGAGCTGGCCCTTCTCTACGCGATCGCCTTCCTTTACGGTAAGCTCAACGATCTCTCCCGAAACGTCGGGAGTTATCTTGACTTCAGTCTCAGGCTGTATCTTCCCGTTTGCAGTAATGGTTTCGGTGATCCTTCTTTTCTCTGCATTTTCAACAGCCACTTCTATTGTGACGGCCTTACCGAACCATCCGGCTTTCTTACCTATTACAGCCAGGATGATAAGCACTAAAAGTGCCGGAACGAGGATCTTAAGTATGTTGTTCTTCTTCATCATTTGTATTATTAGGGTGTTGGGATTATTCGTTTAATGAAAGCGGGATGCCTTTATAGAAATCAAGCACCTTGGTCTTGAAAATGAATTCATATTTGGACTGTGCCATGTCTGACTGGGCTCCCAGGAGCTGTGTCTTGGCTGCATTATAGTCGACGGGAGTAACCATCCCGACGTTGAATTTCTGTTCAGTGTAGCGGAACGATTCCTCCATTGAGGCTACAGCTTTCATGCTTGCGCTGTATTTTTTGAGAGATGCCACAGCATCGGCGTATGCCTGCTGGATGCTTTTGTAAAGCTGTTTTTTCTGGCCTTCCAGGTTATACTGGTTGTTTTCGATGCTGATCTTTGAATTGGAAATATTCCTGTTCACCTGCCATCCGTTCAGGATGGGGATGTTAAGCGAAAACCCCAGTCCATAGCTGACGTGGTCGTCGAGCTGTTCACCGAAGCTGTAGGTTTCGGTCGGGGCGCTGGGTTTTATTGCCAGGCTGGAATAGTTAGTGGAAAATGAATGGCTCATGGAGAGACGGGGGCTCCTCATTCCGCGTGCAATCTTCAGATCGTACTCGCTGGCAGCAAGGCTCAGCTCAGCGCTTTTAATTTCGGGTCTCAGCCCCTGTGCCTGAGCAAATATCTCATCAACCCTGCCGGTTATAACGGTATTTGTATCTATGCTGATATCCGGGGTGTTTACAGTGAAACCTTCCGGACTCTTAAGCTCAAGCATCTGTGTAAGGGTAAGATATGAGATTTCAAGCTGGTTACGGAGGTTGATCAGCTGAAGCTCTTCGCTGGCAGCCTGGGCTTCTATCTGGAGCAGATTCCCCTTTGCCACACTCCCGGCTTCATACATTTTCCTTGTTTTCTCAATCTGCTGCCTTGTTATGCCAAGCTGGCCGGATGTTGTGGAAACCAGTTCGTTGTTGAGGAGTATCTGGAGATATGCTAGGGCTATGTTAAGGGCGATGTTGTCCTTTATGCTTTGAAGGTCGAGTTCACTGGCCAGTAGGTTCTGCCTGTTTCTTTTAATCGTGTTCAGGTTCTGAAGTCCGTTGAACAGGTTAAGGCTGCCGCCGGCGTAAAAGCTGTTCGACCGTGCCTTTTCATTCTCAGTGAACTGATATGATGTTTCGTCGAGAGCCCGGCCAAAAGAATAATTATGGCTTGCCTGAGCGTTGAGGGTGGGGAGCAGGTTAAGCTTTGACTGCTCAAGGGTGTTCTCCTGGTATCTCGTCTGGAGTATCTGCTGCTTAATCTGGATATTGTTGTCGATCGCATATCTGATGCACTCCTCGAGCGACCATTCCTTTTGCTGTGAGAACATCGTTCCCGCAGTTAGAAAGAAGAGGGCCGGCAATAAAATGAGTCTAATTTTCATCCGTAGTAAAATTTCATTGGTTGTATCAGGTTTCCCCCTAAATACGGCCATAAAACATCAATGCTGCATTATGGACTGAGGTCAGATGTAAAAAAATTAAAATAAGGCTACGAAGATAAATAATATCTTAATTTGCCTGATGATAATAGCTAAAATATTTAACTTGCGCAGCCATTTAAATTATTAGTACGATGTTACATTATAAGGAATTAGGCCTGGTGAATTCCAGGGAATTATTTAAGAAAGCAGTTAAGGGCGGATATGCCATTCCTGCATTCAATTTCAACAATCTTGAACAGCTGCAGGCAATAATAAGCGCCTGCGTGGAGACCAAATCACCTGTCATTCTGCAGGTCTCCAAGGGAGCCCGGAAATATGCAAACCAGACTCTCCTCCAGTATCTTGCAAAGGGAGCGGTGGAATACTCAAAGGAACTTGGGTATGCTATACCGATAGTCCTTCACCTCGACCACGGAGATACGTTCGAAACATGCAAGTC
>JALONU010000137.1 GCA_025454775.1 Bacteroidales bacterium | reverse complement strand
TGAAAAGCTGAAGCCCCTGAAACCCTTCCTCGAAGGCTATCATCTGGTACTGATAAATCCACGGATACATATCAGCACAAGGGAAGCTTACATTAACAGCAGACCGTCAGTTCCGGAACAGATGCTTGAAAAGCTTGTTGCTTTCAACCCTGCGGAATGGAAGAGGAACATCAGCAACGATTTTGAGGATTATGCCTTCAGGCTCTACCCCCAGTTGAACGAAATGAAGAGATCGCTCTATGGATCGGGAGCACTTTATGCATCTATGTCGGGCAGCGGATCAGCAATTTACGGGGTTTTTGAAGGCAGGCCCGAAATAAGCAGGAAGCTGAAGGATTATGTTTTCTGGGAAGGAGTGCTTTAGCCGCACTCCCTATTCCAATACTATCAGCACCGACCCTTTTGCAACCTTGTCGCCCTTTTTCACGGAGATCTTTTTCACAGTGCCGTCGGTTGCTGCCTTGAGCAGGTTCTGCATTTTCATGGCTTCGAGGATCATCAGATGCTCTCCCCTGCTGACTTTCTGTCCGGGTTTGACAAGTATATCGAGTACCGTTCCGGGGATGAAGCTGAGAATATGCTTTGGATTTGCCTTTTTGAAATGAGCTCTTTCTGCGTATTTCCTGCTTATCCTTGTCGTATAATGAGTGGAATCGATATTGAGCCTGCCGAGTTTATCAGTGTTCATAAATAAGCCTTTCAGGTTAGGTTTAATCAGAATGGAGGAAGTCCGTGCTTTTTCTCCGGAAGCTGGATCATTTTATTTTCAGAGACAGCGAGGGAATGAAGCAGGAATTTTCTTGTTTCGGAGGGTTCTATAACAGCGTCGACATACCCTCTGGAAGCTGCAACGTAGGGATTTGCGAATTTCTGCTTGTACTCCTCTATCTTCTGACGCCTGGTGCCGTCGGGATCGTCGGACGACATGATCTCTTTCCTGAAAATGATGTTAGCCGCACCTTCGGGTCCCATGACCGCTATCTCGGCAGCAGGCCATGCAAATACAAAGTCTGCCCGCAGATGCCTGGAACTCATGGCTATATAGCCTCCTCCATAGGCTTTGCGGATGATGACGGTAAGCTTGGGAACTGTTGCCTCGCTGTACGCATAGAGCACCTTTGCACCGTGGCGGATTACACCGGCATGTTCCTGGTCGACACCGGGCATGTAGCCGGGAAGATCCACCAGCGTTATTATGGGGATGTTGAATGAATCGCAGAAGCGGATGAACCTTGCAGCTTTGTCGGAGGAATCAACATCCAGCACACCCGCCATTTCGAGAGGCTGGTTGGCTACAAAGCCGGTTGTTTTTCCTCCCATCCTGCCGAAGCCGATTACAATATTCTTCGCATAGAGTTCCATTATCTCGAAGAAATCGGACTTATCCACCACTGCCCTGATGACATCCCTGACATCATATGGAAGGGTCGGGTCGTCCGGGACTATTTTGTTGATGTTGAATTTTTCGAGAGGCTCGGCAGGTTCAAAAGGTCTGGCTTTGCGGCTGTTGTTCCAGGGTATAAATGTTATCAGTTTCTTTATCTGGTCAAAGCATTCCTCCTCGCTGGAAGCAAAGAAGTGGGCATTACCGGTGATTTCGCTGTGTACCCTTGCTCCTCCCAGGTCTTCCATTGAAACTTCCTCTCCGAGGACAGTCTTTATCACTTCAGGGCCAGTGATGAACATCTTTGAGATATTGTCCACAACAAATACGAAATCGGTCAGCGCCGGGGAATAGACTGCTCCTCCCGCGCAGGGACCAAGTATGACGGATATTTGCGGGATTACACCGCTTGAAATGGTGTTACGAAAGAATATTTCGCCGTATCCTGCCAGTGAATTCACTCCTTCCTGTATCCTTGCTCCTCCTGAGTCGTTTATACCGATCAGGGGCACCCTCATCTTCAGGGCATGGTCCATGATCTTGGTTATTTTCCTCGAGTGCATCAGTCCCAGTGAGCCGCCGGCAACCGTGAAATCCTGGGCGAAGACGGCAACCGGGGCACCGTAAATGGTACCTGTTCCGATGATCACACCGTCGGTAGGGAGGGATTTCTTATCCATATCAAAATCGCGGGCATCATGCTCCACGAAAAGATCGTACTCATTGAACGAGTCGTCGTCGAGAAGCGACATTATGCGTTCCCTTGCTGTCCTTTTTCCAAGCGCCTTCTGTTTCTCGATAGCCTGTTCACCTCCTCCGAGAAGGAGCTTCTCACGTTTTTCCTTTAATTCCCTGATCTTGCTCTGAAGTGCCATAACGGATTATAATATCGAATTTGTTAACTGTCAAAATAACGGGGTACAAGTTTAAGTATTCCGGATGATTAAAGAAACTATTTGGGAGCCAATTTATAGAGAATAGCAGCAATTACCATGTAGAGCATGTTAGGTATCCACATGGCCAGTATGGGGCTCAGGTTTCCCTTTATGGAAAACTGGGATGCAAACTGCTGGAAAAGGATATATGAAAAGCTCAGGGCCAGTCCTATCCCGATGCTCATCCCGATTCCTCCGCGGATCTTTTTTGAGGAAAGGGAAACGCCGATAAGTGTTAGAATGAACACCGCAAACGGAGTCGAATATCTCTTATGCCGCTCTATCTGGAATACTTTCAGTTCATCGGATCCCTGGAGTTTCAGCAGGTCGATATAATCTTCCAGTTCCCGGAATGTCATCGTGTTCACGTACGCAGGATCCTTTGAGAAATCCTCCGGGGTAAGTGTAAGTGTGGTGTCTATCCTGTCGCCTCTTGTTATCAGCTCATCCTTCCCAGCTATATCCCTCTGTATATAGTTTATCAGCTGCCATTTTGAGGTTGCCGTATCCCACATCGCCGTAGGCGCCGAGAGCTTTGACACCAGCCTGCCCTCGTCGTCAAACTTCTCGACAGTGAATTTATTTCCCCTGAAATACGTGGGATTATATTGCTCCAGGTATACATAAATGTTCTTTGAAACCTGCCTGTGGATGTTTTCCACGTGAAGCCTTCTTCCCTGGGGCCTGTAGTACTTGTCCTCGAAATCCATACGGATCAGGTTTGAATGCGGGATCACGAAGTTGGTCAGGTAAAAGATCAGCATTGCAATAACAAATGCCGACAGCATGTAGGGCCACATCATTCTCCTGAAGCTCATTCCGCTGTTCAGGATGGCTATAATTTCTGTGTTCACGGCCATCCTGGATGTGAAGAAGATTACAGCGATAAATACGAACAGGGGTGAGAAGAGGGTACCGAAATATGGTATGAAATTAAGGTAATAATCGAAGACAACAGCCTGCCACGGAGCTTCTCTTTCCATGAAATTGTCGATCTTCTCGGCAAAGTCGAATACAACTGCGATCACAAGGATAAGGACAAGGCAGAAGAAGAAGGTACCCAGGAACTTCCGCATGATGTACCTGTCGATGATGCGTATCCGAAGTGAGCTCAGAGCCTCTCCGAAACTCTTTTTATGGTCGATGCCTTCCATGCCTTAAAGTTACCTTCTTTTATTTTCCCGCGTGCCTGTTCCATAAGCCTGACATAAAACGCCAGGTTGTGTATGCTTGATATCTGTGAGCCCAGTATTTCTCCGGAAATGATGAGGTGCCTGAGGTATGCCTTTGAATACCTGAGACTTACAGGAGAGGGGCCTTCCTGATCGATCGGGCTGAAGTCGTTCATCCACTGCCTGTTCTTGATGTTTATTATCCCCTGCGATGTAAAGAGCATGCCGTTTCGTCCGTTGCGCGTGGGCATAACGCAGTCGAACATATCGATGCCCCTTTCGATTGCTTCGAGCAGGTTTGCAGGGGTACCTACACCCATGAGGTAGCGGGGCCTGTCCCAGGGAAGTATCTTATTCACAACCTCAATCACCCTGTACATTTCTTCGGCAGGCTCTCCTACGGAAAGGCCTCCGATGGCGTTCCCCTCCATGCCTGCAGAAGCAATTTTCTCAGCAGACTCCCTTCTGAGATCGTCGTAAACACCTCCCTGTACAATGGGAAAAAGGTACTGCATGTGACCATAGAGAGGTTCTGTCTTCCTGTAATAATCAACAGCCCTGTCGAGCCAGTGGTGAGTAAGGGCGACCGACTTCATGGCATACCTGTGGTCGCAGGGGAAGGGTGCACATTCATCGAGCACCATCATTATATCGGAGCCCAGGGCCCGCTGAATATCGATAGTGTTTTCGGGTGTGAAGATATGCTTTGAGCCGTCGATATGAGACTTGAAAACCGCTCCTTCGTCGTTCAGTTTCCTGTTCCCGGCCAGGGAGAAGACCTGGTAGCCGCCGCTGTCAGTAAGGATAGGACGGTTCCACGAAATGAAGCGGTGCAGCCCTCCTGCTTCACTGATGATACCTGTTCCGGGTCTCAGGTAAAGGTGGTATGTGTTGCCCAGGATGATCGGGGCATCGATGTCTTCCTCAAGGTCGCGCTGAAGGATGCCTTTCACGGTGCCGGCAGTTCCGACCGGCATGAATACGGGAGTAGGCACATCTCCATGGGCGGTTGAAAGTACACCTGCTCGGGCTTTTGATTCCTTGTCTGTGGCCAGTATTTTAAACACGTTGCCGATTTTTTTGGCAGCACAAATGTAACTCATCCGGACGGTGTGAAAAAATTTAAACAGCAAAATCGCTGTTGAAAACTCCTTCAGTGGTGTATTGAATTAGTTATTAATATTGTTCCGCAATTTGCTCAGGAAAGCATGTTCCAGGAGAATCCTGCATTAGCGGCACTTTTCATGATTTTCGCTCTTTCAGCGGCTGTTCAGCTTTTTTACTACCTGTGGTTCTACCTGCCTGTAGTGGTCTACAAACATCCTGAGAAAGAAGGGACCTTAGAACCTGTCTCGGTTATAATCTGCGCCAGGAATGAAGCGGAGAACCTCAGGGATTTCCTGCCGGCTGTCTGTGAGCAGGATTATCCCGATTTCGAGGTGATAGTTGTTAACGACTGTTCCGACGATGATTCATTCGACATCCTCGGTGAGTATCTGCTAAAATATCCGAATCTTAAAGTCTCGAACGTAAACAAGGATCCCAAATTCACCCATAACAAGAAGTTTGCCCAGTTCATAGGCATCAAGGCCGCGAAGAACGACCTTCTGCTGTTCACCGATGCCGACTGCAGGCCTGAAACACCCCGCTGGATCAGCATGATGGCTTCCCACTTCAGGGAGGGGACTGATTTTGTGATAGGTTACGGAGGATACATCGCGGGAGAGGGACTCCTGAACAAATACATCAGGTATGAAGGCATGATGGTTGCAGTTCAGTATCTCGGCATGGCGATAAAGGGTTTACCTTATATGGGTGTGGGACGAAACCTGGCATACCGCCGGTCGCTTTTTTTCGGCAGGAAAGGATTCGGGTCGCATAATCATGTTATCTCAGGCGACGATGACCTTTTCGTAAACTCAAATGCAACAGCGGGGAATACGTGTGTCGAATTCAGAAGGGAATCGCACACAAGGTCGATGTCGGCAAGGTCGTTCGGAGAATGGTTCATTCAGAAGAAGAGGCACCTTACAACAGCGCCCTACTACAAACCGGTTGACAAATTCCTCCTCATAACCGAGCCGGTCTCGAGGCTGATCTTTTATTCACTTTTCGTACTGCTCCTGTCCTTCCTTTTCCTCTGGCCATTCCTGCTGGCAGTCTTCGGACTGAGGTTAATTACACAGCTCACCATCCTGATCCTGGCGAAAAAAACGCTAAATGAAAAGGGAATTACCGGATATTCACTGATTTTTGATATCTTTTCACCGCTGATCAACGGAGTTGTTTTAGCAAGCAATACAATAAGGAGACCCGGAAAGAACCAATGGAAGTGAACCAGGGCCTGTCCGACAATGCGAAGAATGATTTGATGCTGGTCGAGGAAGCTAAAAGAGGCAGTGAAAAAGCTTTTGCGTCCCTCATGAACCGGTACAGGGATTCCATTTACTACATGCTTCTTAAAATGGTGAACAATCCTTCCGATGCCGAGGATCTTACTATTGAAGCTTTCGGGAAAGCCTTCAGGAGCATAGACACGTTCATTCCAAGGTTTGCCTTCAGCACATGGCTCTTTATGATCGCATCCAACAACTGCATTGATTTCATAAGGAAAAAACAATCGTCGCCAGTACCCATTGACCAATGGCAGGAGGGGGCGGAGAATCCGGCGGTCAACATCCAGTCCGACCTGCCCGATCCGGAGGAGGCGCTGATCAATGATCAGAAGATAGCGACGCTGCGGAAGATCGTCAACCAGCTCAAGTCGCCTTACCGCGAAATAATAGAGCTGAGATATTACAAGGAATACTCGTATGAAGAGATCTCCGCAGAGCTGAAAATTCCGATAGGGACAGTCAAGGCCCAGCTTTTCAGGGCTAAGACACTGTTATTCAATATCTTCACTAAAACCGGCAACAGATGATGCCCGGGGCGATCTTCGGATATTTCCCGTCGCTCGATCAGTCGCAGAGAGAAAAACTGGCCGCCCTGAAATCAATCTATGAGGACTGGAACAGCAGGATAAACGTCATTTCGCGCAAGGACATGGATGATTTTTACATACACCATGTACTTCACTCTCTGGCAATTGCGAAGATCATCTCATTTCTGCCGGGAACCAGGATCCTGGATGTGGGTACCGGAGGGGGTTTTCCGGGGATACCCCTGGCGATCATGTTCCCTGAAACTGACTTCATGCTGCTGGATTCCATCGGGAAGAAGATAAAAGTCGTGATGGCAGTTGCCGGCGAGCTCGGTCTCAGGAATGTTTTTCCCCTGCATAAGCGTGCCGAGGAGGAGAACGGGAAATATGATTTTGTTGTGAGCAGGGCGGTTACAGAATTTACTGCTTTCGTTAAGCTGACTTCAAAAAACTTATCCGCTGAAAGCAGGAACTCAATGGATAACGGAATCATATATCTGAAGGGAGGGGATTTCGAGAGTGAGCTTGATTCGCTGAAATCAAGAGTCAGAATCTGGAATATCAGTGATTTTTTTGCTGAGCCGTTTTTTGAGACGAAGAAAGTGGTTTATTGCAAAAAATAGACTGTCTATTTTTATTTCTCAAAAAATCACTATCTTTGCGATCTCAAATTCAGGAACGATTTAAAACACAATACAATGAAAAGGACATTTCAGCCGTCGAGAAGGAAGAGAGCCAACAAGCATGGTTTCAGGGAAAGAATGTCCACTGCCAACGGGAGAAGAGTTCTTGCGTCACGCAGGGCTAAGGGAAGAAAAAGACTTACAGTTTCCAGCGAACTGAAACTGAAATAATTCAGGACCATGCGATAAGAACCTGGAGGTGCCCGGACAAGGCGCCTTTTTTATTATTTTTACTGTCCCTTTCAAATCAAATGACCAATCTGATTTCCTTTTTGAAAGACAATGAACTTAGGCAGATATCCGAAAAAATAGCTGCCGGTTCACGTATAAGCCGGGAGGAGGGATTGATCCTGTTCAACAAGGCAGAGCTCCCGTTGCTGGGGATCCTTGCAGGATTCCGTAGAAGAAAGCATAACGGCAACAGGGCATACTACAACAGGAATTTTCATATCGAACCTACCAACAGGTGCATTTACAACTGCCGCTTCTGCTCCTACCGTAAGCCCGAAGGAGACCCGGAAAGCTGGGATCACAGTCATGAGGAGATCCTCGCCATGGTAAGACAGTTTGATGACAGGGGAGTGACCGAGGTGCATATTACCGGAGGAGTACATCCCGCGCACGACATATACTATTACGCTGAGCTGATAAGGAAGATAAAACAGCACAGGCCTGTCCTTCACGTTAAGGCATTCTCGGCGATCGAGCTCGACCACATGATCGGTTCTGCCGGACTGAGCCTTGAAAAAGGGCTCGCACTGCTGAAGGAAAACGGCCTCGGTTCGATACCCGGCGGGGGTGCAGAGATATTCGACGAAGAGCTGAGGGAGAATATCTGCAAGGGAAAGACATCGTCGGAAAAATGGCTGCTGATCCATGAAACGGCTCACAGGCTCGGGATACCATCGAACGCCACCATGCTCTACGGGCATATAGAAAACTACAGCCACAGGATTGACCACATGGACAGGTTGCGGAGCCTCCAGG
>JALONU010000136.1 GCA_025454775.1 Bacteroidales bacterium | reverse complement strand
CAAGTTATTTTCTATATTTTTGTATCCGCTGATTTATAATGAGATGTAAATCCTGTATTTTATGTTCTATCTTACTTATAATAACATGTTCAAAATCCAATATAAACATTGCAAGTTGCAAGTTTCAGGTTGCAGGTTAATTATAAACAAATCTCATTCAACCTGCAACATGCAACCTGGACCATGCAACCCTTAACAACCAGCAACCACTATGGCAACACCAGTAGTAATGCCGAGGCAGGGACAATCCGTGGAAACCTGCATAATTACCAAATGGTACAAAAGCAAGGGAGACAAAGTGACTGTCAGCGACCTGCTTTTCTCCTATGAAACCGACAAGGCAGCCTTCGAGCTGGAATCGCCTGCCGACGGCGTCCTTTTGGATACTTTCTTCGATGAAGGGGCTGAAGTTCCGGTGCTCATAAATGTGGCCGTGATAGGTCAGCCGGGTGAAGCAACCGCACCGTTCATGCCCGGAGCCCCGACCCGGAAAACAGAGACTGAAACACAGCCTCAGAAGGCATCGCAACCAGGCTCCCCTGCCCCTGCAGCCACAGGCGTCAGTCCTCCTCACACCGATGAGAAGATCCGGATATCCCCAAGGGCAAGGAAACTGGCCGGGAACAGGGGTGTCAGCTATACCGGGCTGAAGGGGACAGGGCCGAACGGAAGAATACTGGTCAGCGATATCGAGAAAGCCCTCAAGCACTTACCGGAAACAAAGCCGGGAACAAGCTTGCCAGGAGCAGAATTCACTGAACAGCCTGTGAGCAATATCAGGAAGATCATCGCCAGGACCATGCATGCTTCGCTTCAGAACTCGGCACAGCTCACACACCATATGAGCGCCGACGTACGCCGGCTGCTCGAAGCCAGAAAAAAGATCAAGGAAGGACTTGCTTCGGGAAGGGAGCAGCAGGATATCACGCTAAATGACATGGTCTGCTGGTGTGTCATCAGGGCTCTTGAAAAATTCCCGGAAGCAAACTCACATTTCCTCGGGGAAACGATTAAGACCTTCAACAGGGTGCACCTCGGCATAGCAGTCGACACCCCCAGGGGTCTTATGGTCCCGGCAGTCAGGAACACCGACACGATGGATATCAGGAAGCTCTCCGCGGAACTCAGGGCAGCTGCCGAAGCCTGCCGCAAGGGAAACATCGATCCGGAGCTTATAAAAAGCACTGCAGCCTCATTCACGGTGTCCAACCTCGGCAACTACGGGGTGGAAATGTTCACCCCGGTTATTAACCTTCCCCAGGCAGCGATACTGGGGGTATGTACGATCACTCACCGGCCTGCAGACGTATGGAACAACCAGTTCGTCTTCGTACCATATATAGGCCTGTCCCTTACTTACGACCACCGTGCAATAGACGGGGGGCCGGCAACTTTGTTCCTGAGGGAGATAAAGGAGCAGATAGAAAGTTTTAAGTACTGACCCCCCATCCCCCCTTTAGGGGGTGGGATGCGAAGCAGACCGGGGGTACACAGAAAGGGAATTGAAGCAAACCATTTATCAGAGATAAGACAAATCAAAGAACCAATGCCAAAAAGTCAGAACATCAACCCAAAAGCAGTAAGGAAACCCCAATTCATTGAATTCGGGAAAATACCTGTAAACCAGTATAATAAAACAATAGCTGAAGAAAAGAAGAATTTCAGCAGGGAAGATTTTATAAGGATATACCGCGACATGGTCATTATCCGCGAGTTCGAGACCATGCTGAACCTTATAAAGACCAAGAACGAATATAACGGCATAGCCTATAACCACCCGGGACCGGCGCACCTCTCCATAGGGCAGGAAGCTTCGGCAGTGGGCATGGCTTATAACCTGGGGATAGACGATTTCATCTTCGGTTCGCACAGGAGTCACGGCGAGATACTGGCAAAAGGATTATCTGCGATAAGCAAACTCGACGAGGACGGCCTCTATAAGATCATGAGCACCTATTTCGGAGGGTCAGCACTGAAAGTTGTAGAAAAGGGATTCCAGGGAAGTATCAGCGACCTGGCGATTCACTTCTTATTATATGGTGCACTCGCAGAGATCTTTGCCAGGGAGAATGGTTTCAACAAGGGACTCGGAGGCTCAATGCATGCATTCTTCACACCTTTCGGTATATACCCCAACAATGCTATCGTCGGAGGATCAGGCGACATCTCGGTCGGAGCTGCCCTCTACAAGAAGATCAACAGGAAGCCGGGCATCGTTGTTGCCAACATAGGTGATGCATCGATGGGCTGCGGCCCAGTCTGGGAAGGTATCTGTTTTGCAACCATGGACCAGTACAAGACACTCTGGGAAGGAGAATACAGGGGAGGTCTTCCACTGATCTTCAACTTCATGAACAACCTGTACGGGATGGGCGGGCAGACCATGGGTGAGACAATGGGGTACGGTATACTTGCCCGCGTAGGAGCCGGCGTCAATCCAGAATCAATGCATGCTGAACGCGTGGACGGGTACAATCCGCTGGCTGTGATCGATGCCTTCAAACGTAAGAAAAAACTCATCGAGGAGAAAAAAGGACCAGTGCTTCTCGACACACTTACTTACAGGATAAGCGGCCACTCTCCTTCCGACGCGTCTTCGTACAGGTCGAAGGAAGAGATCGAAGCATGGCAGAAGGAAGATTCAATAATCACATATGGAACAGAACTTACAGGCGCAGGAATAGTTACCCGGGATAAGCTCGACGAGATCAGGCAGAATACATCGGAGCTGATAACCCATATTCTGAAACTCACTGTAAATGATGAGATATCACCAAGACTGAACCTTGATGCTGATCCCGACTCTATCGGGAAGATGATGTTTTCCAACTCATCTGTCGACAAAATGGAAGAAAGAACTCCTGAAGTCCTGATGCCGCTTGGGGAAAATCCAAGGGTAAAATCCATCCAGGGACGGGAACGGTTTTACAGGGACAAGGATGGCAAACCGGTTTCAAAGGCGAAACTCTACCAGCTTCGTGACGGCATCTTCGAAGCAATAGCTGACAGGTTCTACAAGGACCCGACCCTTGCCGCATGGGGTGAGGAGAACCGCGACTGGGGCGGTGCCTTTGCAGTTTACCGTGGTCTTACCGAAGCTCTCCCCTATCACAGGCTTTTCAATTCACCTATCTCTGAAGGAGCAATAGTGGGAACGGCAATAGGTTACGGCATGTGCGGTGGAAGGGTCATTGCCGAAATAATGTACTGCGATTTCCTGGGGAGGTCGGGCGACGAGGTCTTCAACCAGCTCCCCAAATGGCAGGCTATGAGCGGGAACATCATTAAGATGCCGGTGGTCATCAGGGTCTCTGTAGGCTCAAAGTACGGTGCCCAGCATTCACAGGACTGGTCATCGCTGACTGCCCATATCCCGGGATTGAAGGTTGCTTTCCCCGCCACCCCGTATGATGCCAAGGGGCTGATGAATTCTGCCCTCCAGGGTACCGATCCGGTGATCTTTTTCGAGAGCCAGAGGATATACGACATAGGTGAAATGTTCCACGAAGGCGGTGTCCCCGAAGGATACTACGAGATCCCCTTTGGCGAACCCGATATCAAGAGGGAAGGCAGCGACATTACCATCCTGACAATCGGGGCCACACTATACCAGGTGATAAAGGCTGCTGACATCCTGAAAGAGAAATACGGGCTTAACGCTGAAGTAATTGATGCCAGGACGCTGGTCCCCTTCAACTACGAACCGGTTATCGGATCTGTCAGGAAGACAGGAAGGATCCTTCTGGCAAGCGATGCTTCATCAAGAGGTTCTTTCCTCAAGGAGATGGCTCAGACGATCACCGAACTGGCATTCGATTACCTCGATGCGCCGCCAGTGGTTGTGGGATCGCGCAACTGGATAACACCGGCATACGAGATGGAAGAGTATTTCTTCCCGCAGCCTGACTGGTTCCTTGATGCAATTCATCAGAAGATAATGCCGCTTCCCGGTCACCGGGTGAAAAATGATTTTTCAGATCAGAAAGCAATAGAGCTGAACAGGGAAGGTGTCTGATTTCCGCCGTAACAATCTTTTAACCTGTCAGCTTTGCGTACTTTGCAATTCTTTGCGACCTTTGCGGTTGCCCGAAGAATTGAATATTAAACAAAATCTATGGAACAGATCATTGAAAAAATAAAAGGCAAGGCAGGCTTCATCATCGACATGGACGGAGTCATATACCATGGGAACAAGCTTCTTCCCGGAGTCACAGAATTCCTGTCCTGGCTTGAAACCTCGGAAAAGAAATATCTTTTCCTCACAAACGCCAGCCAGAGGACACCCAAGGAACTTCATGAAAAGCTGAAGAGGCTCGGGATAAATGTCGGCGAAGAGCATTTTTACACGAGCGCCCTTGCAACTGCAAGCTTCCTGGCAAGCCAGAAGCCCAATGGCAGCGCTTTCATTATTGGCGATGCGGGGCTGATACATGCAATGTACAGTGCCGGTTATACAACCAACAATGTGAATCCCGATTATGTTGTTGTCGGAGATACAAGCGGATACAACTTCGAGAAGATCGAACAGGCCGTGAACCTTGTTCTTAAGGGCGCCCGTCTTATCGGCACAAATCCTGATATAAGCGGACCTATAGAGAACGGAATAACTCCTTCGGTAAAGGCTCTCATAGCGCCTATTGAGATAGCCTCGGGCAAAAAAGCCTACTTTGTAGGAAAACCCAATCCCCTGATGATGAGGATAGCCCTGAAAAGGCTGGGAGTAAAGCGCGAGGATGCCATCGTCATAGGCGACAGGATGGATACCGACATAAGGTGCGGACTAGAGTCGGAGATAGATACCCTACTGGTACTCAGCGGAATAACATCGCAGGAGGATATAGACAAATTTCCATACAGGCCGCAGTATGTCTTGAATGGGATCGTGGACCTTATCTGATATTTCGGATTGCGGATTTTGGATTTCGGATTTGGAGGATCCGCCACCTGGCGGAGACGACATTCCGTGCAGCGGAAGCGGATTTTTAATTGCGGAATGAACAACAAATGAAAATGGAGAAAAAATATAAACAGCAGCGAAAAGAGGTTGCCCGCTTCATGAGGCGCCTGTACAGGCAGGGTCTGACGACAACATCAGGCGGCAATATAAGCCTCAGGGTTGAAGATGATATCATCCTCATCACTCCTTCCGCCACCGACAAGGGAAAAATGAAAGGGAAAGAAGTAGGGATAATGTCGCTGCCGGGCGAGAATCTTACACCTGATCTCAAACCCTCGATAGAGGCAGGTCTGCACATCGCAATCTACAGGAAGAACCCCGAGGTGGCTGCGATAGTCCATGCCCACCCGGTATGCGCTTCATCGTTCACAGCCATGAAGCTGACCATAAACACAAGCCTTACCGCTGAGGCAAGGGCGATATGCGGCGAGCCCGTGTTCGTGCCCTATGCCCTCATGGGATCGCAGGAACTGGCAGACATTACAGCTGAACATTCATCGGAATCGGATGTCCTTCTCCTGGAAAACCATGGCATACTCACAACGGGAAAGAATCTGCTCAGCGCTTTTGATAAGCTTGAAGTCCTGGAGAACGCTGCCAGGATGACTCTTATCACTGAACTGACCGGAAAGCGGAAAAACTTAAGCTCCCTGAGGCTCAGGGAAATTGACAGGATATTCAGATGATAAAGGGAGTCCTCTTCGATATGGACGGTGTGCTTTCCGATTCAGAACCTTTTATCTGCAGGGCTGCTATTATGATGTTCAGCGAGCTTGGTGTCAGTGTGGACCCTGAGGATTTCAGGCCTTTTGTGGGAACCGGAGAGAACAGATATATAGGAGGCGTGGCTGAAAAATACGGGCTGAAAATTGATATTGAGAAGGTCAAGGCACGTACTTATGAAATATATACTGAGATAATCAGGGGAAGCCTAAAGCCTCTTCCGGGAGCAATTGATTTCGTCAGGGCCTGCACCGCCAGAGGCTTGAAAATAGCAGTTGCAACCAGCAGCGATGAAGTTAAAATGACTGCAAATCTTCAGGAAATAGGATTGCCTCCCTCGATGTTTCAGGCAACAGTCAACGGGCTCGAAGTTGAAAACAAAAAGCCTGCACCCGACATTTACATAAGGGCTGCCGGAAAGCTGGAGCTGGAACCGGCTGAATGTCTTGTGATTGAAGACGCCGAGAGCGGGTTAAGAGCTGCGAAATCAGCAGGATGCAGGTGTCTTGCACTGACGACATCATTCGATGCATCGCAGCTCGAAGGCGCCGACTGGATATGTAAAAACCTGTCGGCAGCGCCGGAAGAATCAATAATCTGGTAAATAATAATGGCATGGAAACGAGAATACTAGGAAAAACAGATATAAGAGTGTCGGAAATAGCCTTCGGTGCCTGGGCTATAGGCGGATGGATGTGGGGCGGGTCCGACTCAAAGGATGCTGTTAAAGCCATCGAAACAGCAATCGATAATGGCATGACAACTATCGACACTGCATCTGTTTACGGCTTCGGGCTAAGTGAACAGCTTGTCGGAAAAGCCATCAGGGGCAAAAGAGACAGAGTACAGGTACTGACAAAATTCGGAATGGATTGGATTAAAAAGGATGGTGAATATTTCTTCGACACAAAAGACAACTCCGGGAAGGATGT
Organism: Bacteroidales bacterium; assembly: GCA_025454775.1. GTDB lineage: Bacteria > Bacteroidota > Bacteroidia > Bacteroidales > VadinHA17 > LD21. The sequence goes on along the minus strand of JALONU010000136.1, from coordinate 1,504 downwards.
CAGCATCTACAAGCATTCCTCGAAAAAAAAGGTATTGAGCGACTGCGACAACAGTCTCAAAAGGCTGAATACCGATTACATCGACCTGTTCCAGATACACTGGCCCGACGCCACTACTCCTGTTTCAGAAACAATGGAAGCCCTTGAGATGCTTGTGGCAAAAGGAAAGATAAGGGCGGGAGGTGTGTGCAACTATTCTGCAGGCCTGCTCGATGAAGCATGCAGAACTTTTAATCTGGCCTCCGAACAGGTTCCCTACAGCATGGTAAGAAGGGACATAGAAAAGGATATAGTCCCGTACTGCCTGAAAAACAATATTTCAATATTTGCATATTCACCCCTTCAGAGGGGATTGCTTGCAGGGAAAATAAAGCCGGGGCATAAATTCAACGAGGGAGACACACGTCCGACGACACCATATTACAAGGAGCCTAATCTGTCAAACATCCTTGCTTTTCTCGAAAAATTAAAGTCTGTTGCTGAAATCCATAACGCAACTCTCTCCCAGGTTGTCCTTAACTGGACGATTCAGCAGCCGGGAATTACCTGTGCACTTGCCGGCGCAAGGAATCCGGCGCAGGTGCTGGAGAACGTGGGATCGGTTGATTTCAGGCTCACGGCTGACGAGATCAGCAGGATCGACAAATGGCTTTCAGAGATCTCAATCATCACAAATATCTGATATAGTGAAAGAAAACTTCTTTTCAAAACTCCCGTGGCTAGACAAGATCCACGGCGAAATGAATGGAAAAGAGCTGCCTCTATACCGGGAGGTAAACAGCCACATCCATACACCCTATTCATTCAGCGCCTTCGATACTCTCGATACGGCATTCTCCATGGCGAAGGATGAGAACATAGCAGTGCTTGGCATCAACGACTTCTATGTAACCGACGGGTATGAAGCTTTCGGAAAAGGCTGTCTTGAAAACAAAATATTCCCTCTTTTCAATATCGAGTTCATAGGCCTTCTTAAGGAAGAGCAGCAGAAAGGTATAAGGATAAACGATCCCAATAATCCCGGACGAATATATTTCAGCGGAAAAGGTCTCGATACTCCCTTCAATCCCGGGTTCATCAGTAAGACGAGAATGAAGAAGATGATCGGTGAAAGCCAGTCGCAGATGAAGGCGATGGCCGGAAAGCTCAATGCCCTGCTGGCAAATGTCGATCCTTCACTGTCAGTCACCTACGAAGGCATCAGGGGGAGGTTTGCCAAGGAGCTTGTCAGGGAAAGACATCTGGCAAAGGCTGTGAGGAAAATGGCCGAAGAGAAATTCGGCAACACCGTTGACCAGGTTAAATTCATCGAATCGCTCTACGGAGGAAAGAGCTCGAAAGCCGGGATGACAAATCCTGCACAGCTCGAAAATGAGATCCGCTCAAACCTCCTGAAATCAGGTGGTCCGGCTTTTGTCGAGGAGGATGAGAATTCATTTCTTCCCCTGAAAAAGATCATCTCCCTGATCTCCGATGCCGGAGGCATTCCGTGCTACCCTGTTCT
>JALONU010000135.1 GCA_025454775.1 Bacteroidales bacterium | reverse complement strand
CCTGTTTCGGGCGCTTCCAGGGCCAGTCTTCTTACCGGCACCAGGCCAACAAGCTATCGTTTCCTGAGCTTCGACACATGGGCAGAAAAAGACAACCCCGGAGCTGTTACACTTCCCGAACATTTCAGAAATAACGGTTACCAAACCGTCTCTCTCAGCAAGGTATTCCATCATCTTCACGACAGCAGAAACGGGTGGGATGTTGAATGGCGTCCTTCCGGTGCAGGGACCTGGAGAAACTATCTCACCGAAGATAATCTGAGAATAGACACCCTGATCAAGAGGGGAATGCCCTTCGAATGTGCTGATGTGCCCGATTCTGCATATTTCGACGGGCAGACAGCGATGAAGGCAATCCGGCACCTCAGGGATTTCAGGGACTCAGGTAAGCCCTTCTTTCTTGCCGTAGGTTTTCTGAAACCCCATCTTCCCTTTAACGCACCAAAAAAGTACTGGGATTTGTACGACCCTGATCTGATTGGTATTGCAGATAATCCCAATCCTCCGGAGAATGCTCCCCGCCAGGCTATCCACAACTGGGGTGAGCTGAGAAATTATTACTCGATCCCGGAAAAAGGACCTCTCACGGATTCTGCCGCCAGCAAGCTTCGTCACGGTTATTATGCCTGCGTAAGCTATACTGATGCACTTATTGGCATGGTGCTGGATGAACTGAAGAACTGCGGACTTGAGGATAATACCATCATTGTCCTCTGGGGCGATCACGGGTGGAATCTGGGCGAGCACGGGATGTGGTGCAAGCATTGCAACTTCAACACCTCTCTGAATGCACCTCTGATTTTCAGAGTCCCGGGGATGACCAGTGGAGGAAAGAACAACAGCATTACAGAATTTATCGACATATACCCGACTTTGTGTGAACTGACAGGACTTGCTCTTCCCTCCCATCTTGACGGTGAAAGCCTGGTGAAAAGACTCAGGAAACCTGAAAAAGAAACAGATGATTTCGCTGTTTGCAAGTACAACAACGGAGTAACACTTGTTGGGAAGGATCATTTTTATACCGAGTGGCTGAATAAAAATGATTCAACAGTTGCAAGGATGCTATATGACCACAGCAATGATCCGGATGAAAATATAAACCTGGCTGATAAAGCTGAAAACAAAGCATTAACCACCTCTCTTTCGAAGGTTCTCAGGGTAAAAAGAGGAGACGATTTTTACAATGCTGATTGATAAGGTCAAATCCCGCCGGAAAGGAGAACTGCAGGAGCAAATAAAACAGAAGAGTATATTAATATATTATACGTAAATCCTGAGTAAAATGTTTCATCGTCAGGCGAAAAGCGGCAGATTACAGTCACTTTCCGGTGAACATTTCTTCATAATGAGGACTCGGTTCAAAGATCCCCCCTCCGGCTTTATAAAATTCGCGCCCAAGCTCATACACACCTCCCTCAGGCTGAACCCATGAAGCCTTGCCCCTGGGATGGTATGAGAGCATTGCTGGCCAGTTCGAATAATTCTGATGTCCGTTGCTTTCAAGAAGTCCCAGCTTCCCTAAGCCGGGAAAAGGAGACAGCCTCGCTGCGACATTCTTGTTCCAGTCGACCAGGATGGGATTTACGGTAAGGTCGGCGCAGAAACAGGGTATGTTCCGTTCGTGTGCTGCCTGGGCGATCTTCATCGTCATGGAGAGTGTCTTTGCTATTGCCTTGAGGGCTATGGCTTTATAGCCCATTTCAATCCTAAGCACAGCATCATCAACCGTATGTGCGCTTTCGTCGGAAGCCAGCCTTACAGGTATATCGCTGACATCCATTTCTATTTCCTCGGCAAAGGGTTCTTCGATAATTGCAATCTGATCGAAGGCTCCTATTTTCCTTGCGTGATCAAGAAGCCGCATGAGAGTATCCCTGCTCTCATAGCGCCCGTTGGCATCGAAGTAATAAGGGAGCTTCCCGGATTCAGTATATGGTGTTGTAACAGCGCCTATCGCACTATGGATTGCGGTGAGTCTTTCCATGTCCTTTGCAAGCATCTCTTCCTGTGTGCCGGGCTGCCCGATCTTTATTTTCATAAAGAAATATCCCTGGTCAACAGCCTCCTTTATTTCATCGATGGGTATCGTGTAAGCCATGAGAGGTATCGCGGCAACCTTTTTATGATGGTGCGACAGTGCGGGACGGTATGCTTCGGGAATAAGATCATCGAAGTTCCTAATACCGTTCTCCCTTGCATAAAGGACCCATGCTGCATTATCTGCCCCGACAAGTGCATTGAGGGCAAAAGTCTTGCGGAGGCCGGTCCGTGATGTTATCTTCTGACCGTAGGCATAGACTTCCGGAAGTATCCTGTCGAGAAGCTCGACCGGGCTGGTGAATGTCTGTCCCTGTACGAGTCTCATCGCCCTGTCGGTCAGGGAATACATAAGGGCATTGCCTGCGCTTTCGGAGTTAGAAGCAAAGACATTGGCATCGGACCACAGCACGTTCTGAGTGCAGAGGCCTATGGAGTGTGCTCCTGAACTGCTCCTTAGAAGGGAGGCAGTCTGCCATATTTCCTTCATGTATCCTCCCTTGAATCCGAAGGGACGTATCAGAGGTTCGCTCTCAAAGGCCAGGCCCGTATCCGCAATGGTAATCTTAACTTCCTTCTTCCTTGAACAACCTGCCAGAAGAACTCCAGAGGATGAGGCAAGAGCCACAGTTCCTGCAGCCATAAGTCCCTTTTTTATAAATTGTCTGCGGTCGGTGATTCTTTCCATATCAGCCCAGTTCGTATTTGTTCATAAATCCTTTAAGAAACTCAACATCCTTTTTGAGCTTTCCTACAATTATTTCTTTCTGCCGTGTAAGGGGAAGCTTGTTCTCATCCTTCTCCAGGAGAGGGTACTCTACATGAAGGGTCATAGGGCCTGAGATGTTAAGCTCCTTAACTGTTTTGAAGAAAAGGTCCCAGTTGACCATCCCCTCTCCCATGGGCACAGTAACGGCACGGGGCTTACCTCCGGTTGTGATCCACGTAAAATCTTTGATAGCCAGTGTTTTAATGTAAGGTGCTATCAGTCTCATTCCGACTATCCACGCATTTGCTCCCTCCACCATTGCATGCCTGACATCGTACTGGCAGCCGCTCAGTTCAGGTGGAAGGTCGCGGAGCAGCTCGAAAAGGTCCCAGACCGGCCCCCCCACCCTTGTGCCTGCATGGTTCTGATAACCGCCGTGTATCCTGTACTTGCCGTTCAGTCCGGTAATTGCCTTCAGGCTTGCCTTATGTTTCTGAAGCGATTCCCATATCCCTGTTTTGTAATCAAATTCAAAGTAGCCGAGCCGGTAGTGGGTTATACCCAGGCCGGAAGCTGTTTTCAGCACTCTTTCGGTAAGAGGATCGGATGCAGAAACAATACCGGTTACCATCATATCGACAGCCAGGTTGTATTTTTTTGCTTCATCGATCAGCAGCGGGAGCTTTGTTTCCACCTCTGCAGGCTCAACTTTTCCTCCCGGGCGGACTGTCAGGTCGAAGCCCCCGATGCCGGATTCGGCTGTGCATTCCCGATGCCGGATTCGGCTGTGCATTCGCACATGAAGCCTAAGTCGTAGCTGTCAAGTGGTTTGGAAAAAAGCCTTAACGGGAATTTTTTCTGATCTGCAGGTATAAGATCATTGCCCAGCTGCGACATAAAAGGAACTGCAGCACCTGCAACAGCTATTGTATTAATAAATTCTCTTCGGTTTTGTTTCATTTCTTAAATTTTCTTTTTAACCGCAAAGGACGCAAAGTCCCGATAGCTATCGGGATTACGCAAAGGACGCAAAGCTAAATCCATAAACGGGATTGCTTTGCGATCTTAGTTCTTAATTCTTTGCGCTCTTTGCGGTTAATGGATTTATATTCTTATAATTTCCAGGGTTTGCGGTATTCGTAGTGAAGGAGCTTGTTTGCTGCACTACTGTTGGTGAAAATTTCCTTCTCAGCATCCCACTGAAGACGTTCTTTCGTAGCAAGGGCAATGTTAGCCAGGTGAGCAAAGCTGGTAGACCTGTGTCCTTCCTCGATTGTGCACCACGGGGTCTGCCTCGATTTCACGCAGTCGAGGAAGTTCCTGACAAGATTGCCCGTGCTGTCGCCGCTGCTGCCGTCGGGGAGCAGTGTATCCTTAACGGTGAATTCATCTGCTTTCAGCTCGTGTTTATAATCCTGGAACTGGCCGTTACGTGCCGGAGTGATCCTGTAACCGCTTTCGTTGGCATTAAGAGTTCCCAGTGTTCCTCTCAGCTCGACTTCTCCGTATTGAAAGAGCCCTCCGCTGCTGGCTTCATAAATACTGAAAGTGATAAGAGCACCTGAGGCGAACTCAAAAACCACGTCCATGGTGTCGGGGATGGTGCGATCGTCGTTCACAACGTATTTGCCTCCTACGGAACTGATGGCTACCGGTGCAGTCTCTCCCATCATCCACCTGATAACATCCATATAGTGAACGCCCCAGTTGCCCATCTGCGAGGAATAGTCGCTCCACCACCTGAAATTGTAAGGGCATATATTATACTGGTAGGGTCTGTATGCGCGCGGACCGAGCCACATGTCCCAGTTGAAGTCCTTCGGAGGATCCTCGGGTTTCATCTTTCCTATTCCGTCGGGAAACATGTTGTTGATCCTGAAGGCCTTTCCCACGGAGACCCTGCCTATTTTTCCGGATGGCACTTCCTTTGCAAGTTTCTGGTATACAGGTGCTCCGCGCCTGTTCAGTCCGACGGTCACCACGCGGCCCGAAGCTTTCTGCGCGTTCACCATTGCCCTTCCTTCCCTGATCGTTATGGTGAGAGGCTTTTCAACATATACATCCTTGCCCGCGCTTACGGCGCCTATCATCTGAATGGCGTGCCAGTGGTCGGGAGTCGCAATGACGACAGCATCAATATCCTTATTTTCCAGCAGATTACGGAAGTCGGGGTAGTGTTCCACTTTTTCCGGGAAGCTTTCTCCCATCTTCGGGATCTGTCCACCGAGGTTTTTAAGCCATCTCTCATCCACACGACCCCGGTCGCGAAGCATGTATGGACCGTAGGTGTCGGAAAATGCAGCGATCCTTGCATCAGGATGCCTCATGAAAAGTCCGAGTAACTGAGATCCGCGGTTCCCGATGCCAATGAATCCCAGGTTTATTTTTTCATTGGCACCGATCACCCGTCTGTAGCCAGAGGCTTTCAGAGATGTTGCACCAAGGGCCATGCCTGCTGTAAGCAAACCGGTTTTTGCTATGAATTCACGGCGTGTTGATCTGGATTTGTTTTTCATAATACATAATATATTTATATTACTGTCATTGCGAGGACCCTCGCCTCAAGCGAGGGGACGAAGCAATCTTTAAAACCCACCCCTAACCTCCCGCTACGCCGAAGCTTCGCGGGACAAGCTTCCGCTATCGCGGAATCTCCACTTCGTTCCGATCTACCAGGAGGGGATCCTGGCTGACTACCGTCATTGCGATCCCGCTTCAGGCGGGAGAAGCAATCCTATAATCCCCATCCCTCCCGGTACTGAGTATGCAGGAATTTATCCGCTTCAGGAACACCGGGGAAACAGAATTTTTCAGGATCGAACCTCAGCAGCTTCCCGTTGAGTATCTCCCTGAGTTCCTTCCTGATAGCGATGTTCCCCAGCAGCACTGTCTCCGTAAGCGGGCCGGCCCATTCAAAATCTGATCCTGCAGGTTTTCCTCCCCTGCAGGCATCCAGCCATTCCTGCTCGTGCCCCGGAGACGAAGGGATATAAGGCTCCTGCGCCCATCTCCATCCCGTCTTCCATCTCGGGGATCCTCATAGGCCTCATACCGCCATCGTACCATGTCAGGGTCAGGGGAGGCATGTTTTCCCTGGCAGGGAATTCGTACTTCACCATTGAAGACAGCGGATACGATTCTTCGTTAACAAGCGATGAGACAGCCTGAACGCTTACAGGGTATTGAAGCTTCAGGGCCCTGAAAACAGGGTCGAGAGAATGACAGCCAATGTCGCCCAGAGCACCGGTACCGAAATCCCACCAGCCCCTCCAGTTGAATGGATGATAAGAGGGATGGTAAGGTCTCATGGGAGCAGGACCGACGAAAAGGTCCCAGTCAAGCTCTGAGGGTGTCGGAGGTGTCTCCGACGGTCTTGGAACACCCTGCGGCCAGTAGGTTCCGAGAAGGCCCCTGTTAGGCCTGTCGGTCCACACGTGGACTTCCCTCACCGGGCCGATCACTCCGTCCCAGATCATTTCCCTGAGCCGCCGGGGGCCGTCTGAGGCCTGTCCCTGGTTTCCCATCTGGGTGGCTACCTTATATTTTTTTGCTGCTTCATTGAGCACCCTTGCTTCACGCACTGTATGTGTAAGCGGTTTCTGGGTGAACACATGCTTCTTACGCTTCATGGCTTCGAGGCTTATCACCGCATGTGTGTGGTCGGAAGTGGCTACTATAACGGCATCTATTTCCTTCTGGCTGTCGAGCATCACCCTGTAATCCTTGTACTGCTTTGCACCCGGGTAAGATTTGAACACCCTGGCAGTTTGTTCCCTCCAGTCTACATCGCAAAGGGCAACGATATTCTCCGTTTTTGCAACATTAGCCAGGTTGTTCCTGCCCATTCCGCCAATGCCGACCCCGGCAATGTTGAGTTTATCACTGGGCTGAATATGCCCGAATCCCGGCATTGCATGTCCCGGCAGGATCGTAAATCCTGCTATGGCGGCAGTGGATCTTTTTACGAACTCCCTGCGGCTGCTCTTCACTGAGGAATTCCTTTTCATTACGGTAATTATTTTGCAATCGGTGTCAGGACAATGTTCCGGTAAGCAACCTTGCCATGATCACCCTGGAGGTAAATTGGGCCCGGTGAAAAGACATCGGACTGGATAGCACCTCCCGTAGGACCATAAACCGGCTGGTTGTCGATGATCTTCACCCCATTCAGAATTACTGTCAGGTGCCGGTTGCACAGTGTAATATCGAGGGTCTGCCATGTCCCTGCCTCTTTTTCGGCGTTTACAGAGGGTTTGATCCTGCTGTAAAGGGCTCCCATATTATGCGGATCGAGGGCTTTCCCGTACGAATCGGAAACCTGGATCTCGTACATGCCTCTCAGGTATACACCGCTGTTGCTGCCGGCAGGACAGTTCACTTCAAGCTTCAGGTTGAAATCCTCAAAAGTCTTTTCGGTCCTCAGGTTGCCATAGCTTTTGTGAGGAGCGCCCTCAGTCTGCACCGGATCGTTGACAAGGGTTCCGTCGACAACCTTGAAGCCGTTGGCCTGACCGGGATTGATCAATGTCCATCCTGTAAGGTCCTTCCCGTTGAACAGGGTAACAGGCTTGCCGAACTTAAGCGTGTTCATGTCGGGAGCAGGAGGTACCTGCGGAAGCCTGGCACCTTTAAACCGTGTTGTGTCCACTCCAACTCCGTTCCTGCGCGGACGGAGAAGCAGTCCATTGATACGGTCGTTCCCTTCGCGTGAGATCTCCAGCCAGTCGGTCACAATCATTGTAAGTACCGGGTTGTTGCTCTGATCGCGTTTGCGTACAACATTTGATGACCTTTGAATTATCAGCAGGTTATTTCCTGCCGAGAAGATGTTGGATACAGGAAGCACGCTTCCTCCTCCCCATAGAATGTCTCCGTTAATGTAGTTTTCCTCCTGCCTGACCTCGATCCAGCCCACCGAACCACCCTGAATATCGATGGTCCACTGCCCGATGAATGGTGTAATGTCAGGTTTCTGTGCAGAAGAAATACCGGTTGAAACAGAAAAGAATACCAGGAATGCCGGTAACAGCATCCTGATTGAATAACAGGATATGGTTTTCATGAGAGGTTAGGTTAAAAAGTTAAAAGAGAAATATAAGAAAAAAATGCAAAACCCGGAAATCACTTTTCTTTTAATTCTCCTGCCCGAATGGCTGACGGATTGAGAGTGGTCTACCCTCCTTGTCAGTACCCTGTATATTTATAATATAATCAGAGGGATAATCAGATGTCCAGAATCCTGTCCTAATTTGTCCATCATCACCTGGCTTAAGGGAAGGATTCCAGTAAAGCGTGTTTCTGAAATCGGGGATTGAGCTTTCCTTAAGCTCCCGCGATGAATATTCCGGGGCGATGAAAGAAGGTACGCGGCTGGTTATCCCGTAAAGCAGCCTGACGGCATAATCAGGCAGGTTCACGCTGCTGAAGTCTCCCTTCCTTGTAATGATGCTTACTATTCCATAAAAGATATAGCTGCCGACCATATAAGGTTCCTTAACGACTTCGATCCTTTCCACAACATCAGGATCGAGGCCTGCCAGGACTGAAGCATCGGAAACAATTACCCCGTCGATAAGGATTCCGGGCTGCCTGATGTCCATGTTGGTTTCCGCAAGGTCGTAAATCGTAACTTCAAACGAAGATTTCCTCTCCCTGAGCATAACACCCGGCAGCAATTCGAAGAATACTTCCTGCATTACCGGAAGCTTTATAAAGTCATCCATATTGACCGAGGCATCTGGTTTTCCATAAAACCTCAGCAACGGCTTTATCATGATTTCATCCGAAGCAGAGTCTGATGTTGATGCAATACCGTAGATCTTCCTGACCTGGAAATTTGTACTCCATTCCCTTATCTGTTCCGGCAGACTGTCGACAGTGACTTTTCTGCCGCCTTCCGCGGGTATAAAATCTGAAAAGGCGGAAATGAGGCTTATCCGGTTATCCTGCCCGGTCTGCTCAGGCTGTATGATGATGTCCTGCACACCCCCTGACATTGGCAGATTAAGGCTGAAAAAACCGCTGGAATCGGATCTTGCATACTGGAATGAGGGGGTCTTGCCCGGTTTCGACATAAAGACGTAATGATCAGGCACCGGAGTTCCTGATCCGCTGCTGACTATTTTGCCGTAGATGAAGTGATTCTCTTTTTCAAAGTCAAAGACAGGCGGCGGGATCTCGCCGGACATTATCTGGTCCCAGTTTATCCAGCTGCTCCTGACAGACTTCAGAAAATCATCCATCTCGGATTCAGGTATTTCATCCTTTGGCCTGGACATTAGCTGCCGGGGCAGGATACCAAATTCGCTTCCGAAAACCATATAATCTGCGATCCCCTGGTCGCTGAACGACCTTACCGGGGAGACGGAAATGCTTAGTCCTGAAAGATCCTCACCCTGGCTGTTTCCTGTCGAAAACAGACCCCCAAGGGAAACATGTTCCCTGGCTCCCGGCCCTCCCGAAATGCTTATCGGTGTTTCGCCTCTGACTCCCGAAGGAGTAAATATATATTTCTCTGCTACCGGAGAGCCGGAAGAATTGAATAATGTTACCTGATTTATTCCAGGATCAAGTTCTCCACCGGCAACCCGGATATCAGCTGTATCGCCCGATAACCTTATAGTACCGGAAAAATTGATATTTCCGCGGGTCTGTATAATCACATAACAAACGCTACCGTTGTTGAGTGTGTAATCACTGTCAGCTGAAACCGATATTATCCTGCCACTCCCTGTGCTCCTTTTTACAGTAACGTCAAGGATGTCCTTCCTGTCATCCCTTTTTGCTTCTCCCTGATCTTCAGACAGAACAGCAGACACTTCGCCTCCCACCATGAAGCTGCCTGTTCTAAGGGCATTGAAGATATTTATTTTCTTAATGAAACAGTTCGATGGAAAGAAATTCTTCATCCAGTTTGTGTATGCCCTGAGAGTGTAACTTCCTGAAGTGAGGGTATCAGGAAGGCTTATATGACCCGGCCCGCTGCCTCCTAAGGTCTGCAAACGCCTTGATGCCACCGGTTGGTTGTCGGCGTTGAAAAGTTCAAGGTAGACGATCCGGCTGTAAGGCGAAGGTTTTCCTGTCTGCCTGTCGGTTACATAAGCTTTCAGCCAGAGGTCTTCACCTGCAATGTATTCTTCCCTGTCGGTATGGAGGTATACTTCTTCGCGCGGGACTGCCCTGCAATACGTTGTGAACTTGTTTTCAATCTCTGCCAGCTTGTCTGTATTTACCTGACCTGGAGATTTTTCAGCATTAAGAAAGAAAAGGTATAATAGGGACAGGAGAAGTATCCTTCCTGCCTGTGCAGAAGCAGTAATATGATTTTTAGTCCTCATCTTCCCTCCACCATACGGGTTCAACATTTGTTCCCCTGGTTGTACAGTCGGCACATCGCTTTATCGATGTGAGATATTTCTGAGGGGGAATAGCATAATCATTTCTGAACAGCAGCCAGACGATACTGTTAAGACCCGGGATCGAATCTGTATATGCTGTATCGGTGATGCATTTGGCATACAGGTTTACTATACCTGCAAAATCTTCCTCAATGAAGATCCTTTTTGTTTTAACCGATGAAACGCTGAAAAAACCAAGCACCTGCACATAGGGATCATCTGCCTTATACATGTTCCCGGTTATTGTAGCAGGAGTGATGTCATAAAGGCTTCCTGTTTCCTCGGAAATGCTTTTCAGGCGCGACCAGTAATCAAATTCATCCTCGCTGAGAGAATATTGACTGACGTGCAGGCTGTACCTGTTGTCGAGCCTGTCAGTTTCGTTCGACACGAAATGGAGAGGAAAACTGCTGACACGATCCTCAGCTATCGATGTTGTGGTTTTGATCTTTATAGTCCCTGAATTCTCAGTAGCCCAGCATCTGTAGTTCTCAACAGGGTAAGGAATCAGGATCTCCCAGGTCTCGGTGAAGGTCCAACGGTAAAATTTGCATTTCTCCTCAGGATCGTGGGTGTCGAGCCAGATCTGGCATCCCTGGGCCAAAGGCAGGTTGTCGGGACGGAGTTTCAGGGTGACCTTATCGAAGTACAGGCTGTCGATCGGGGGAACCGCTTTCATCTCCACAGGCACTGACTCGTAGGTACCGGAAAGTTCCTGGTCATATACTACAGCGTTAAGCTGGTATCTGCGGCCTACGACACCGAGGAATTCAGCAGAATCAGTAATATAAGTTCCCGGCTGGATCTCTTCAAGGCGAAATACATTGCCTTCGTCATCAAGGATGGACACGGAACATCCTCGCAGGGGCCTTATACTGTACCTTTCGTCGAGCGGAACAGTTTTCGAAAGCTTTACAGTGCAGGTACCAGGCTGATCTGTTATCAATCCTTCAACGACCAGATTACTGCTGTCACTGCTGGTTTCGGGTATGAATTTCGTTATGCAGCCCCCTGCGGAAATTAGCAATATTGATAATATAAAGTATCTTAATTTTCGCATCGTTTCAAAAATCGAAATTAAAGCTCAGCGACGGGATGGCCCTTCCAAATACCGAGAGCTTGTAGCCTGCTATTCTCTCGTTCTCGCTCCTGAAATAAACAGAGTATACATTCTTCCGGCCCAGGAGGTTATATACCGAGAATATCCAGTGCGGATGAGCTATTTTTTTTGATTTCAGGTTGCCGCTGAACCTGAGTGATATGTCAAGCCTCATATAATCGGGAATTCTGTATTCATTTCTCTTTGAATACTGTGTAAGCAGGAGATCACCCAGGTGGTATGATGAAACCGGGTAGGTTACAGGCCTTCCCGTGCTGTATGTAAAGTTAGATGAGAAGCTGAACCGTCTGGAGAACAAGTAATTGCATGTAGCTATCAGGTCGTGCGGCTTGTCGTAATCTGCCGGGAACCATTCGCCCCCGTTTATAGTCTCATCGCTGAACCTGCCCGTGCTCTGCAGGAAGGTCCTGGAATATGTATATCCCAGGCTCCACCTGATGCGACCGGCATTCTTTTTCATCAGTAATTCAATTCCGTAAGCCCTTCCCCGGACATTGACCAGGTCGGTCTCGATATTGTCATTCATCACAAGGTCGGTTCCCGACTTGAATTCGACCATGTTCCTGATCGTCTTGAAATAGGCTTCTGCAGAACCTTCAATCTTGTTCCCCGAGAACATCCTGTAGAATCCTGCTGAGAACTGGTCTCCTATCTGCGGCTTGAAGTAAAAATCGCTTAGCTTCCAGGTGTCGGTTGGTGAAATTGAGGTGGTATTCGAGAGCAGATGCAGGTTTTGTCTTGTCCTGTTGTAGTTCAGCTTGAATGAACTTTTTTGCGATGTCCTGAAATTCACCGACACCCTGAATTCCGGTCCAAGGTAAGTCCGGTAAAGTGAACTGAAATAAAGAGTGTCTGTCACTGTTGAGCTTCTTCTTGAATATTCCGGATCATATTCCAGGAATGTGTTAGGACCGAATGCGAACCAGGATGATAACCTTAGCCCTGCATTTACGGAAAGATAATCGGTAAGAACAAATTTATCCTCCAGGTACAGAGCCCCCTCCAGGGCTCTTTCCTTTTCGATTATGTTTTCCACAATAAGGGATGAATCTCCTGCAGGATAATAACTTCCGGGCATAACAGCATAGCGGGTCAGCTCGATGCCGTAGTTGACTTCATTCCTGCCCTCGTACCAGTTAAAGTCGGCCTTCAGCCCGGTGCTGTTGATCGTGTGCGACAGCTTAAAAGCTTCTTCGGCAGGCTGCATGCCCGAAACATTGTAACTGTAGCTGCTGTTGTTGACCGACACCGTTGAAAAGAACCTGCTGTTGAAAAAGTGGCGCCAGCGGAGGGACACGATTGAGTTCTGATAACTGTATAGAGTATCGGACCAGAACCTGAAGGCATCATTGCTCAGGTAACCGGACAGATCGAGCTTGTCGTTTTTGCCGTAATCCCATGTAAGCTTTCCGTTTAAATCCATGAAAGATGCCCTGCTGTTGTTAAGCATCCTGTTGTCGACGGCGTCGAGGATCCAGTTTGAGTAGGTAGTTCTTCCGCAGGCGATATATGTCAGCTTATCCTTAATGAGCGGGCCTTCAACCATAAGATGCGCAGTTACAGGGCTAATACCAGCATTACCCCTGAACTCCTGCCTGTTTCCCTCTGCAGTGCTGATGTCGAGCACTGAAGATGCACGGCCGCCGAATTTTGAAGGCATCCCTCCCTTGTACAGGGTTACGTCCTTTATTATGTCGGAATTTACTGCTGAGAAAAAACCAAAGAAGTGGGATGAATTGTAGACAGGTGCTCCGTAAAGAAGGATAAGGTTCTGGTCCGATGACCCACCCCTGACATGAAATCCCGATGAGCCCTCTCCCATTGATTGTATCCCCGGGATCAGGAGCATGCTTTTAATGATATCCGACTCTCCCATCGTAGCTGGCAGAAGCCTGAAGGATGTCATGTTAACCCTTTCGACACCGGTTTCATAACTTTGGAGAAGAAGGCTTTTCTGTGCAGAGATTACCGTTTCCTTCAGGGGGATCAGGACAGAATTCATTTCCACATTTAGTTCTCCCGGTCCATACAGGTTTATATTTATCTGCCTTTCCTTCATACCGATAAAGGAGAACTGCAGCAGCCAGGTTCCCCTTGGCATCTGGATACTGTAATACCCGAATTCATTTGTCACGGTCCCGGACATGAGCCTCGGATTATAGATCGTCGCTCCGGCGACAGGCTCCCTGGTGTCCCTGTCGGTGACATAACCTGAGATCATAACGTTTCCGGGCTTGTTCCTGTCTGATGGATTGCCGATATCGACCGGCAGGTTGCCTGTTGTTTTACGGTCCTGGTCCTCAAAATAATCGGTCGGCGGGAGGTATTTTTCATCTTCCCGGAGCCTGCTGTAGTCTGTCTTTACAGCAAAATCCCTGGTTATCACAATATTACCTGTCTTGTCGGTAAAATAAAACAAGGATTTTCCCTCAAAGAGCCTGTCAAGCAATACCCTGAGTGTACCGGCCCCGCTGGCGGCTCCCGGGTCCAGATCTTTCACCCATTCGTCCCTATAGAAGATCCTGATTTTGTGGATACTGTCAATCTTCGCAGCAAGCTGTCTGAAGGAAAGACCGCTGTAATCCCAGTTGAGAGGGATTTCATCCTGCGATTTCAGTGTTCCGCACAAACCTGAAAGGAGA
>JALONU010000134.1 GCA_025454775.1 Bacteroidales bacterium | reverse complement strand
CTGCCCGGGTCATAATGGACCCCTGATCCTGCCGGGATGGAAACCGTATCCGTAAATTCCTTCGTGAATGATTTCCTTAATCCCTTCGAAACCTGAGATATCAATCTTCAGGGTCTCTGCATCCCTTTCAGAAACAAGCCATTTAACATTTTCTTCATTTTCTGAAGGGTTGAAGGTACAGGTGCTGTAAACGAGGATCCCGTTCTTCTTAAGTGCAGGCCATGCATCGGTCAGTATCCGTCTTTGTCGTTCAGAGCACAACCTGGCATTGTCAGCCGACCATTGATCCCTGGCAACCTGGTCGCGGAACATCCCCTCCCCCGAGCAAGGAGCATCCACAAGCATCAGGTCAAAGAATCCGGGAAGGGCCCCAAAGGCTGCCGGGTCATTCTGTGTGACCATGGAATTCGCCAATCCCCATTTTGTAATATTTTCTGCAAGGATCAAAGCCCTCTGCCGTATAACTTCATTGGCAACCAGGAATCCATTACCCCCGATCAGTGTGGATAGATGAGTGCTTTTACCACCGGGAGCCCCGCAGAGATCAAGCGCCCTGGTAAATTCTTCACCACGGAAAAGCTGCCGGAATACCTGCTCAAGGAACATGCCCGAGGCTTCCTGCGGATAATAGCATCCTGCATGAAACAGCGGATCAAGAGTGTAGGAAGGCCTTTCATTAAGATAGTACCCGTTTACGCACCAGGGTATTGGCTCTGCTCCTGCAGGGATATGTGACCATTTCCCGGTATTGATACGTACCGAAACAGGTGCAGGTTCCTCCAATGCCTTTATCAGGACGTCCTGATCGAGATAAGGCTGAAAACGGATCCTTTCGATAAAATCCCCAGGTAACATCAAAGCGATGAGTTCTTTTTTTGCGGGAAAATAATCAATTTCGGCAACTTCCTTCCTATAACCCGGTCATTCGGAGCTGAGATTCCCGTTCCCGATAAGTATAAAAGGAGCCCAGTAGCCGGGTTGCGGATATTCCTTAAGGACATCCCTCTGTGCCAGTGTCAGTGCATCCTGCATTGTATGGTCCTTCAGGTAAGTGTAGAAATTGAGCATCAGAAGAGCAGTGGGATAATCCGCCACCGACCAGAGGCTTACGATCACCGATGAAGAACCTGCAAACAGAAAGGCCCTGCTCAGTCCAGTGAGCTCGTCTCCGCTGCTGATGTTGCCAAGACCTGTCTCGCATGCACTGAGTGTCACCAGCCTGCAGTTAAGGTTCATCTCGAATACCTCGAATACATTCAGGTGTCCGTCGTTTTCCTGTTCCGGAGGAAAGAGCAGGTAAGAATAGAGAGGCTGCCTGTAGTTGTAACTGCCATGGGTTGCGAAATGAAGGAAGTTGCAGTTGCCGGCGTTCTTCCTGGCAAAAGACTCAGTGCACTGAGGACCAAAAGCCGACACATTATCCGGGAAGAGAGGCAGTATCTTTTTCAGCTCGTCCTCAGTTCCGGGCAGACCCGGATTACTGCCCACTTCCACATCCGAGAGGGCCATCCCCAGGAACTTCGAACCTGATTTCACCATCCTGTCGCTGCATATTATAAAAACGCTTGCGGATGGAGCGTAGGAAATGCTGAAATCTTCAACAAGGAATCTGCCATTTGCGTTCAGAAGCGCCTGGAAAGGAATGAAATGCAGTGACTGGTTTGGAATTATGATCAGCTTGCTGAAAGAGGCCAGCTTATCTTCAACCGGGGCGATCAGATGGTTATAAAGTATTTTCAGCTCCTTTTCAGATTTCTCATTATCGTTCGACTCAATTGCATGCCTGGCCCTTTCCACTGCCGAGTTGAGGTCTTTGTCACTGATTACCGACCTGTACGACCCCGCTTCTGTATGGGATATCATCCAGACTGTTAGGTCATGGCCGCTCACCCAGTATTCGAGGACAGCCGTTTCCATATCCAGCCTCGATTGGATATCGGTGAGTCTGACAGGCTCCGCAGAGACTATTTCTGCATAAGACGGGTTATTGACTTTCAGTACTTTAACAATCTCCTCGTACTCCTTGATAACCACCGAAAGAGCGCTCCTTATCTGTTTTACGTCAGCCGAAGTCGTTTCCCGGTAATCACTGTCCAGGTCTTCTCCATGCCTGAGAAGCCTGTAAAGCTTCTGCATTTCCATTCGCTTTTCCTGCTCCATCGCAATAAGGTCTCCTCCTTCAGATCCCCTGAAGTTAATCTTCCTGACGGAAAGAATATCGTAAAATGCCCTTGCTCTCGCCCTTTCCGAGACCTGCAGGGCTTCAACTGCCGAGTCGGCTTCTATCAGCAGGTTTATAAGCCTGTCGTACACCTGTCTCTTGCTGTCAAAATAGATACTCCTGAATTCATCTGTAACCAGACCTCCCCTGATCTTTTCGATCACCGAAACGGATTTTCTGTACGATTCTATTGCTTTCCGTTCATCACCGAGATTCTCGAGCAACCTCCCCTTCTGGTACAATGCCTGCCAGACTGTTTCCGGGAAATCGGCTGCCCTGGCGGCAGAGTCAAGTAGTGGTAGAGCACCGTTATTATCTTTCCTTTCGGTAAGTATGGTTCCTTTCAGCAGCTGAACATTCGCAATCCCCCTCAGGTTTTCCGACTGACGGAATATTTCCCCTGCCTGGCTCAGTGTGACCATGGCGCTGTCGGTTTTGTCGTTGAGCATCAGCATTTGCGAAAGTCGCAGAAGTGAAACTGCCGCACCTGTATTCGATCCTTCACCCAGGTAATATTCACTGGCCCGGGTAATATTTCCCGACCTGAGGTCTATGGAAGCCTGCATGCTTTCTGCTCTGAAGTTCGCTGTGTCTTTTATTACTCGTGCTGCCGAGTAATATTTCTCAGCTTTACCTGCATCACCCAGCTCACGGTAGATATCGCCCATCCCGATATTGGCCCAGATTATCTGACCTGTTATCCTGTATTTCGATGCTTCCCGCAGGGCATTCTCCTGGTACCTGAGTGCATCTTCGTACCTTCCCAGCGATAAACTTATTGACGAAAGAAGCTGGTTCTGCCTTGAATTCCCCATTTTTAGACTTTCCGCCATCCCCGCTGACTGGTCAGTAAATATCCTGGCGGCGACAAGGTCACCCAGGTCAGTGTAAATAGTTCCCAGGGTCAGCAAAGCCTCCATTTCACCCTCACGGTCTCCTGCCTGCCTGAAAATTGAAAGAGCCTTACCTGTATTTTCCAGGGCTTTGTCCATCTTTCCCATGACAGAGTACAACTGCCCGAGAACCAGGTTGTTGTCAGCAATCACCAGCCTGTTCACATTCTTCAGGCTTTGTTCCATTCCTTCGCTCAGTTCGAGGGATCTCTCCACTGCCCTGATCCCTTTTTGGTAAGATCCCATGTATATCAGGATCTTTCCCTCATGCCTGTAGTCTTCTATCCTGCCGCGGAGATTATTATCGGCCGAGTCGAGCCTCATCGCTTCCCTTACGTGCAGTAGTGCATTTCCGTAATCTCCGGTCATTTCATGGCAGTTTGCAATCTTCCTGTTTACAGCTGACTCCATCGAGAGGTTGCGGTATATGCCGAGTTTTCTGCTCGACTCCAGCATCATTTTATAATGCTTTGCCGCTTCTGCATATTCATGAGCGTTGAAATATCTGTCGCCCAGGCTCTGTTCCCTGGTAACAAGCATCGACGGGGTTGCGCATGCTGCCAGCAGGATAAGGCCTGCGGCAAGGATCTGCACAAAAATTTTCCGGCGGATCATTATTTCGCAGTTTATCTCACTTTCTGCCATCCTTAAGGTCCTAGAATGTGTATTGCACCGACATCGAGTATTCAGGGTCAGCATCCATATTCCTGCCGAAGAGTGGTATGGAAACTAATTGTGTAATCCTGAAACGTCTTATCTGGAAAACGAGTCTGGGGGTATAATCCAGGTTCCAGCGACTGTCTATGCTTCTTGCAACGAGGTACTCCTGCGTACCCTTCGCCTGGTTGAAATATCCTATCTCATTGGAAAGGGCTATCCACTCGTTGAGGTGAAGGCTGAAGCCTGCATTAGCATCAAAAATGTTACCGGGCTTGAATCCGGTGCTTTTGGTATCCTGGGGATCAATCAGTTTGTTCCCGCTGAAATTGTAGAAGTATCCTATCGCCCCTGAAAAAGAATAGGGATACAAAATCTTCCTGAAGAACAATCCGGCTCCTGCCCTGAAGTTACCTTCACCCGTGGGGAGGTTGTAATTGTTAAGATCCTTTATCCCGCTTACGTCCTTCTTACCGGTCGGTGCAAGAAGGTCGCCCGAAAGTGTCAGCGAAAAGCGGCTTTCCTTTTCAGGGATAACCTGGTAAAGAAGGGTGAGCCTGCAGTCGCCGATACCTGCTGACCGCTGAACCGTCTTCTTCGTAACTGCAGTATTGACCACCGGCTGGATTGTGGTCACGGTTCCTTCATTCCTGTTGTTCACGAGAGGTACAATAAAATCGACCTCCAGCCTTTCCGACAAACCATAATGCAGGTTGAGGTTATAGTCAAATGACGTCCCCCATATGCTTGCAGGTCTGTATTCCCTTGATGCTGAAGAGTTAAAGTACTTGTCCCTGACTGTGTAGCTCATTGAGATCCCGGCTCTCAGGAATCCTTTTCTGAGTGTTACCGGTTCATTGATTATGGTCTGCTGCTTCAGGTCGGAAGGCTGAATGATCCTTTCCATCTGTGCACCGGCTGAAGCTGCGACAGATGAAAGGGCAATTATGAGAAACAGTCTCTTCATTTCCGGCGGGCTATCTGAAGAAGGGGAAAGAATTGTAACTCAAGGTAATGAAAATGTAGAAAGGCCCGTCTGAATTGCTGCCTGTTACAGGAAATCCCGTAACCTCATAGATCGTCAGCGAGGGAGATATCTGTATTTCAAGCATGGGTTCGATAGTAAGGAGCGACTCCGGCCTGTTCAAATACTTATTTCCCCAGTATTCTGTCCATCCCCCCTCTGACCGGAACCAGGATGTGTTCAGCGAAATATTGAACCAGCCTGTTGCCTGGTAGTGAAGTGAAGCGCTGAGATCATATGAACTGTTGAGAAGGTACCCGAAAGAAGTGCTTGAATACGCAAAAGTCTTGTCCACTGTAAGCTCCTCATCCCATCGTATGCTTTCTCCCTGGCCCACAGGTTTCCTGTATGTGAAACCGGCTTCAAGCGAATAGCGCGACAGGCTTACTTTTGCTCCACAGGAGAGAAGCCAGACAGGCACGCCATAACCGTTCCTGTTCTTATACTGGTAGTCGATTGTGAGAGTATTGGCTGTTGACAGTGAAGATACCTTATGTGCGGGCTTCTCAGGCTCGTATTTTGCGGAAGGAACATAGGCTCCTCCTGTTATCCGTGCATCAAAGTGCCTGAACTCAATGGGAAGCCTCAGGGAAGCAAGCAGGAGTATGTCTCCCGGTCCTTTTGTCTCGGTAACCTTGTTAACATTAACAGCTTCGGCAGAAGTAGAGATTACATTTTCCGTCACCGATCGAATGCCTCTCTTCATATAATTGGTTTGTGCCGACAATTCCAGGAAGTCTGTCACTCCGTACCTGAGCTCAAAGAGATAATAGTGATAAACTGAAGCGGTTCCGGCATCTTTAAGAATGATCAGCTTTCCCTCCTTGTCGAATTTCCTCGATCTTATCGCGAACTTATAACCTGCATTTGCCTGGATCTGACCTTTATATAAAGTCGTCTGGCGCTGGTTATATGGCATTGTCAGAAGTGTGTACCTGTCCCTGGGAACAGAGGTCTGTCCTCTGACCGGTACCAGTCCCGTGAAAGACAGAAACAACACGGCTATGTAAGTACAGTTCAATTTACCCATAGCTATTCGATGGGGAGGGTATATTTAAGAAGACCTTTGGTTGCAAGCCCGAACCACATTGTGCCATTTTTATCCCTGACAACGCAGTTAATATTGTTCTCAGGGATGCTGTTTGCCGGGTCGGTGATCCAGTTCTTATAAGGCCAGGGAACTACTCCGTCGTATCTCACCAGCCCTGCCCCGTAAGTCGCAAACCAGATATCGCCCTTGCTGTCTTCACATATGTCGCGGATGTCGTTGCCTGCAAGACCGGTCATAAGTGAAAGAGGATGCACACCTGTATTGTCCCTCCACCAAACCTTGTCGCTGTTGTAAATACCAAACCATAATCTCGACCTTGTATCGTTGAGAAGGGAGGTTACAGATCCTGCAGGCAGTTTTTCAGCAATGGAAACGTTAGTCCATGCAGTGCCGTTCCATCTGAGTAGACCGCTGCTAGCTCCTACCCATATATCTCCGCGGTTATCTTCCTCAAATGCATAAACAGTGGTCCCTGTGTTCGTGTGTGAAACAATGGTTTCGTCCTTGATATAAAGCCCTTCATTATATGTGCCTATCCAGATACTCCCGTCGGACGTCGAGGCGACACTGTTTACCTCCATCACGGTGACCAGTGGGTCGACATATGACGACCAGGTGCCGGACGGGTTGTATATGGATATCCCGTTCTTTGTACCTACAACTATCTTCCCGTTATCTGCAGTTTCAATTGCGGTTACATCATTGCTCAGGAGCCCGCTGTTTGAAGTATTGAAAGTTATCCAGCTTTTACCCGATAGTTTTGCGATTCCGTTTCCCGGACATGCTATCCAGAGATTGCCTTCCTGGTCGGCAGCAAGGCCGGCTACTGAATTTCCGGGCAGTCCGGAATTTTCAGAGTTATATAGTGTCCATACTCCTGCTGTATCAGGATCAAGGAGTCCTTCAGGAGTTCCTTCACATGCGGAGAACAATAAAGGAAAGACAAGAATCACCGCATGAAGATGCAGATGCCATATACGGTTCATCTTTTTCATAATAATAAGCCTGATTCGGACAGGTTTTGTCGCGAAAAGTTAGCTAATATTTGAATATCAGCAAAATTCAGGCCATAATCCTGAATGTCAATCTGTCTCCTTATCCAGTGACGACTCTGTTATACCTCTGCTTTTGTTCTTCCTGCGCCATATAAAATAAACCGGTATACCCAGGATCACGATAATGAGTCCGGGGAATGTATATGCAGGTTTGTAGATGAGAAGTATTACCATGATAAGTGTGGTGGTCAGGATATAGATCGCCGGCACCAACGGGTAGCCGAAAGCTTTGTATGGGCGGGGGATATCGGGTCTTTTCCTGCGCAGGACGAATATTGCCAGGATCGTGATCGTGAAGAACAGCAGGACTGCAAAGATCACATAATCGAGAAGGTCGCTGTAGGTTCCGGAGAGGCACAGCAGAACAGCCCATATTCCCTGGATGACGATCGCGAATCCCGGCACCCCGAATTTATTGATCTCACCCACCTTCCTGAAGAAGAGGCCGTCCTTTGCCATTGCATAATAGACCCGCGGAGCTGCCAGCACCAGGCTGTGGTTGCAGCCGAAGGTGCTTATCATAATAAATACCGCCATTATAACTGCAGCCGCATCGCCGAAAACAACGCTCATGGCTGAGGTCGCTACACGGTCGTCCGTAGCGAACTGTATTCCCCTGCTCAGCACATCGGTTCCGTCGGGAGAACCGTGCAGAGGCAGGATCTTTATATAGACAAAATTTACAAAGAGGTAGATAACTGAAACAATGGCAGTTCCGAACAGAAGGCTAAGCGGAACATTTCGTTTGGGATTGATGACTTCGCCCGATATGTAGGTTATATTGTACCATGCATCAGATGAAAAGAGCGAGCCGACAAGGGCTGTACCAATTGCAGCAACGACTGCAAAGCCGGCTATAGGAAAGGCCTTGTTGCCAGAGCCTATCTGGCTTGCCTGCCAGAAGACCTCCTTGTTGATCTCCCATGAACCGAGAGCCTTTGTTGCGAAAAAACCGATCGCTATTACCCCCAGCAGTGATAAAATCTTTGTTGAGGAAAAGATGTTCTGAACCGTTTTTCCTGTAACGATACCCCTTGTATTGAGCCATGTCAGGAAGATGATCATTGCTATAGCCACGAGCATGGTGCTGTTAATCTTCAGGGGTCCGATCTCGGCCATTATATTTCTCTCCGATATCCAGGGGATGAGGACTCCGCTGAATTTTGCAAATGCCACGGCCACTGCTGCTATCGAGCCGCACTGGATCACCAGGAAAGTTGTCCATCCGAAGAGAAATCCGACCAGCGGGTGATAAGCCTCCTTAAGATAAACATACTGGCCTCCCACGTGAGGCATCATCGAAGCGAGCTCGCCGTAGCTTATTGCACCGATGACGGTGATAAGGCCGGTAATCAGCCAGACGACCATCAGCCAGCCCGGTGATCCGACACTTCTTGCGATGTCGGCGCTTACAATAAAAATGCCGGAGCCAATCATGGCGCCGGCAAC
>JALONU010000133.1 GCA_025454775.1 Bacteroidales bacterium | reverse complement strand
TGCCTACCAATTACACCCTTAACGTCTTCAGGATAAAGGACAGGATCATATTTACCGGTGATACAACTTCAATTTATGAATATGTGCCCGAAAGTGATAGTTTCCGGAAGTCTGCCTACTTCAACCAGCTTGTTTCCCCGGTAAAGGGTATTACTTACCTCACGGAGGACTCTGTCGGGAATATATGGTACGTTTCCTATAACAGGATAGGGCTGTTCCGGCTGCAGGAGGATTATAGCTACAGGCAGATCACTTCTCCCTTTACCTTGCTGGCCGGCAGCCTTATACACGGCTTCGAAACAGTCTATACATATTCAGGCGACCAGGTGCTGATAAGCATCGGGAACGGATTTGCCCATTATACTCCTCATGAACAGTCGCGGACGCTGACTGATTTTTCAACCTATATCACCAAGATTGAAGCCGCCTACATTGACAGCACTCTTTACCCGCGGAATCTAAAACCCGGGGCACTGAGAGAAGCCTCTGGCCTGTCCCTCCCCTACAGGAACAACCAGCTTCGGTTCCATTACTCTTCGCCGGTATACGACAACCAGGGGAATATTGAGTATTCCTCGAAACTAGAAGGACATGATGATGACTGGTCAGGGTGGAGCAGTTCCTGGTTCAGGGATTTCTCCAACCTGAAGAACGGGAAGTATACATTCCTGGTAAGGGCAAGGGATCCGCTGGGCATACCAAGCATCTCCGATTCTCTCAGCTTCACAATACAGGCACCGTGGTACAAATCGGCTGCAGCATATATAGCCTATGCCTTTGTTGTGCTGGCCCTTATACTTCTTATGAGGTTTATCATCAACAGGAGAATTGAGATATCGAACAAGAGGGAGCGCCTTAAGCAGCAAAGGGAGTATAACGAGAGGGAACGGGAATACATAAGACAAGCGCTTGTTTCGGAAAAGGAAATAATCACGATGAAGAACGAAAAGCTTCAGTCGGAAAAGAAGCAGCGCGATAAGGAACTGGCTAACCAGGCAATGAATATTGTCAGGAAGAATGAGATCCTTACAAAGATCCGTGAAGAACTGGTCTCTCTTAAAAAATCCTGTACCGACAATAATGTCACCGAGAAAGTGGTTTCGATCATTTCCACAATCAACAGGGAAGCGGGGCAAAATAAGCAAAAGGAGGTCTTTGATCAGGCTTTTGATGAAGTACATGAAGCTTTCATTGGCAAGCTCCGGAGTAAGTATCCCAGCCTGACCCCTACGGAGCTCCGTCTGTGCGCTTTCCTCAAGATGAATATCCCCACCAAGGAGATCGCACCGCTGATGAACATTTCTGTCAGGGGGGTTGAGATATCCCGTTACAGGATCAGAAAAAAGATGGGTATTGAAAGAGAAACCAACCTGACCAGCTTCCTCCTCGAGATCTGAAATACAGAATCCGGTTGTTGTAAGTGATTTTCTGTGTTGATGTAATGATTATCCCGGTTTTCCTCATACTATAATATTGCTGTACAGCGTCTTAAAAAATTACTTGTTGTATAATTGATGTATCCCGGGGACGCTGTTGCTGTATTTTTGAAGTAGCCTGCCATACCTTCTGCTATATCCCTTTGTAATAATTTAGTTCCGGAATGAATGTCCTGGTGAACAATTCATTCGATTTTGACTTTAGCCTTAATCTTAACCTTTAATTACTATCTATGAGACAAACGATCCTTGCTCTTTTATTCCTGTTCATTTCCGCAGCACTTAGTGCACAGGGACTACAGGTAAAAGGGACAGTTAAATCTGCCGAAGACGGGGAACCGCTTCCCGGCGTTAGCATTGTTGTCAGGGGAACCGCACAGGGTATCCTGTCTGACGTGAACGGGGCATTCTCACTGAATGTTCCGGCAAACTCAACTCTCGTATTCTCATTCGTTGGAATGAAATCTCAGGAGGTGCTCATCACCTCAGCCACAACGCTCAACATTCTTCTTGAATCTGATGTCGAGCTCATGGATGAGGTCATTGTTGTTGGTTATGGCACCCAGAAGAAAAGTGTTGTCACCGGGGCGATCTCCAGCGTCAAGGCGGCCGACCTTCAGAATATGCCTACACCAAGGATCGAGGATGCCCTCAAGGGAAGGACCTCAGGTGTTACAATAGCCTCGAGCTCAGGTGTGCCCGGCGCTGCATCAACGGTAAACGTCCGCGGTATCACTTCCATTAACTCTGCAAATCCTCTTTACGTGGTCGACGGGGTTCCTGTAGTCGGAGGGATTGATTACCTGAACCAGGGTGATATTGAATCCATCGAGGTGCTCAAGGATGCTGCATCAGCTGCTATCTACGGCACCCAGGCTGCTGCCGGTGTTATTCTTATAACAACCAAGAAGGGACAGGACGGAGTTCTCCAGGTCAATTACAATGGCTACGTCGGCACACAGGCTCCGGCACGGAAGCTCAATCTTCTCAACGCCTCAGAGTATGCCACAATCCGCAATGAAGCGCTGATTGCTGCCGGAAAGCCTATGCTGTTCTCCAATCCTCAGGCTCTTGGAACCGGTACCGACTGGCAGGACGTCATATTCAATAACAACGCCCTTATCCAGAACCATGAAATGAGCGTGAGCGGAGGTTCTTCAAAATCAACTTATTATGCCTCGGTCTCCTATTTTGACCAGGAAGGTATTGTTGCAAGCGATATCTCCAGGTACAAAAGGCTGACAGTAAGGCTGAACTCGGCACATAAGGTCACAGACTGGCTTAACTTCGGGAATAACGTATCTTATTCCCACATTAAAAGCCAGCAGGGATTCAGCGAAAACGATTATTTCGGAGGTGTTCTCGCTTCTGCAATAAACCTCGACCCGGTAACCCCTGTAACGCTTACCGAGTTGAATCCGGCTGTAGAGCCCTATTCATCGCACCTTGCAACTATCGTCAGGGATGAAAACGGGTTCCCTTATGCAATATCTTCCTATGTAGGCCAGGAAATGACAAACCCGGCAGCATATATCAAAACCCAGGAAGGAAACTACGGGTGGAGCGACAATATTGTGGGTAACCTGTATCTCGAAATAATGCCGCTTAAAGGATTACAGATCAGGACGAGCATTGGTACAAAGCTCGCATTCTGGGGAGACCAGTCATTCAGTCCGCTCTACTTCCTGAGCAACACGAACTCCAACCTTAACCAGAATTCCTTTAACAGGAGCTTCAACCGTGGGTTTAATTGGACTTTCACAAATACTGTATCATACACCCGCTCAATAGAAGCTCACAATTTCACAGTCCTGCTAGGTACCGAAGCCAAGGATCTCAGCGATGTGTACGGGTCCGGTTCCTCACTGAAGGGAATTCCGGTAACTTCGTTCTGGGATGCTTCGATGAACTACAGCGTACCGGCTACCCAGACTACAGGATGGGGCTATGAGAACCAGCCTTACAGGCTTTCCTCTATTTTCGCACGTCTTAACTGGGATTATAAAAGCAGGTATATGATTACCGCCATCCTTCGCCGTGACGGTTCATCACATTTCGGAAGCAATAATGTATATGGTTATTTCCCTTCGATATCTGCCGGATGGGTGGTCTCCCAGGAGAATTTCTGGAAAGCCAACGATTACGTAAATTACCTGAAGGTGCGTGCAGGATACGGTGTTAACGGCAACGATAACCTGAGTCCTTTCCTTTATACGTCCACTATTGCTTCGATCGGGGGATATACTATGGGCAACGACCAGATCTACACGGGTTACGGTCCGGCAGCTCCGGCCAATCCCGACCTGAAATGGGAACAGACCAGCCAGATAAACATCGGCTTTGATGCAAAGCTTTTCAGGAATATCAGCGCGACCATCGAATTGTTCCAGAAGAACACCAACGGCATGCTGATGCAGATTGTCATTCCGCAGTATGTCGGAGCCTCGGCAAATCCATGGGGGAATATTGCTTCAATGTGGGGCAGGGGTCTGGAAATTGAACTTGGCTACAACAACAAGTTCGGGGATCTTCTTCTGAATGTAAAAGGAAATGGAAGCTTCACGAAGAATAAGATAACCGACATCGGTTCAAATGAATATCTTACAAATGCCACAATGCAGTCGAGTGCCTACGAAGTAAGCCGAAAGGTTGTAGGCCATCCTATAAACGAGTTTTACGGGTTCAAGTATCTCGGCGTCTTCCAGACCCAGACAGAAATCGATGCCTATCTCAATGAAGAAGGCGACAAGATCCAGCCGGATGCAAAACCTGGCGATTACAAGTGGCTCGATGTTGACGGCAACGGGATCATCAACAGTGAAGACCGTACCTGGCTCGGCAATCCTAATCCCAGCTTCACATACGGATTCACCCTCAACCTGGCATATAAAGGCTTCGATTTCGTAGCTTTCGGCCAGGGTGTCTCCGGGAACAAGATCTTCAACCAGCTACGTCGTCTCGACATACCCGGCTCCAACTACATGAACAGCGCCCTCGGACGCTGGACAGGTCCCGGAACATCTGACTCTTTTGCCCGTATTGTCGACGGGGATCCTTCAAACAACTTCAGCGTTCCCAGCCAGTTCTACCTTCAGGATGGTTCATATTTCAGGCTGAAGACGGTTCAGATCGGGTACAACCTCCCGGGTACGCTGCTTCAGAAGGCAAATTTCTCAAAAGCCCGTATCTATCTGAGCGCCAACAACTTGTTCACCCTCACCAAATATGAAGGCTACGATCCGGAGATCGGAGGCGGACAGGGGATTTACAGTATCGACCGCGGTGTTTATCCGCAGGCACGTTCCTTCATGGCAGGAATTGATTTTACCTTCTAGAAATATATAAATACTACTGAAATGAAAATAAAATTCATTCTATATTCAGCTCTCGCGGGACTTTTGCTGGCAGGTGTTTCCTGCAGCAAGAGCTTCCTTGAAGTCGACCCCCAGGGACAGGTACTGGAAGCCAATTACTACCAGAATCCCGAACAGGTCTTCAGCGCCCTGGTCTCGGTTTACCATCTGACGGCAGCCGAAACCGACTACGGCATCAACTGGTATGCCAACAAGCTTGCCCCCCTCAATGCAGCTGCAGATGAATGCTATGCTGGAGGAGGAAGTTCAACCGACATGATGTCGTACCAGGTGTGGAACAACTATACTATGACCCCGGCAAATGCTATTTCTTCAAAATTCTGGCAGCAGGACTATGCGGGGATATTCAGGGCTAACCTTCTTATTTCAAAGCTGGCTAATGCTGTTCCCGGACTGAGCGATGCAACCAAGGAAAGATATATTGCCGAATGCAAGACTCTCAGGGCATATTTCTACTTTGAGCTTGTACGCCTGTTCAGGAATATCCCTCTTTCTATCGAGCCTATATCAACTAACGATATGTACAACCTCGGGCAGGCCGCTCCCGAAGACGTTTATGCCCAGATCGAAAAGGATCTTACCGAGGCAATACCAGTGCTTCCCTCAACGCTTCCTTCAACAGAGAACGGAAGGATGACCAAGGGAGCTGCAATGGCCTTGCTGGGAAAGGCAATTCTTTTCCAGAACGATAACACCAGGATGCTGGAAGCTGCTGACTGGTTTAACAAGGTTAACACATCGGGAGTTTACGCACTGCTCGACAACTACAAGGATATTTTCGATCCGGGAAATAAATTCCATACAGAGTCAATATGGGAGATCTCCCATAGCGGCACATCACAGGCATGGTGGGGATCAGGTGATTATAAAGGGAACATCTATACCACAATGATAGGCCCGAGAAGCTACTCTGCCCTCACCGATCCCGTGAACGGCGCTCCGGATTCGGATCATACCTATTATTCAGGATGGTCTTTCAATCCCATAATCAAATCCTTTGCAGCTAAAATTCACAAAGACCCAAGGTATAAATATACGGTTGCCGACCTCGACAGTCTTGTCGCCATAGGGCAGGCTTCATACATGCCCGGCTATGATAATACAGGTCTCTTTATACAGAAATATGCTCCTCTCCTGAAATGGAAAGCCGTTATCGGGGAACCTGTTCTCAACTGGCCCAACAATGTCATCGAGATACGTCTTGCCGATACTTACCTTATGGAGGCTGAAGCACTTGTTCGCGGAGGCGGCAGTGCAACACGCGCCCAGGATCTGCTTGATGAAGTACGCGACAGGGTTGATCTTCCATCAGTACCTGCAACCCTCGACAATATCTACAACGAGAGGATGCTTGAACTCGCTACCGAAGGACATCGCTGGTTCGACCTCGTGAGGACCGGAAGGGCAGCTACGGTGCTGGCATTCAAGGGATTCGTCGCAGGAAAGCATGAAGTGCTCCCGATTCCGCTGCAGGAGCTCAACAATACAAAATTGCAGCAGAATCCGAACTATTGATAAAAAATCACATAACGATTAAATTCAGCAGTATGAAAAATCATAGCAACATAATATCACGATCTGCCTTTATTATTCCGGCACTGGCAGTTCTCGTCATGTTTTCCGGGTGCGACAAGGGCCAGACGTTCAGTCTTGGCGGCGTGCCCATCCCGGATTTTACGGCTACTGTAGCCAGTGACGGACATTCCGTGACACTGGTGAACAACTCCGATATGCCTTCGATTCCCTATTGGTCGGTTCCTGACCTTAATCTCGGCTACGGTGACCTTCAGGGAGACTCGGTAAAGGTTAATTTCATTTTCCCGGGATCCTACCCGATCAAGATGCTAGTTGTGGGATCAGGAGGTATTGATTCAACTACAAAAAATGTGACAACGACCCAGCCCGATCCTAATGCATGCAGTTCCTCTACAGCACGTGGGTTCATAGCTTCATGCACCGAAAAAACATGGAAGCTGAAACCTGCTGCAGGAGCGCTCTGGGTAAGTCAGTTTGCCGGGGGAGCAGGGAGCTGGTGGCAGAGTGGTGACGGAGATGTTACCGCACGTCCCTGCACCTTTAACGATACCTACACTTTTAAATTCAACAAGTCGGGAGATTATATCTTCGACGACAAGGGAGACTTTTATGCCGAAGATTACACCGGTGATCCACAATGGAGCTGCCGTCAGAGTTCTACTTATCCGGCAAACCAGTCAAACTGGGCCTCCGGGAATTTCAAGTATGCGATTATTGACGGTGCGGGGGTCAAAGGGCTCGGACAGCTCAAGGTCATAGGAACAGGTGCACATATCGGGTTGCAGAAACCAATCAATAACAACGAGGTGTTCACATCCTCAACCACCTCTGTTACTTACGACATCTGGTCGATGACAGCAAACAAGACGGATGCACTGGGCACCTATGATGAACTAGTGCTGACCTTCCATTACGGAAGCTGGAGCCCCACAGAAGGATGGTGGACCTATACCCTCGTTTCAATGAAATGATGACCTGGGCATTCCAAAATGAAGCCGGTCAATATGAATGATTGGCCGGCTTTGTTTTTAAAATGCGCTTATTTTTGTAACATGAAAATGATCCTTACGACTCCCGTTCTCTGTTTCCTGTTGCTTTTTACAGCCTGCAACGATCCTGAAGGGGAAACACCAGAGTCCAAGTCAATACTTACAATAGGCGACCTGAACCAGGTGCGTAATTCCTTTACGGCAACAACCTTCAGGTTTGCCATAGATGTCAACCCCGTCAGCACCTCAGAGATAAAAGTAAATTATTCGACCAAGGACGGGACAGCCCTAAGCGGCAAGGATTATACTGCGGTCTCGGGAACACTTACCATCCCGGCAAAAGCATTCTCAGGGTATATTGATGTTGTGATTTCGGCCGACAGTCTCAGGAAAGATGACCAGACCTTTACGCTTGAGCTCAGCGATCCTGTTAACGGTGTCCTCGCCAGAAACTCGGCTGCTGCGACAATACAGAACCTCGGAACATATTTTCCGGTAGATAAAACAGGTTACTCCACACCTCTTACCTACGACGGTATGACGCTGGTGTGGAAGGATGAGTTTACAGGAAAAACACTGGATGCGGCTCATTGGACTTATGAGACCGGAGGAGGAGGCTGGGGAAACAATGAACTGGAATACTACACCGGCAGCCCTGATAACGTTTATCTCTCCGACGGCAGCCTGGTTATAGAAGCTCGCAGGGAAACCAAAGGAACCTATAATTACACCTCTGCCAGGATCAAAACCCAGGGAAAGAAAACATTTACATATGGTAGAGTGGATATAAGGGCAAGGCTTCCGAAGGGAAAAGGCCTCTGGCCCGCCCTCTGGATGCTCGGAAGCAATATTACCCAGGCAGGGTACGGGTGGCCCGCATGCGGTGAGATAGACATAATGGAACTTGTGGGACATACACCCTCGACTGTTCATGCCACGGTTCACTGGGGCGTTTCAGGAGGTGCACATTACTACACCGGAAATTCATACTCAATTTCGCAGGGTGACTTTTCATCCGCTTTCCATGT
>JALONU010000132.1 GCA_025454775.1 Bacteroidales bacterium | reverse complement strand
CATAATAATCGCCTGCCGCCTTGCATTTGTCCCTTATATAGTGATGGACAAGAGGCTCGACCCGATAGAATCGGTAGAGCTGAGCTGGAAGCTTACCAGGGGACATGGATGGACGATCTTCCTGATGGGATTCGTTTCGTTCTTCATCTACATATTTGGATTGATTCTTTTCTTCGTGGGTGTCCTGCCTGCCGATATCTGGGTCAAAAGCTCATTCGCTTCGCTTTACCAGTCGGTATTGAACGAGAAGGAAACGCCTGCTGAGACAGAAGCAGCAGCTGCCTAGCCTGAAAAAGGCTCTATATACTTCCTTAAGTGGGTTTCACCTGCCGGAGACTATAATACCGGCAGGTTTTTTTGTTCATTCATGAACAGCAAGGCAGCATTAGTCAAAAGGGGATAAAAAAAAATGGAAATAGTTTTCCGGTTTTGATATAAGTTGCTACTTTCATATTGAATATACCTTATGAACCTCTTAACCCCTTAACGTATGAAACAAATATGCAGGCTGCTCATCGCGGTAGCGATGACCGGTATAATTGTAAATGTCAACGGACAGATCAAAGTCGATCTTAAGAAAAAAGTTGAGACCCAGGTGAACCGCAGGGCTAACCAGGCTGCAGACAAGGCCATAAACAAGGGACTTGACGCGGCTGAACAAGGGATAAAAGACGCTGTGACGAAAGATGATAAAGGAGAAGCGAAACCTGAAGCAGCACAGGGAACAGGACCCGAGAATAAACAGGCTGCTGCCGCCGGGAACACCTCCGGCACGCCTGCCGCCCAGGAACAGACCCAGCTCCAGGCCTATTCGAAGTATGATTTCATTCCTGGCGAAAAGGTGATCTTTTACGACGATTTCAGCCAGGATAACGTCGGTGACTTTCCTGCTTTGTGGAACACGAACGGATCCGCTGAAGTCGTTACCACCAATCTCTTTCCAGGCAAATGGATGAGGTTTGTGATGAATCAATGTGTCTGGACAGATGAATTACTGGCCTTGCCAGAGAACTATACCATAGAATTTGATGTGATCCCCATCGGTGGGCTGGAGGGCGAAGGTATGTCGGGGTGGCATATGAGGCTTATGCAGGCCAAAAATGCCAAAGCCTGGGATGGCGGATCTGCTCCGGGACAGGGCGGATTTCATTTCCAGGTTGAGTATTTCGGCAGGCCGGGATATAACACATGGTTCCAGGGTGAACAGTGCAGTCCTGCAAAATTAAGCGGGTTTGTCGAAGGCGATCAGCTGAAGCAAAAGATAAATCAGAAATACCATATTGCCATCTGGGTACAGAAATCCAGAATACGCCTTTACCAGGATCAGAACAAGATCGTTGATCTGCCAAAAGCATTCCCGACAGGATGCGTAAAACCCGACAGGCTCAGGTTTGAGTCCGGAGCATTAATGTTGAGCAACCTTCGTATTGCAGTAGGTGCTCCTGACATGCGCAACAAGCTTATAACAGAAGGCAAGCTGGTAACCTATGGTATCTATTTTGATGTTAATAAGGATGTTGTGAAACCCGAGTCTTATGGCACCCTTAAGGAGATTTCCAATATCCTGAATGAAGTGCCGGACGTGAAGGTTAAGATAGTCGGACACACCGACAACGACGGCGCTGATCCGGCAAACCTCGATCTTTCAAAACGACGTGCAGCTTCCGTAAAGACCGAACTTGTTAAAAGCTTTGGAGTAAACGGCGACCGGCTGGAAACTGACGGCATGGGCGAAAGCCAGCCTGTAGCACCCAATGACACTCCGGCCAACAAGGCACTGAATCGCAGGGTTGAATTTATCAAAATGTAAAAAATATGAAAAGA
The DNA here is from genome assembly GCA_025454775.1 of Bacteroidales bacterium. GTDB lineage: Bacteria > Bacteroidota > Bacteroidia > Bacteroidales > VadinHA17 > LD21. The sequence continues at coordinate 6,554 of JALONU010000132.1, read as the reverse complement.
CTATTTCTTCTGACAGCAGCACTTCTGTTCTCCTTACTGACAATTGCGCAGACTGCTTTCGAAACATACTTCAGGAGAATACCACCTCTTCCGCGTGATTCCTGCAACATCACCCGGCAATCTAAAGATGCCTTCGAAGAGAAAGTAAACTCCCTGATTGATGAGATCTCCGAGGACATAGATGCAAGAAACCGGAAGGCAAATGAATATGCAGAGGGCAACAGGGGCAGTATGGAGGCTAATGCTATAAAAAACCTTCAGCAGCAGTACAATATCTCCGATGAGGATATCAACAAGATGAAAAGCTCAAAGGGAATGACTGAAGCTGAGAAGAAGGCTATGGCCAATAATATTATGATGCAACAAACCAATATTTCGATGGAGGAGGCACAGAAACTGGCCAAAATGAGCGAGGCCGGGAAAAAAGCTTGGGCTGAGGCCTATGCTGCAGAGGCCCAGGCAAATGCTCAGTCCAGCCCCAAAGCTGCAGCAGCCCCGGCCGGGATGCCAGGAAGTGCCATGGCGCTTTCGAAGCTCCAGCAGGAACAGCAATCCCTCATAGGCAGGATCAACAGCGGAAATGAAAGAATAGCCGCCAGGTATGCAGCTATTGACAATGATCCGTCAGGGAAGATCATGCTGAACAATATCAGTATCTGGAATTCAAAGCTTACATCCATGATGGGAATTGTAAGCGATAAAGAGGCAAAGACAATGGATTCATTATCAGTGCTTATCAGCAGGGAGCAAAAAAAATACTGTGATAAATTCACGCCGGGTTACAGAACTGTTCTCAGGGATGATCTGGCAAACCTGAAAGCTTCAGTAAGAGACTACAACAGGCTGGACCAGGTTACAGGAGATATTATGAAAACACAGACAGGAGTAGCTCCTGCTCCGGAGATGAGTGAAATAAGCAGCCTTTCAGCGCTGAAGGGATACCTCGGCCACCTTAAGGACGCATATAAATACAAGCTTTCCTATCCGGAAGAATAGCATTTCTGAAGCTTGCGGTTAACTGATAAAAGTCTTTCCGAATGAAACGTCTACTGGCAGTTCTTCTACTGGTAATCCCGATGATCGTGGCTGCGCAGAACAGTCAGCCGACAAAAGAGCAGATCAGGGCAAAGATGCAGCAGATAAGGCAGAACACAAACTGGGATGATCCTGCTGCTGCAAATAAAGCAAACGAAGAGATCAAAAAGCTGTCAGGACAACTGAGCGGGAATCCTGCACCTTCACAAACTGCCCCGGCTTCACAACCTGCCGGCAAAGCCCAGCCGGGATCGATCTCGCAAAAGCTGCCGGCAGCAACCAGGGAAAATGTTTTAGCCATTGCAACCAGGTTTTATGAACGATCGTTCAGAGCCCTGGATGCAGTCTCAAGAACCGGTTTTGAAAGGGATTTTAAAGCTGCCGATGACGAAGACTTCAGCCTGAAGGCGGTCAGAAAACTTTCAAGCAAAGGCGGTACTCAGATTTCATTGGGAGATGACCATAACCTGGCCTGCGTATATTTCACGTCTGCGGTTAGAGCCATGCCTGAGGATACTCTCAGCATAAACAATTTCGGAGCTTACCTGCGCATAATAGATTCGACACAGACTTCCCTCCCGGTGCTTCTTTATGCAAATAAACTCTATGGAAGCAGTCCGATAGTTCTTACACAGATAGGATGCAGTTACTATGAACTAAATGATCTTAAGCAAGCGGAGTTTTACCTGAAAGAAGCCCTCAGGAATGATCCTGGTTTCAGCCAGGCTCATACCGCCCTGTGTGACCTTTACATAAAACACGGAAGACTCCAGGATGCACTCCTCGAATTATTTGCTGGTGTAAAAGGTATGGGCGGATCATACAGCCGTAACTCAAATAATTTCCAGTACCTGAAGCAACAGGCAGAGAAAGCCGGCACCCAGAAAAGTTTTGCGGAGGAACTGCGAAAGCAGATGACGCCTGAGGATGCATTAGCCCCGCTGGTTCCTGAAGTTAGCAGGATAAAAATGCCCGGTTTCCCCAACTGCCTGAAACTTGCCGACTGGATTGAGGGCGGCGGATACGGTTTAGCCATCCAGTCATTCAACGGTTTTCACGGAAAACTCAAAAACTTCACTGAGGAATTTCAACAGGTGCATAGAGAGATTCCGGTCATGGGACCAAACACCGTGATCCGGGATTACCCTAATGAAAGACTGGCACTTGACTGTATCACTGAGTATTTTTTTCAGGAATCGGATAAGGAGTACGATAACTTCCGGGAGAAGGTTGATGAAATAATGAAGCAGGTTGAAGACGAGTCTGAAGCTTATTTTCAGAAGAAGGAAGAATATACAAAGTCGTTTGTCAGTTGTTCCGAAGGATGCGGAGGGGAGGCTTATTGCCTCGCGGAATGTCAACGCGTATACTGTACAAGGGATTGTCCTGAAACAAATGTCTTCAACGGAAAGCTTCAGTCTTTCTGGGAAGACTACCTGGAAGAATTCAGGAAAACCCAGGACAACCAGAAAAAGATACTGAATGATCTTTATGAATTTTCAGGACAATGGTTCGCCAGGATAAATAGTCCTTACTGGAGCCGTATCTATGCATACGAGATACAGCGGGTCGCACTTTCAGTTATAGGGAATGCCTACACAGCCTATGCCATGCCCTTCCCCGGACCGGTACACAGCCTTTGCGGACAGGATTGCTCGGTTTATGCGAATCCTTACCCCATACCTGCCGAGGAAGTTGAGGAAAAGAAACCAAAGGAGAATAACTGTCCGGAGGATAAGAAATTCAGCCTCGGTCTGGATGCATGCAGCATTTCCTTCGACTGTGAGAGCGTGGAGCTCGGCTGTGCAGAAGGTATGGCATTTTCGATAAAGAGGAATTTCAAGAACAAGAGCACTACTGCCTTCGTGGGAGTGGGTTACGAAAAAAGCCTGGGTTTTGCAAAAGCAGGTGCCACGGCAGGCTTCACCATGACCCGCTATGACAACGGAGATCTCGATGTTGGGGTCAAAGGTGAAGTCACTGTAACAACACCAGGTACAGCATTTGGCGGAAAAAATTATGAAGGTAACGTTACTATGATGGAAGGGCTTAAGACCGAGGCCAAGGATGTAATAGGGATAGGCTTCTGATTTTAAAATAATTACAATGATTCTAATATGAAAAGAATACTGATTCTTCTGCTGTCTTCATTCCTGTCAGCCTACTCCATAGCCCAGAACCCGCTCCTTCCGGATAAGCCCGGCACATTTGAGATCCTGGCCAGGACTGATTATGTGACTTCCGATTGCGGATTCACAAAAGCGGAAGTTGATGCAAATTTTGAAAGGATCAAGGCTGTTGTAGGTGCCATGCGGCAAAATCCTGTACTCAGCGACATAAGGGGCTTTGTGGGAAGAGCCAGGATCTATGCTGAGCCGATGACATGCAGGCTGCCCGGCTGGTATGGTGTTTCCTCACGCCTCTGCTTTGAATTCTGTTCCTGGTTCATTAACAAGGACGGCAGGGAATCCCATAACCTCTATGAACCTCCCGAATGGTCCCTCTATATCAACGATATGATCCCGGGCTGGGCAGATATAGCAGACGCCAAGCATGGCTATTTTACTGTCCCGCTGCGAAAGAAAAACGCCGGTCCGGGGATTGATGTTTACGACGGCGAGTGTTTTGTAATTTATGATCCCTCACGACCAAGATATTGGATTCCTGTAACTGTTGATGAAGCCTTTGCTGCTGCCCGTGAGTTTGCAGCGAAGGAGAAGGATGAGTTTACAGCTTCACTCAACAAGCAGCTCCTTGACCAGGAATACGCTGCGATTCCGGCATCGGAACGGAACAAGCCTGCTTATTACGGGGGAAACCTGTCAAGGGTCTCGGCCACATCGGGCTTTGCGGGCCAGGACAGCCTCTTTCCCTACATAATGAAAGTGAATCCCGAATACTGGAACAGGAACCTTCCGAGATCTGACATTCAGTTCATCTACTTCAGTGCGAGGCAGAACAAGAAATACCTCGAAGGGCTGATGGATGAATACCTGAAGAAAAACAGTATAAGCTACCATGCTGTTCGCTTCGAGCTTTCACTGGGGATCGAGGATTTTAAAAGGTTGAAAGCCCTGATCGGGAAATGATATCCCGGCAGGTTTAGATTTTTCTCAGCTTGGCAAACCTGAGCAGAAGCTTCTTCCTGCCTTCCTTTTCAAAATCGACGCTGGCTGTCTGGTTTGGAGGTACACCTTCAATTGATTCAATGATGCCGTTCCCGAATCGTTCATGAATAACCTGGTCGCCTTCACCGAACTCAGACGGATCGCTGCCATTGAAAGGGGTTACAGCAGTGCCCTCGGCCTTAGTCAGCTTCTTTAGCTTAGGCGATGGTCTGAGAAATACTTTCTCTTCCCTGAACGTAGGTGGTTTTTCTTCGCTGCTCCTCCGGCTCTGGAATGGCTTCCCACCTGTCTGTGGATAATCAACATATTGTGAATCGAGCTCCCTGAGAAACCTGCTCGGATTGCTTCTTTCGAGATTTCCCCATTTATACCTGTTGAGGGCATAGCTGAGAGTTGCCTGCTTTTTAGCCCGGGTAACAGCCACATAGAAAAGCCGTCTCTCTTCCTCGAGCTCTTTTGAACTTCCTGCCGACATGGGAGAAGGAAAGAGCGTATCTTCCATCCCCACGACGTACACATGACTGAATTCCAGCCCCTTGGCAGAGTGCATAGTCATCAGTGTAACCTTTTCGCGGTCCTCTTCCTTTTCGTTATCCTGGTCGGTGAGAAGGGCAACATTGGCAAGATAGGCTCCCAGGGTTGATGGTTCCCCGTTCGTTTCTGCTGCCTCAGTGAAGATCTTGATCGCATTGAGTAATTCCTCCATGTTCTCATAGCGGCTGATCTCCTCAGCAAGCTTTCCTTCGCGAAGTTCCTTCATGATTCCTGAACCTGAAGCTATTTCCCTGGCCTTGGTATAGGCATCGGTCTTTTCAGCATCCCTCGAGAGTCCGTTGATCATATCAGCGAATACTGTTAATTTTTTAACAGTGCCCGAATTGAAATGCTGAGCGTGTTGTCCGGCCTCAATGATGATATTCCATGCGGAAACATTCATTTCTGAAGCCAGCTCGAATATCCTGTCGACAGTAGTATCGCCTATTCCTCTTTTCGGATAATTGACCGACCTTCGGAGTGCTTCATCGTCATTCCTGTTCATCACAAGCCTGAAGTAGGCAAGGATATCCTTTATCTCCTTTCTTTCGTAAAATGACAATCCTCCGTAGATCTTGTAGGGAATATTTTTCTTTCGGAGTGTCTCCTCGAAGATACGGCTCTGGGCATTGGTCCTGTATAAAATCGCAAAATCCGACCATTTAAGCTGGCTCGTGTACCGCCTGTCGAAGATATCTGAAGCTACAAGGAATCCCTCCTCGGTATCGGTCAATGACTGGAGGATCATAATCTTCTCCCCCTGTTCATTCTTTGAAAAGACTGTCTTGTGGATCTGCCCCTCATTATTTGCTATAATTCCGTTGGCAGCATTCACGATTGTCTGTGTGGAGCGGTAATTCTGTTCGAGCTTGAACAGCCTGTAACCGGGATAATCATTTTTAAACTCCAGGATGTTCTCAATCCTTGCTCCCCTGAACGAGTAAATGCTCTGGGCATCATCGCCTACCACGCAAAGGTTCTGGTGTCTGGCAGCAAGCTTTTTGACGATCAGGTACTGGGCGTAATTGGTATCCTGGTATTCATCAACAAGGATATAGCCGAACCTCTCCTGGTACTCCGCAAGAACATCGGGAAAGTCCCTGAGGAGGATATTGGTGTTCATGAGCAGGTCGTCGAAATCCATTGCGTTGGACCTGAAACACCTGGATGCATAAATTTTAAAGATATCTGCAAGCAAAGGCATCCGGCACGCCCTGTCATATTCCTGCAAGGCCTGATCGGCAGCATACATGCTTGCAGTTACCAGGTTATTCTTTACCATCGATATCCTCGCAGAGACAACTCCCGGTTTGTAAACGTTATCGTCGAGGTTAAGCTCCCTTATTATCGATCTTACAAGACTTTTGGAGTCGACGGCATCGTAAATCGTAAAGTTTGATTTGTATCCCAGCCTGTCTCCTTCCATCCTCAGTATCTTAGCAAAGATGGAATGAAATGTTCCCATCCACAGGAACCTGGCTATCTCCGGTCCTGCGATGCCCGCGATCCTCTCTTTCATCTCACCTGCAGCCTTGTTTGTGAAGGTGAGGGCCAGTATCCTGCCTGCCTTGACCCCGTTCTGAAGCAGCATTGCAATGCGGTATGTGAGCACGCGCGTCTTGCCCGCTCCGGCACCGGCAATAACCAGTGCAGGTCCTTCGGTATTTATAACTGCCTGTCTCTGAGCTTCGTTAAGATCGTCGAGATAATTATGGACCATTTCTGCTTTCGGAATTACAGCGTTCCGGGATGGGCAAAATTAATAATATCGGCTTCAATGAAAATATATACCACAAAGTAAAACAGGATATTTTATTAACAAAGGTTATTTGCACACGCCGGCCCATGGCAGGCTGA
>JALONU010000131.1 GCA_025454775.1 Bacteroidales bacterium | reverse complement strand
AACGAAAAAAGCATTCTTTTCATGGCTGTTTGGCTGGGTTAGGTAAAACGGAACCGAAATTAAGCTTTTAATTAATAACTTAGTTGTGGATATGCAGGTTTAACAAATCATTAACCTTTAATCACAAAAAACCGGCGACAGTGAAGCTGCCGCCGGCGGTCATGAAAATATAGGAATGAAAAACCAGGAAGCTTTTCAGAAAGAATGATCAGGTCCGAGGTAATCGAGGCCATCCTCAGTCATCTTCCAGTACCTGTTTACCGGGTCGTTCACGAAATCATCATCTTCATAGGAATGAAAGAGTCTCTCCGTAGTCTTGTCCATGTATATCAGTGTGCCTTGCGGAACAGAGATATTTACCTCTACAAAATCGAACGACCATTTTGTCCCTGCCGGGATAGTGAAAAATTCATCCAGCGTTATTGTCTTGTTCTCGATCCTGAAGTTATACATAAGTCTTTCGGATTTCCTTTCTGCATCCAGACGGCTCCTTCCGGCCGAACTCTTTCTGACTTCAACTTTTACCTGCTTCTCATCAGCAGGGTAAATATCGAGGTCTGTCCTGAAGTAGATCTCCTTCTTCTCATCGTTAATGTAGAAGACATCGTTTTCCTCCTCGGGAATTACGATTTCCTTATCATATCTGAGATCGGCGATCTTTACTCCTGACCTGATAAAGAGGGTGTCCGGCACCAGCCTCATTGTTTCCGTATAAGTCGTTCTGCCCTTTTCGGCAAATCCGATTCCCTCGTTGAAGAGCATGATGGAGAGAGCAGCGGCGCTCATCACCCATACTACGAAACCTGCAAGCCATATATAGCCGTCGCGGGCCCTGAACCAGAATATGAGCCTGATTCCTCCGTAGATGATCATAAGAAGAGGGATTGTGACCACAAGGGCTATCAGCGCCTTTACCCAGGGCACAAGCGCCGGCGAGATTATGTAATTCAGAAAATCGGGCAGGTAGCTGATGCTGAAACCGACGGCATCTGTAGAGAATGCTCCGGGATAGTTGAAAACCGTAACCATCACAAAGGTGAGAAGAGACAAAAATCCGATTGCCACAAAACAAACGCCAAAGGCAATGAGAAAAATCCGCACAATAACAAACAGGACGTTTCCCACAGCCTTGAACGAGGCATCAATTGCACTTCCAACCTTGTTCGAAACATTGTTTTCTGATTGACCGGGCATTGCAAGGTTATTCCTGCTTCCGTACATCTCCTTTCTTTGTGAATCGCCTGCTGCAACAGGCACGGCAAGCCAGAGAGCCAGGTAAACAAACACGCCTGTCCCGAAAAAGAAAGCAGCGATTACGAACAGTATCCTGATCCATACCGGATCGGTATTGATGAAAGCTCCCAATCCACCGCACACCCCCCCTATAATCCTGTTCTCCGGATTGCGGAACAGCTTTTTCCCGGGCCCGTAACCGGTGAAGGATGTGCCTGTTCCGACACTTCCGGCCTCAGGCTGTTCGAAGTCCTCAGGCTTTCCTAATACCCTGATCATGTCTACTACATTTTCAACGGAAATGATTCCGGCCGTTCCCTTCTGCGACTGGAATATCTCGGCAATTCTTGTTTCAATATCCTCTATTGTCTCATTGCCTCCCGGGGTGTTCCTGAATTTGCGATCTATTTCCTGCAGATAGTTGCGCAGCATCCTGTACGCTTCCTCATCGATCTGGAAAAGCGTTCCGCCGAGATTGATGTTTATAGTTTTATCCATTTTCTTTCTTTTTAACGGTTAATGAATAATTATCTCGTGCGTATGAGGTTAACTGATTCAACCAGCTCGTTCCACGACTGGTCGAGGTCGGCAAGGTATTCCCGCCCTTCCTTTGTCAGTTCATAGTATTTCCTCGGAGGCCCCTGGGGCGATTCTTCCCAACGGTAACTCAGCAGTCCGGCATTCTTCTGCCTTGTCAGAAGCGGGTACAGGGTTCCTTCAACCACTATTACCTTTGCTTCCTTGAGCTCCTTTATGATATCGCTCGCATAGCATGATCCCCTGGAGAGTACCGAGAGAATGCAGTATTCCAGGATTCCCTTGCGCATCTGCGCTTTTGTGTTTTCAAGATCCATTTTTATTGTTTTTAGTTACACATTCTTATTTCAGACTTCCTGGTCTGCTCCCTAAAGGTTCATGTTCTTGCGGACGCTGTCAAATTCATTTTTGACAGCTTCCTTTATATTGTGAATGTTTACCGGTTCGCCCTTCATTTCAATTTTCTGAGAGGTTGTTTTTGCCTCAGGCAGGACTATATAAAGAATAAGGTATATCAGCACACCCAGTCCTCCCATCATGGCAAGAATGAAGAATATTATCCTGACTATCCAGGGCTCGATGTTCCAGAATGCCCCCATTCCGGCACATACTCCCCCGATAATGCGGTGGTCGGGATCGCGGTACATCCTGTGATAGCCTGATGCTGACAGTTTATCTCGCACCGATGTACTCCCTTCCGACATGTCTTCAGGTGTTCCCAGGAGTGAAACGGCATAGCGGACATCCTCTGTTGAGATTACCTGTTTGTAGGTTGTGAGACGCGACCGGAAGATTTCCGCTATCCGGCTTTCTATGTCGGAAAGTATCTCCGATGAACTCTCCTCGGATGCAAAATGCAGTTCGAGATTTTTAAGGTATCTTTTCAGCTCGGAATAAGCGTCTTCGTCGATGTTGAAGGACCATCCTCCGAGATTGATGCTGATTGTTAGTTTCATGGTTCTTTTAATATTTTACTACTATACGTTACATATAACATGACAATACAAAGATATAAATAAATATTAATACCATGCAATACATAGTAGTAAAAAAATGAGGGTACACAAAGAAAATATTTGTAAGCAACAGATAATTAGCGTGATATATTATGAATTAATGTTTATCGTAACACATTGAAGGTTAAACAAAAATATTTATCTGTTTTGAAAGGCTGAAAGATTTAAGCCTGGAAGAAGACGTTAATCCTCTACGAGGAATACGTTGGGTGTTGTACTGTTTCCGGATTACGATACTTAATGTGCTACGCGCAAGAATGGATTTGAATGGATCAATGACTACAATACTTAATGCGCTACGCGCAAGGAAATATCTTCGGGATACTGGGGATGGTCATGTGTATCAGTATCACACAGTAATGTTCTTTTTCTCCTGACGCTACAGCGTAGCGGTTATAGTATTGTAGAAAAATTGTTACCCAGGACCCAATCTTCCCCGTTGGGGATGAAGAGATCTTTTAGATATCTTTAGCAAAATATTCCATCAATGAAAACCTACAAATGGGGAATACTGGCACCCGGGAAAATGTCGGGGAAATTCACAAAGGGACTCAAGCTGCTTGAAAATGCTGAACTTCTTGCCGTCGGTTCACGTGACACGGAAAGAGCACGCAGATTTGCCAGGGAATATGGTTTCGCCAGGAGCTACGGCAGCTACGAAGAACTAGCCTCCGATCGTGATGTGGAGATTGTCTATATAGCCTCTCCGCATTCATTTCACCGGGAACATACTCTCCTCTGCCTGAGAAACGGAAAAAATGTGATCTGCGAAAAAGCCTTTGCAATGAACGAAGCGGATCTTGCTGAAATGATCTCAGAGGCCCGCAGCAGAAACCTGTTCCTCATGGAAGCACTCTGGCCGCCTTTTCAGCCATTTTACAAAAAGGCGAATGAGATACTTGCTTCAGGCATTTTGGGAAAGCCCGTGCATATGCATGCATATTTCTCGTTCATGCCGCCCTACGATCCTGCCAACCGCAAATTCAACCTGGCGCTGGGGGGAGGATCACTCCACGATATCGGGATATACCCTGTAATCGATGCTCTTACATTCATGGGTGTCCCGGATGAGATCACGGCATCAGCAGCCTTTTCTCCGACCGGCTCAGAAGAAACGATATGCGTCATCTTCAAATACAGGGACGGACGAACTGCCAGCCTGTACAGTTCATTTAAAACAAACATAGGGATCGGTTGCGAACTTCTCTGTGAAAAGGGGAATATGACAGTATCGCGCGGCAGAGACATGAACCAGAGGATTTTCCTCGGCTTTCACACCGGAGAAAGAAAGGAATTCACCTTCAGCCCGCCCGCAATGGGCTATCACTGGGAAGCCGAGGAAGTAATGCGTTGCCTCAATGAAGGACTGAAGGAAAGCCCGGTAGTCCCGCTTTCCTTCAGCCTGAGCCTGATGAAAACACTTGACCGGATCCGAAAAACAGCAGGAATAGTATTCCCTGCAGATGCCTCAGCTAATCGCTGATTATCAGCATATTTGAATCTGATTCAATCTGCGCGATCAGAGGGAAAATATACATAAGATGCTTCAACCGGAAACAGAGCACTTTGATGAAGGAAGATTTTACCGCAGGAAGTTCTTCCTGAGCATTATCATTCCCGGCATTTTCACAGCGCTGATGTGGCTGGTAATGTCTGTGGAACTTATATTCGGACTCGACCTTTCCGGCTTTGGGATCTATCCACTTCATGCCGAAGGACTGCCAGGCATTATCCTTTCACCTTTTGTCCATTCCGGGATCAGGCATCTGTTCAACAATTCCCTGCCCCTCTTCCTGCTTTCCGTTGCACTTTTTTTCTTCTACTCCGAAGTCGCCCTGAAAATATTCTCGTATACCTGGCTGCTCACCGGAGCCCTGGTATGGTTCGGAGGTAGGGAGGTCTGGCATATCGGTGCCAGCGGACTGGTGTACGGACTTGCATCTTTTCTTTTCTTCAGCGGGATCATAAGGAGATATTTCAGGCTTGTCGCGCTTTCGTTGCTGATTGTGTTTCTCTATGGCGAAATGGTGTGGGGGATTTTCCCCGGAGTGTATCAGAACGTTTCATGGGAATCACATATGCTGGGCACTCTTTCAGGGATCCTTCTGGCAGTCCTGTACAGGAAGGAAGGTCCCCAGGCACCTGTTAAGGTATGGGAAGAAGATGATAGCGATAGTGAGAGTGAGAGCAGGGGAAGAGGAGAAGAAAAGAAGGGGTAATCCTGCAGCCGCTACCCGGTCGCAGGTCTCCGGAAACCGATTTTTATTGTTAATTTGCAGTGATGGATCTTTCTGTGATCATAGTATGTTACCGGGGCTGGGAGAAGCTTTCAAAATGTCTGGAAGCCCTGGAGTCTTTCAGCATCACTGATTTCAGCATGGAAGTGATCGTCGTCGACAATAACTCGGATGACGGAAGGGTAGATGAATTCGAGAAGAAATTCAGCAGAATCAGGTTTATAAGGAGCAGTATTAACGGAGGTTATGCATACGGATGCAACCTGGGAGCCGGACACGCTGCTGGAGATGTTCTGATGATCCTCAACCCGGATACGGTAGCCAATGAAAAAGCTGTCGGACATATGCTCAGGAAGATCCGCGAACATGAGGAACCGGCAATTGTTTCCTGCAGTCAGGCGTCGGAAGATGGCAAGGAGAGCAGGGCATACGGGAGGTTCCCGTCACTGTCTCCGCGAAATCTTAATAAAGCGAAGGAGGAAGGAACTGTTATTAACCCTGACTGGGTTTCAGGCTCACTGATGATGATGAGAAAGGAAACTTTCAGCAGGCTTGATGGCTTTGATGAGGACTTCTGGATGTATTATGAAGATGTGGACATCTGCAGGAGGCTCAGGAACAGAAACGGCATGATATTGTTTTTCAAAGACATTGGCATACTTCACTGCCACGGGGGGAGCTCGAGGATCGATCTCAGGACGGAATCAATTACCAAGGCTGAGGTCCAGAAGTCGAGGCATCTCTATATCCACAAGCATTTCACCGGATTGGACAGGATTCTCTTTCAGTCAATCGTTGTTGCCGACAATCTGGTAACCGGTATCATAAGCGGCCTGGCCGGCCTGGTTTTTTTCTTTATTCCGAAACTGCTTGTCCGCCTTTACATATTAATCCGGCTTACAGGTTATTATGCCGGTTCCCTTTACCGCTGTTCCTGGAGAAGCACGAGGTCGGTCAGGGGAAAGTGAACCTTTATCCTTTTATTGTTATTTTTACAAACAAACCAATTACACGGTATGACAGACCTTAATTTAAAGCCTGATCCCGGTTTTCTTTCCGGAAAGCTTGAAAAATTCTGGGACCTCTCCGGCCGCAAGATCCTTCTTATTGAGAATGAATATGATGAATCAATGGGTTCTCCGGTATTTACAGCAGGTGGAAAATATACCACGAGAGGCTGGACGGAGTGGACTCAGGGATTCCAGTACGGTTCAGCCCTGCTTCATTTTGATGCAACAGGAGAGGAAGCTATACTCCGATCAGCCAGGGAGAATATTCTGAAGAAAATGGCTCCGCACATAAGCCACACCGGAGTTCACGACCATGGATTCAACAATATCAGCACCTACGGAAATCTGCTTCGTATGATGAACGAAGGAAAGACCACCTTTAGTGAATGGGAGAAGAATTTTTATGAACTGGCCCTAAAGATATCGGGAGCCGTCCAGGCATCAAGGTGGACGCCGGTTAAGACAGGAGGTTTTATTCATTCCTTCAACGGGGCTCATTCGCTCTTTGTTGACACTATACGATCGGTCAGGTCGCTTATCGTTTCACACCGGCTCGGGCATTTTCTCCAGGCTGACCCAAACCACGACCAGGATCCCCAGCAGGATGAAAAACATCTGCGGGCGCGTGGCGCGCTTCCAAAACGCCAGTGGTAACAGACCGAGGGCCAGGAAAGGTGTCAGGCCGATGTAGGCGTAGAATTCTTCACGGGCAGGCAAAATGGAGTATGCGTCCGCTCGGGAGATATCCTTGGAGGTGTAATCCAGGAAGATTTGTCCAGCCGTATGGCTGCCTGCCAGGTTGGTGTCTTTGTTCAGCCGTGGCCAAAACTCGGCAGTTGGCAGCAGCTGGATGGCGATCAATCCGATTGCCAGGGCACCGATGACCAGATAGTTTTTCAAAAGGAACAAATCCAGCTTGATGAAGGGTGGGCGGCGCTTGAAAACCGGCAGTAACACCAACACAAGTAAGCCAATTGCCAGCAGCATGTATAGCTGGTAGTAGGCATTCCCGCAGAAGAACAGCAAAGCCAGGGAGATCGCGGCGCTAATTGCCGGTTTTTTAACCTCTCTGGAAAACAAGGCATACCTTTCCCGTCCATTTGCGAGGCGCGCCTGTGCCACTTGCAGCAGGCTGGAGATTATCCATGGAATGTAGGCAAAACCGAACACAAACAGGTACTGTCCCTGGAAGAAGCGCGCCGCCGGCTGACCGGCAAAAGCGAACATCAATGCCGTCCAGATTCGAGCCGGACGGCTCAGCCCCAGGCTATCCGCCAGCTTCCACATACCCAGCGCCGCGATCAGAAAGCTGAAATAGACTCCCAGCTTGAAGCCAGCGTGCACCCCGAAGAGCAACACCGGTAACGTTACAACCGGGTTGTATACGTGTAGCATCGGGTCCGCGATGAATGGCATACCGGTCTGAATGTAAGGATTCCACAGAGGGAATTTGCCAAAATCACGCAGGCTGTTGACCAGCGTCCAATCCAGCACCTGGAAGATCTCAGTTTCGTTGCCGGGCAGGCGCGTCCTGGCTCCCAGGTCGAGAAAACCCGCACAGTACACTGTCACCGCCACCAGGATGATAGCCCATTCCACCCAATGCGCCTGGTACCAGCGTTTCGGTGCCGGCCGCTCTTCACTTATGGGGGGTTGGAGGGGCGTCTTATCCTCCTCTTCACTCTCCCTCTTATCAGGGGGGAGTTTGAGCATCTCTTCACTCTCCCCCCTATCAGGGGGGAGTTGGAGGGGGGTTGGTTCTGGTCTTCTGCCATACTTTAACCAGGTCAGCACCGGCGAATAACGGCCGCGGAAATAAACTGCCCGTTGTGGCTGCACCTCAGGTGGCACACCGGCAAACAGACGGCGCAACAATCCCATCAAGCCCAGGTCCAGCATGGCTGCCAGGATCAGCACTGCAACGAACCAGGTGAAATCAGTCATACCAGGTTTTTATTTTAGCCCCAGCTCCGCCCGGGCGATCACCAGGCGTTGGATCTCGCTGGTGCCCTCGTAAATCTCGGTGATCTTGGCATCACGGAAGTAGCGCTCCACCGGGTATTCCTTGCTGTAGCCCATCCCGCCGTGGATTTGCACTGCCGCATGCGCCACAAACATGCAGGCCTCGGAGGCGAATAGCTTGGCCATGGCTGCCTGCAGCGTGAAGCGTTCGCCGCTCTTCTTGGACTGCTCCTTGGCCAGGGCGGCCTGGTAGATCAGCAAACGAGCGGCTTCAATGTGCGTTTTCATATCTGCCAGCTTGAACGAGATGCCCTGGAACTCGCCGATCTTTTGTCCGAAAGCCTCCCTCTCTCGGGCATAGGCTATGCTGGCCGCGTAAGCCGCCTCTGCGATGCCCAATGCCTGGGTGGCGATACCGATACGCCCGGCATCCAGCACGGACATGGCGATCTTGAAGCCCTCGCCTTCTT
>JALONU010000130.1 GCA_025454775.1 Bacteroidales bacterium | reverse complement strand
CATCCTTTGACATGGTGTTTGAAAATCCGCTTGAGAAAAGAGGTCTTCCTCCAAGGTCGTTAGGGGAAATATTATTTGATAAGCTTCCTCACAGGCCTGAAAACAGCAACATCATTCTCAGTCATTCCGGAAACTCCTATGCTGCTCTGAGCCTCGACCATGTCAGGCATATCGTGAAACGTCTGAACGCGTTATTTGATGCCTGCCATATTTTGAGGGGGCAGACGGTGATTATACTCACCTTTCACGGTTGCAATGAAATGTTCACGGCTCTGTTCTTTCTCGCACTTGCATCGAGGGGCTGCCGGACTTTCATGCCAATGTTTTCAGAACGTGATGAATTTTCAGAGTGGATCGCTATCACGAATACCATGCATATTTTATTCCCGGGCGATGAAGTGCTGAGCCTGGATGGCCATGAACGGGAGAAATCCGAAATCAGCGAGATACCCGGAATTGCTGCGGCAGGTAAAATTGATGCATGGGATACCCAGCGGGATTTTGGCATCGGGGAACTGATAGACGAGCCTTGGGACAATGATGGTTACCTTAAATATACGTCCGCTTCGCGGCCTTCGGATGATGCACTTATAGTTACCACCTCAGGTTCTTCCGGCAGGTCGAAGCTGGTTGTTTACACACATGAAGCTTATTTTTACAACTGCCTGGCCTGGGAACAGGCAGGCTTCTATAAAAGAGAGCTGCTCGGGGGAACAGGATTCACACCCCTTCTTACCCATACAATGGGAATCAGGGCTCTTGTTAATGCCTTATGGACAGGAAGTCCGGTGTGCCTGATAATCACCGAATGGTTCATATCCAAGCCTGAAACCGTCAGATACCTGCTTCTGAAGATGATGCCGGAACATATAACGGGGGGCCCTGCAGTCTATAACTATTTCCTTGAGATGTTCAGGATCTTTCCTGAGATAAAACTGCAGCTGAGCCGAAACCTGAAGACCCTTGTTTCCAGCGGTGCATCTTACGACGCTGCTACTGCAGCGGAAGTACTGAACGCAACCGGCCTGAGGCTTCACAATGCGTTCGGGACCACTGAAACCCAGCAGGTGTTTTCAACTCTGTTATGTAATGAGGCGGTGTTCAGAGGCAGCTTCGTTCCATTGGGCAGACCTCTGCCCGGGGTCAATATAGGACTCATTAAGGAAGCCGGCACAACTGATCAGTTCCGCCTTCATGTAAGGTCAGCTTTCGGACATAGTTATTTCATTGGATCACAACAAGGTGATAATTACGAATACTTTGACACCGGGGATATTGTCAGTGTCGATGGGCAACAGAATTTCTTCCATGTAAGAAGATCGGCACTTGACTATTTCAAGGATAGTTTTGGAGTGAAGATCCCGGCACTCAGGGTGAGGGCGTACTACAGGGATCTGATTGAAACCGCACTTTATTCAGAATTCTATCCCTTGCATAATAATCCGGGACTGACGCTTCTTCTTTTCATCAGAAATGACAGTCTGCCTCCGGGACCCGTGTCCGATGCCGGAACTTTGAAAAAGTTCATCGGTTGCATTGAGGAGATCAACAACCGCCTGGTAAATACAATCGAACCCTTTGAATACCAGCACAGGCATGTATGCAGGATCGCACTCGTGAACAGCACTCCGCCCCGGACAGGAAAAGGAACTATCTCTGTAAAACAGATCAATTCCAAATACCGGGATCTCATTGGCAGGCTGACAGATATACGCAGGGAATCAGACGGGATAGAGTCAGTTGATTCAGTAAGTTATTCATATTCAAGATATTCAAAGTACTTAAGCCCTCAGATCGGTACCATGCTCGCTGCGTTGAGAATGAATTATCAGTATGACTATGGTTCCGGAGATTCACTCTTTACTCATCTGAACGGAAAAGAAACAGAGATCCTGGATCTTGCCGGAGGCTACGGGACAAACTTCCTTGGACACTGCAACATGAATGTGGCTGAAGCAATTGTCACATTCCTTGCCGAAAAAAGGATCGCGATAAGCAACCAGCTGAGCATCCAGAATTATGCAACCCTTCTGGCTGAGAAACTGAACTTGCTCATTGGCAGAAAAACCGGAAGAAGTTACAGGGTGATTTTGGGCAGCACTGGATCCGAAGCTGTCGAAATTGCAATTCATCATTCGTACTTCGAGTGGGAAAGAAGGATTGAAAAGATAAGAGATCAGCAGTTTCAGGTTTTCGGAAGCCTTAAGGATATTGACCTTGCAGGAATATGGAAAAGAAACATGGAGATACTTGCACGTACCCGGAAAAGGGTAATTGCGGTTGAAGGTTCATTTCACGGACATACTACGGGTGCCAGGAGCATCCTTGGATACAGGAAAAAGAGATTGAGGTTTGCAACTCTGACAAACATTGAACCGGTGTTCATTGATGACAGGAAAGAGGGTTGGAATGAAATGCTTGCAGATGCCATAAAGGAATCCGGAATTTATCTTGATAGGGTTATCCAGGACGGACATGAGACCAGAATAGTGCCATTCAGCGTCAGCACTGTTATAGCAGCATTTGCAGAACCGGTGATGGGCGAGGGAGGTGTCCGTAAGGTGAACCGGGATTTTCTGGAGGCATTATCGGGGAATGATTTCCCGCTTATATCTGATGAGATACAGTGCGGCCTGGGAAGAACAGGGGAGATCCCGGAGTGCACTGCTGCCCACTACTTCCTCTTTGGGAAAGCACTCGGCGGAGGTCTGGAAAAGATTAGTGCCGTGATGATCGATAAGTCGAGGTTCTGCAATAATTTCAGCGAGTACTTCACTTCCACATTCGGAAATGGTGAACTGGCTGCTGCAGCTGGCCTGAAGACACTCAGCATAATTGAGACAGACTCTCTTGCTGAGAAAGCCGGAGTCACAGGTGAAAAACTGAAAAGAAGGCTCCTGGAAATCCATGATCGATATCCTGATGTCATATCGGGGGTTGCCGGTAAAGGACTTATGATTGCCGTTGCGTTCAGCAGGGAATGTACCCGCAACAACCTGATTCTGAGAGTTCTCTTTGAAAGTGAAAAAGCCGGTTACCTTTTTTCAGCATGGATGCTGAACAAACACAGGATCAGGATATTCCCTACGCTATCAGCACCTGACAGTCTGCGACTGGAACCTTCTGCGTATTTCACTGAAACTGACTCGCTGAAGGTTTGTTCCGCGATTGAGGAATTGTGCGGCATCATAAGGGAGAAGAAAATGTACGAATTGTTTAAGTTTCTGATGGACGACGATCCCTTCAGCGAGGAAACAGACCATTCCATACCTGAAGATTATTATAGCCAGGTTCTTGAAGATCCTGCTGAAGGCTCGGTAAGAACAGCTTTTATCGCCCATTTTGCATTTCCGCTGAAGGAGATGAGAATGCTGGTTCCTGACTTTGTCAGTGCTTCCGATACCGGACTGCGTATTCTTTTCAACCGGCTGCAGGTGCTGATGGATAATGAACCGGTGAAGATGCTTTCAATGAACCTCTTCGGGGGGAGGATTCATTTCTCCTTCTGGGTAATTCCCCTGGACTCGGCTGGAATGGAATTCCTTCACAAATCAGGAAAAAGAAAGCATATTGTGGCGAAGATCCAGAAAGCTGCGGACCTTGCCGCTGCTGAGGGGGCAGAAGTGATAAGCCTCGGGGGATATAATTCAATCGTTACCAACAACGGACTCTCGCTCATCGAACCTAAAGGTACAAGAGTTATTACCGGCAATACCCTGACCGCAGCTGTCAGCCTGACACACCTTGGTGATACCATCCGGCGCGACAAAAGGTTCAACAAGCCCAACATCATCGCTGTGATAGGTTCAACCGGCAACATCGGCCGTGTTACGACAGAAATGCTGAGCGGACAATCAGACATATGTTCAGAACTGATCCTTGTCTCAAGGTCGGAGAAAAGGCAGTCCTCTCTGCTGGATGAGATAACAGGAAAGCATGGCTCATCAGTTGCGCTTCGGACAACCGGCAACATGCATGATATAAGGGAAGCAGATATACTTATCATCTGCTCCAACACCAACGATCCGATTATTCTTCCCCATCATATTGACGCAGGCAAACCTGTTCTGATAACCGATATATCAGTTCCGTCAGCCGTATCTCCGGATGTTTACAGGATGGAAAATGTCATTGCGATTCCTTTTTCTTCATATGTGACTCTGCCTCAGGATAAAGAAGCTGTGATAAGCTCATATTCCCCGCGGGGTACCGTTTTCTGCTGTGCCGCGGAATCTATTCTTCTCGGATTGGAACCGTTCCCCGGCAAACTGAAGGGAAGGATCCTTCCGGAAGAACTAAGAATGATGACACATCTGGCAGAAAAACATGGATTTCTGCGTAATATTGGAAGCAGCGGGAGTTTTAAAAACAGGTAACCATGGATTTTCTCTATAATTACGGGATATGCCAGGAGGATGTTTTAACAGAGCGCAGTGCACTGGATCTTTCCGACGGAGACAACCTTCTCTGCATCGCAAGCGCAGGAGAGGTACCACTTGGTCTTGCCACACTGAAAAATGTGAACATCACGGCAGTGGACACTTCTCCGGCTCAGCTTATGCTTTGCCGGATCAAACAGGCAGCTGCCCTACATCTGGAGTCCCTTGCTGCAGCTGCTTTTCTTGGTTACATGGAAATGAGGCCCGGGGAACGGCTGAAACTCTTTAAAGGAATTGTCTTTCCCTGTCTTAAGGAACCGGACCGGAAATACTGGATCAACAACCTGGGCGGGATCGAGGACGGAGTGATAAACAGAGGACGTTTTGAAATGTTCATGAGGAAGGTGGCAGGAGCAGGAAGAATGCTGGTTGGCGAAAAAAACCTGTACGGCCTCTTCGAATGCTCCTCAGTTGAACAACAACAGGAGCTATTTGAGAAAAAAATAAACGGACCCCTGGTTAAGGGAATCTTCAGGATAGCATTTCATCCATGGATATACAGGAAGAGGGGAATAGATCCGGCGGGGCTTACTCACAGCGGAGCCAGGAATATTGGAGAATTTTTTTTCACACGTTTCAGAAACTTCTGCTGCAGCACCCCTGCACGCAGGAACTTCTACCTTCAGTACACTTTCTTCAACAGGATACTCTATCCGGAAGCACTGCCTGAATTCCTTAAGCCTCAGCTTAAGAGTGCCTTATCAGCTAACTCTGCAAATACAAAGTTTATGGAAACCAGCGTTGAGGCTTTACTCAGAAATGCGGATTGCGGACAGTTCAACAAAATTCACATTTCCAATATAGGCGACTGGATGTCAGGGGAATCAATGGCAAACTTGTTCCGTCTCATCAGGGATAAAACTGAGCCTGGCGCCAGGATTGCCATGCGCTATATTCACCTGAGCCACAAGATCCCTGAGGATGCTGCTGAACTAAGGGCTGACATTCACCGGGGATTCATGCTTGAATCGTCAGACCGTTATCCCTTTTACTCAATAGTACCTATAGTACGCAACTGAAATGGGCTGTTACCATATAGAGGAAGTTGGCAGAGATTACAATAAGGAAATCCTTGATATTCTGAGGTCTGCTCCGAATGTCTCTGACCGGTTGACAGTATGCTTTGACCGGCAGCCTGATTTCTTTGCCCTGCCCGATATCAGGTATGATCCGTATCAGTATTTCGGTTACTTCAGGGACAACGACCTGAAAGGATTTTGCGGTCTGGGTTACCATAACGGGATGTTAAACGGTGCTGTACGGACGATTTTTCACATGAGAGACTATTATGTACTTCCGGAGTCAAGAGGCATTGGCTTTGGCATGAAGGTCACGGAAAAGTTCTTCAAGGAAACGCACGATGATGCAAACACAGGGTATGTGGTGATACTCGAGGGGAATAAAGCTTCACTGAGCTATATCGGAAGGAGAAGTCCTTCCTTCCCGTATGTACCCTGGTCGCGCATAATCAACAAACTGGAGGTAAGGAATATTATGATTATATGGCCAGTCCCCTTATCGCGAAAATACCTGGTGCGCAGGGCTGTGTTTGAAGATATTCCTGCCATTGTTGAACTTCTGAATAATGAGCACAGGCACCGTCTTTTTGGAAAGGTCTACTCCGGTGACACTTTTTTGAAATACATTGAGAGCTGTACGGGACTCCAATTAAGTGATTATTATCTTGCAATTGACAGAAGAGGAAAGCTTTGCGGAGTATGTGCGGCGTGGGATTGCAGTACTTTCAAACAGACAAGGGTCCTTCAATACGGGAGATCATTCAGGGCAGCAAGGATTGCTTTCAAAGGGCTTGCGGCTGTATTCCGCCTTCCGTCTCTGCCATCAGAGGGTGAGAGCTTCAGAGACCTCATACTGACTGATTACGGAGTTGAAGGCAGGGATCCGGAAATTATGAATGCACTGCTGAAAACAATTTATTCAGATGCCCGGCGGGACAATTTTCAGAACATTATGTGGGGCAGCTCTGCGGATGATCCTCTCCTTGAAGCCACAAAAGGTTTTTTCTGTCAGAGCATCCGTTCGAATATTATTCTGATTTCAACGGATCAGTCGATGATGGAACCTTCGGCAGTCCATAACAATCTGCCATGGATAGAACTTCCCTGCCTTTAGCTTCAGTATGCCACCCATTCCCATGTGCAGGGGCAGCCGCAGTCGCCGTTGTTCTTCTGTGTGTTCCACCAGTTTTCACATTCCGACTTTGTATTGTTGCCGGCACTGACTTCATCATCACAGTTGTTGCAGCTGCAATGCAGGTAACAGGTGCCTGTGGCCCAGGGTTTTTCGCAGCTGTCGGTTGTTACAGCCAGCAACGCGCCAAGGAGCAGGCTCCCCAGTAACAATCTGACTGGTCTTCTCATCTTACTACGGTAAATGTTCATATTGCTCTGATAAGGGTATAATTATATAAAATTAAGCTATTTGATTGCCAAAGTCAAATTTATTTAATTGGCTTATATTGAATTATATTGAATTGAGTTGTAACTTTGAATAAGAGTATCAAATTCATCAGTCATGAAACCCCAAAAATTATTTCAGCTTGGAATATTGTCAGTTCTTCTTTTGTTATATGCCTGTCCGGAAATTGAAAAAGAAATGCTGGTTTCCACCGGAACCGTTTCAAATATCAGGATAACCTCTGCAGAAGTTTCAGGTACAATTGTCGACCTTGGTAGCACCGGGGTAAGTGACCACGGTCACTGCTGGTCACTGGCCGCTGAACCGACTCTTTCGAACCAAAAAACAGGACTGGGTGTTCCAAAAGGAGTGGGAGGTTTTAAGAGTGAGCTTACAGGACTTGAAGCAGGTAAAACCTATCATGTAAGGGCTTATGCGAGAAGCGAAGATGAAGTTAAGTACGGCGAAGACATTACTTTCCAGACTCACGCAGGTTTTATCGTCTCAACAACAACTCTTTCGTCAGTAACCTCAGTCACCGCCCAGGGCGGCGGCACGATTGTGGATGACGGCGGAATGACCGTTACCAGCTGCGGAGTATGCTGGGGAACCTCAGCAGGACCAACGGTGAGCGGCAGTCATACCGACGAAGGGACTCCATCCGGCAGTTTCACAAGCACGCTGACTGGGTTGACCTCAGGGACAATATATTATTTCAGGGCCTATGCCACGAACTCCTCAGGGACTGTATATGGAAATGAACTTAGCTTCATAACCCCGGTGACAGACATCGAAGGAAATATTTACAAAACAGTAAAAATCGGAACCCAGGTATGGATGGCAGAGAACCTGCGCACAACACATTACCGCGATAATTTTGAAATTCCCAATATTACAGGTACTTCTGATTGGAATAATCCGCCTGATTCCTGGAAAGGTGCATATTGTGATTATAATAACGTGGTAAATAACACTTACGGAAAGCTGTATAATGGGTACGCAGTATTGAATTCCCGGAAATTGTGCCCGACAGGCTGGCATATTCCCCTGACAAACGACTGGCTGACACTTATCAACCACCTTGGTGGTTACTATGAGGCCGGAGGCAGGCTCAAGGAAGCCGGAACTGCACATTGGAAAAGTCCCAATACAGGAACAAATGAATCAGGCTTCACAGCCCTTCCGGGCGGTTACCGCTGGTACGACGGGGTCTTCAACAGCTTTACTGAGATGGCTGTTTTCTGGTGTGAGACTCCTCCTGATCCTAACCCGGGGCTCCTTCACTTCGGATTATTCCAGAACAACGCAGTTATGAGCGAAGGGGCAAGTATGAACGAAGGCAACAGTTTAAGATGCATCAAGGATTGAATATTTCTTCAATACCAGGGATGTCCCTTTTTTGATAATTACTATATTCTGTTGACCACCTTTGTTTGGTATCTTTGACCAGACAGTCCGGTGTCATTGTGAAATAATTAACAGTAACCCAACCCATGAAACAGACCAGGAGAATATTCATAAAGAGCATGATGGCAGGAACTGCTGCCGTTTCTGCAGGAGGACTGCTGCCAGCTTTCAGTGCACGGAGCTACAACCGCATACGGGGCTCGAACGACA
>JALONU010000129.1 GCA_025454775.1 Bacteroidales bacterium | reverse complement strand
GATTTCATCCTGCGATTTCAGTGTTCCGCACAAACCTGAAAGGAGAAGCATTGCCGCTAATATTGACCTGGCCCTGTTCATTTTTGCGACAACATGTTGTAGTATTCCACCACAGCCCTGAAGCTGTTGGGGTTTTTCCTGACGGTTTTGAGGTTTTCCTTCCTGATAAAGGTCTTAAGTTCCTGTTTCCGGTCGTCGAGAAGGGCCAGCAGGTTTCTCCTGCTGTTAACCGGGTAAGGAGCACCGTCTTTCATCAGGTACATCCTGTGGAGTTGTTCAAACTGGTCATACTTATTGTCAACAGCCAGGTAGACTATCTTTTTGCGGTATTTCACCAGCAGTGAAACAGTCCCGCTTGCCAGAACATTGACGTAACCATTCGGATTTCGCAGTGTATCCGATCCCGTCCTTATGAATTCATAAATTATTCCATCATGCGGAATGGAGAAAGCTTCCACCATTTCCTTGTTCATCTGTATAAGGAATCCATTGCCGGTTACGGCTATAAGTTCATCCTTATATATGTCGTACCTGACGTCGACATTGGTGAATGTCCTTCCTGCGATCTTAACACTTCCCGACTCAAACTTATCCGAAAACAGGAAAGCGTGTCCTCTTACTTTTGAATAAAGGTTTCTCCATATTTTTCCGTTGTAAAGGATCTGGTTATCTGCTGTATCCGGTTCTGAGAAACCAGCTTTTAAGTCCGGCAGGAAAGAGGTTAAAAGAAAAGCCAGCAGAATGTATTTTTTCATCAGACAGAGGCAGGATTCAGGGTATGGAAATATCTTCAGAACAAACCTAGTAAATATTTGACAAACATTTCCGCAGGTCTATTCTTAAATGATGTTAAATAATCACTACTGACCGGATTATATGTGATAGGATAATGATGTTTGATGACCTTTATCGGGATGTTAGTGCAACTCTGTTGACCACGTTTATGACCTTTGAAACAGAGAAGACTCCGCCGTTTCCGGAAAGTCCCTGGATACTAAGAATGAAGTCTCCCGCATAATCAGAACTATATATGGATATACCAGTTTTACCTTGCAAGGGAAGTCTAACCCGAGGGTTCCAGTACATTGTATTCCTGAAGTCAGGAAGCCTGCTGCTGCGCTTCTGGCCGGAAGAATAGTCAGGAGCCGAGAAACGTGGAACGGGATCCGATACAGAATACCTTATCCTCAGAGCTCCCGACACAGGTATGCCTGTCGAAAAATAGCCGGTCTTTGTAACAACGTTGATCAACCCGGGAAACATATAGCCGTCAACTACATAAGTGTCGTAGATGACATCTATCCTTTTAACAATATCCGGATTCATTCCCGCAATAATGCCGGCACCTTTTATTATAACACCGTCGATCATGAGTCCAGGTGGTTCATTGTGTATCTGGTTCCCGGCCGGATCGTGAATTGTTATCTGGTAGGTTCCATTGTTTTTTCTCATCCTGACACGGGGGATCAGCTCAAAGAAAACCTCTTCCATAAGTGGAAGCTTCACATAATCATCCATTAGAAGCTCAAAATCAGGTTTACCGTAAAATGCTGCCTGCCGTATTTCCGATGTATCGGGCCCTTCCCCCGGTTGAGTGACAGATATTCCGTAAACCCTGCTGATCATGCAGTTCGTCCTCCATTTTGGGATCCAGGGTGGAATTTCCGTCAATGAATCAATAACCAGTCTTGTCAGAGGCAGCTCCTCAGAAAAAGGTGAGGTGAGCGCGATTGTGTAACTTTCAAATATATTGTCTGGCTGGATTATCAGGTCCCTGGTTTTACGGTCAGCCGGGACCACCAGGTCAAAGAAGCCGTCGGAATCTGTAAGCCCATACTGGAACATGGCATTTGCTCCGGGTTGTGACATTATTACAAACTCATCCTTTGCTGACGGCCATCGGTTATTGTCGGTCATTCTGCCGGGAATGATTGTCTCAGCTGACTCTCTCTGGTATTTTATTTCAGGTTCACGGGGTGAAAGGATCTTCTCCCATCTGATCCAGTTGCTGTTAAGTCCTGCAATAAGACGATTGACTTCCTCCGGTGCAAGGTCGCTGATCTTCCGGTCCCTCAACTCAGATTCAGGGAATGATCCAAACTCGGTGCCAAAGAGAAGGTACTCGTCAATACCCTTGTAAACACTTCTGCCCGTTGCCGGAGAGATTGAAATGCTGAATCCCGCTCCCTGTGAATTAACCATTGAATCCGCAATAACGAGCTCAATCCCGATCTTTTGCCTTAATTCAGCCGAATCAGGGAAATCCACTTTAATATCATTTGTGTTCCCTTCAGGAGGAATGTATATATACTTGTCGGCCAGCGGCCTGCAAAGGCTGTCAAAAAGAGTCACCTGGTTTATACCCGGAAGGAACGAAGATGAAGGGAAGGCAATTGCGGCCATGCCATCCGTTAACCTTAATGTTCCGGAATGAACAATATTACCACGTGAATGGATGAGGAGACACAGGTTGTCCTGTCTCTTCGCATCCCTGTCCGTTTCTGCATCAACACTTACCCTGACAAGACTGCCGGTGACTGTTGCATTCATCCTTAATCCGGAACCTGTCAGAAAGTAATTGTCAAAGTGCGGATTGTGGAAGATCTTTTCCTTACCATAGAATCTGTGCGTCGGATCAATGCTATAAATGCTGATGTCCTTCATAAAACAGTTATCGGGGAAGAAATTCTGCATCCACCTGGTATACGCCATTATAGTGTATGTACCCGATACCAGGGAATCAGGAATGACCATATGCCCTTCAGCAAACCCGTTTTCGAGAATGAGTCTCTGCTGAACCATCTGGTAATTGAGCGGATTAAGAAGGGTTACATAAAGTATTTTACTCTGTGTTGAAGGATTAAGCGTCTTTCTGTTCACCAGGTATGCCGAAAACCATATATCTTCTCCAGCTACATATTCGTTCCGGTCAGTATGTATATAAACCTCCTCCCACTGGTATGCTCCCGTATAGCTCAGGAAACGCTGGGATAGATACGTCAGGGGGTCGGTTTGCGACTGTCCGTTCATGTTCGAAAACAGGAAACCCGGGAGGAGGATAAAAATCAACCTGATAATTATACTTGCAGAATTTCTCTGAATCAGTTTTTCCATATACTGGTCATTCATCTTCATCCCAGAAATCAGGTCTGATAGCAGAACCCTTTGAAGTGCAATCGGCGCACCACCTTTTATTGGTTATCAGCCTTTTCGGCGGAGTCGTAGCCGGGAACTCGTCTATGGGCCACCATGTTACGCCCCATTGGTCCTGATTGATATATTCTATGTACGGGGGTGGAATTGTATAATCGTAACGGATCCACCAGTAACCATCAACCGGATAAGGGAAAAAGACATAAAATGCAGAATCCACTACACAGTTAGAATACATCTGGTTGTGGTTTTGGAAATTGTCTTTGATGAACAATCTCTTCATGCTGACTGCTGAAACACTGAAATATCCAGCAACTTTTTCATACATATTATCCAGAGAATAGATATTGCCCGTAACTGTCCCTGGTACAATGTCGTACAGACCTCCAACCTGTGAAACAGAATTCTGCAGCTTCTCCCAGAAACGGTATTCATCTTCATTAAGGGAATATTGCTTCACAAGAATGCTGTACTTCCTGAGTAGCTTTTCAACAGGTTCGTCAATCTTAACCAGAGGGAAACGGCTGACCGAGTTTTTCCCAAGCATCGATGTGTTTTCTACCATTATCCGTTCAGACGAAGCCGAAGCCCAGCAGGTTTTATTGAGTACATCGAACGGCAAGGAGAACTCCCATGTTTCAACATACTCCCACCTGAAATACCTGCATGAATCCTGCTGACCATGAGTGTCGAGATAAATCCGGCAGCCATCGACACTGACATTTGAAATGAGACCGGGTTCTTTTTCATAATAAACTGAGTCGATCTCCGGTACAGGCTTCATCTTCATGGGAATAGACTCATATCTGTGCCATCCGTCAGATTCCAGTGTATTGAAGTGAAGGGTATAGGTCCTTCCAGGCATCCCCCTGAATGCCGAGGGATCGGTAACGTAGGTTCCTATGGTGACTTCCCTGAGAGTATCTGAATTACCGGTGTCATCGGTGATCCAGACGTCGCAGTGCCTTATAGGTTGCCTCGGCTCTTTGGTCCAGAGAGGCAGCGACCTGTAGATCCTTATTGTATCAGTTCCCGGAAGGTCAGTAATGATCCCTTCAACTGTAATAAGGATCTCTCTTTCCCTGAGTTCCGGGAGGTATTCAGTCACACACCCTGTTTGTGCAATCAGCCCGATCAGTATCAGCTTCTTAATATCCACCTTCTCTAATTCCAGTATGCAGGTTTTATTTTTGTTCCTCTCAGAGTGCAATCTGCGCAAACTCTGTCGTGAGTGTAATATCTTCTCGGAGGTATCGAATCAGTATAGTCGATGAGCAGCCACCATCCATTGCCCATGAAGACAGGGTCTGTTCCAAAGACAGTTGAATCCACACAACCATGGTACAACATATTCATTCCCCTGAAATTATCCATAATGAAACGCCTCTTGCTTTTCACTGCAGATACGCTGAAATATCCCAGAACTTTCTCCATCCTGTCCTCCCTGCAGTAAATATTGCCGGTAACTGAGGCAGGTATCACATCGTACAGTCCTCCTACCTGCTTAACGGTATTCTGCAGTCTCTGCCAGTAATCAAATTCATCTTCAGTGAGTGAATACTGCCACACTGACAAACAGTACTTTACCAGCAGCCTGTCAACCGGATTGGTTATCACCTTCAAAGGGAATCCCGAAACCTTATCACTTTCGAGGAATGAGGTGTTTTTAACGAGTATCTCGGTTGATTTCTGTTTTCCCCAGCAGGTCCGGTTAATAACATCGGGGTAAGGGATCCTGAATTCCCATGTCTCCTCATACTCCCAGCGGTAAAACCTGCATGAATCACCTGTATCGTGGGTGTCGATATAAATCTGTGCACCTTCGACCGGCAGGTGCGAAATAATGAACTCCTTCTTTTTATAGTAGATTGAATCAATCGCAGGAACCGGTTTCATCTTCATGGGAATTGATTCGTAGGTGTGCATCCCATCCTTCTCGAGAGAAGTAAAACTGAGGACATATGATCTTCCGGGGATCCCGGTGAATTCAGCGCTATCAGTAACCCATTTACCGTCCTGGACTTTGCGGAGAGTATCAGTATTACCAAGGTCGTCTGTAATCCATACAGTACATTTTTTAATAGGATTCCTGAATTCACTGGTCCAGATTGACAACGACCTGTAAATCTCAACGGAGTTTTCGCCCGGCTGGTCGGTAATCAGGCCTTTCACCACAATCACCTCATCGTTTTCCCTGATTTCCGGAATATATTCTGCAACACAGCCTGCAGTTGTGATAAAGATAAATATTACCCAGGTCCGTGAATTCATCATCATTAAAAGTCGAATCCAAATGTTACAGAAGGTATTGCTGTTCCAAATATGGAGAGCTGGTACCCTTTTATCATGTCGTATCTGCGCACAAAATATACAGAATAGACATTCTTCCTGGCGAGCAGGTTATAAACCGAAATATTCCAGTATGGATGGGCAAGTCTCTTCAGTTTCAGCTTCCCGTTTATTTTCACAGAGAGATCGAGTCTTGAATAATATGGCATCCTGTACTTGTTCCTGTCGGACCAGTGAATGAAAACCATATTGTAGAATTGGTACTTTGAAACCGGGTATGTCACAGGTCTTCCGGTTATGTAGGTATAACCGGCCGTAAAGCTCAGCCGGCGAGAATACAGGTAATGGGCTGTTATGAAAAGATCGTGCGGCTGATCGAAAGAAGAGGGATACCAGTTTCCGTTATTAATTACTTCGTCCCTGAAAAGACCTGTGCTTCTTGCGAATGTACGTGACCAGGTGTACCCGATATTGTACCTCATCCGGCCCTGGGTTTTCTTTAGAGAAAGCTCAAGTCCGTAAGCTTTCCCCCTGACCGGAACCAGATCCTGTTCAATGTTCTCCACCAGTGTGAGCATGGTTCCGCTTTTAAAGTCAGCCATATCCCTGATATTCTTATAGTAAACTTCAGCAGACGCTTCGACCTTCTTATTAAAGAACAGCTGGTAAAATCCAGCAGCATACTGATCTCCGCGTTCCGGTTTCAGGTAGCTGTCACAAAGCTTCCATGAATCGGTGGGCGACACTGCAGCTGAGTTTGACAGGAGGTGGATATATTGTCGTGTACGGTTATAATTCACCTTAAAGGAACTTGCAGAGCCCAGCCTGAAGTTCAGTGATGCCCTGATCTCAGGGCCTGAATAGCTTTGCACGATTTCGCCGGCTGAAAAGGTCCTTTCCCCGGTAACGGTCGACGGGCTTTTCGGATATGCCGTGCTGTAAAATAACACTGTCCGCGGACCAAATGTTGAAAATAACGAATACCTCAGGCCCGCCTCAGCAGACAGCCAGTCGCTGATCCTGATCCTGTCGTCTGCATAAATAGCTCCCTCAATAGCATTTTCCCTTTGCATGACCGAAGGTGCAATACTCGAGGAATCGTTCTCCGGCAGATAGCTTCCCGGTAAAAGTTTATGATAGTTAAGATCGAGTCCGTAATTCAGCTCATGCATACCAGCAAAATGGTTAAAATCTGCCTTGAATGCAGTTGTATTGATCCTGTGGGTCATGATATACTCTTCGCGGGGCACGGCATATTGCCGGATATCATAACTGAAATTGGTATTGCTCAGGGTAAACATGGTGTAGAAACGGCTGTTCCAGAAGTGTTTCCAGTTCAAACCCAAAACCTTATTACCATATTCATAAAGGGTATTTGAAGCAAAAGCGAACCTGTCGCGGCTCATGTAAGCGAAAAGGCTGATCCTGTTGTTCCTGTCGGGCGACCAGGAGAGTTTTCCGTTGAGATCATAGAAAAACGCCTTACTGTTTTTTATGGAATTATTCTTGATCAGACCCAGAAGCCAGTCTGAATATGTGGCCCTGCCGGCAAAGAGGTACGAAAGCGTATCTTTCCAAAGCGGACCTTCTATGGTTAAATGAGCAGTCAGAGGACCAAGACCGGTATTCCCTCCAAAATCATTCTTATTTCCGTCCCTTGTGGTGATATCAAGGATTGAAGAAATTCTGCCTCCGAATTTTGGCGGTATTCCTCCTTTATACAATGTTGCTTCCTTAAGAACTTCAGAATTGAATGCCGAAAAGAAGCCGAAGGAATGTGAATAGTTGTATACAGTTGCATTGTCGAGAAGTATAAGGTTCTGGTCGGCTGACCCGCCTCTGACACTGAAGCCGGCAGAACCCTCTCCGGCAGACTGAACGCCAGTGACAAGCAAAAGACTTTTTATAATATCCGTCTCGCCCAGGAATGCGGGAAGCATTTTGAGCTCCGGCACACTTATCTTTTCAATACCTGATTCAAACCGGTGAAGAACAATGTTTCTTTCAGCGGAGATGACAGTTTCCCCGAGTGGAATGAGGATACTCTTCATCCTGATATTCATTTCTCCCGGACCATAGAGTTTCAGGGTGACTCTCGTCTCCTGCATTCCGATGAACGAAAATTTTATATAATGTTCTCCTCGCGGGAGCGAAAGAAAATACCAGCCCTGGGCATTTGTGACGGCTCCCTTTTTCATTTTCTCAATATAAACTGTAACCCCGGGCAGAGGTTCCCCGGATCCGGCATCCGTAACTTTTCCTGTTACGGATACATTACCAGGAAGGCCGGCATCTGAGCTGCGGCCTATCTCCAGCTTAAGTATCTGGGTTTTCTGCTGTCGCATGACGGAATCCGCGAAAGCAGCACCACGATCAGGCCGATAAACTACTTTCGCGTCCACCGGACTTGCTTCCAGGGCAATTTCCCTGGTGATAATAATGTTGCCTGCATCATCAATTTTATAATACAATGCCGTTCCCCTGAACAGGTTTTCAAGAATGCAGGTCAGGTTCCTGCAGGTCCTGAATCGGGGAACGATAAGCCCTTCAATCCATTCATCCCTGAAAAAAAACCTTACGGGGAGCGATGATTCAGCTTTATCCACAAACTCCCTGAAGCTTGTGTTGCCGTAATCCCAGGAAACAGTATACTTCTCCTGGGCTGTCGATCTCGCGGCAAGCAGGAGAAAAAAGACCAATAAGCTGATTATCAGCTTCATAAATATTTTATTTTCTCACCGAATCGTAGAACCTGATCACAGGAATATAACTTTCGGGCACTTTGTGTGAAACTTTGATTTTGTTTTCATTAATGAATTTCCTGGTCTGTTCCCTGTAAATACCAAGGATCCTGTACAGATCCTTCTTCTTTTCAATCCTGAACTCTGTCCCATCTTTCAGGTAATAAATATCGTATACCTGATAGAAGCTGCCGTCGCTGTGATCGCTGATCACCGTAGAGATCCTTTTGATGTATTTTACACAGAGAAATGACCTGCCTGAATACAGGACATTGACAAAGCCTTCCAACTGGCTTTCC
>JALONU010000128.1 GCA_025454775.1 Bacteroidales bacterium | reverse complement strand
TGGTGATATGTCTGCAATAAGCACGCTGTTAGATGCTTACCTGCTGATAAGTGGTGACAGGATTATGGATTTTGGCCTGATGAAGGATCTCCCCTGCATTAATAATGGAGAAACCCTGGAAATTGATGCATCTGATCGTTTCGTATTCCCTTCATTCTGTGATCCTCACACGCACCTCGTATATGCGGGAAGCAGGGAGAAGGAATTTACCGACAGGATCCGCGGACTTACATACGAGGAGATCGCTTTAAGAGGAGGAGGTATTCTCAATTCTGCAAAGCTCCTTCACGAAACATCTGAATATGACCTGTTTGAACAATCAGCTGCAAGGGTTCGCGAGATAATAAGCCTGGGAACAGGAGCGGTTGAGATTAAAAGCGGTTACGGGCTGAATCTGGAAGACGAGCTTAAAATGCTCCGGGTGATAAGGCGCATCAGGGAGAGCTTCCCTGTAGAAGTACGTTCCACTTTCCTTGGTGCTCATGCTGTGCCGGAGGAATACAGGGGCAGACGCGAAAAATATGTCGACCTGATCATAAACGAGATGATCCCCGCTGTGGCAGCGGAAAAACTCGCAGACTATATTGATGTTTTCTGTGATAAGGATTTCTTTACAGTCGTGGATACCGGAAGAATTCTTGAGGCCGGGATGAAATTTGGATTACGGGCTAAGATCCACGCCAATGAGCTTGACTTCTCCGGAGGCGTCCAGGAAGGGGTGAAAAACAACGCCCTTTCGGTCGATCATCTCGAGCGTTCTGGCGACGAAGAAATAAAGGCAATGAAGGGAACTGATACCATGCCAACCCTGCTTCCGGGATCAGTCTTGTTCCTCGGCCTTCCCGATCCGCCGGCCAGGAAAATGATTGAGTCCGGCCTCCCGGTGGCGCTGGCATCAGATTATAACCCGGGT
The DNA here is from genome assembly GCA_025454775.1 of Bacteroidales bacterium. Lineage (GTDB taxonomy): Bacteria > Bacteroidota > Bacteroidia > Bacteroidales > VadinHA17 > LD21. The sequence continues at coordinate 7,616 of JALONU010000128.1, read as the reverse complement.
TCGTCGCCCTCGGGCAACATGAAACTGGTTTTGTCGCTTGCATGCATCAGGCTCAGAATGCTTCCCGCAGAAGCCATTAATGCTGTAACAATCAATTCGGCATATGCAATGGGAATATCCGGAACGCATGGTTCCATTGCCCGTGGCAAGATTGCCAATGTGTTCATTACAAAGAAAATACCATCATACGAATTTTTTCCTTATGCGTATGGAAGTGATCTGATTGAAACAGTAGTTTTAAAAGGGAAAGTAATATAACTCTGTGGTTCTCCGGATTTCCTCTGTGTAAGTTCTTCAAAAATAAAAGTTACACAGAGGGCCACTGAGGACCACAGAGGGCCACAGAGATGAAGAGGAAGAATAAGATGTCAATGGAGAAACAGATAATAGAATGCGTCCCCAATTTCAGCGAGGGAAGGGACATGTCGGTCATTAAGCAGATAACCGATGTCATAGAAGCGGTTGAAGGCGTCAAACTCCTTGATGTCGATCCGGGCAGGGATACAAACCGGACAGTTGTGACTTTCGTAGGCGGACCCGATGCAGTGTGCGAAGCTGCATTCAGGGCTGTCAGAAAAGCCTCAGAGGTGATAGATATGTCGAAACACCACGGTGCTCATCCCAGGATGGGAGCAACCGATGTCTGTCCATTCATACCGGTGGCCGGCATAACCATGGGAGAAACCGCAGAGTATGCCAGAAAAACAGCGAAGAGGATCGGCGATGAACTCGGGATTCCCGTCTACTGCTACGAAAATGCCGCTTATGAGGAAAAACGTAGGAACCTGGCAAACTGCAGGGCCGGTGAATACGAGGGACTGGAAAAGAAACTTGCCGATCCGGGGTGGAAACCAGACTTCGGTCCTGCAAAGCTGAATATCAGGGCCGGAGCCACCGCAGTGGGGGCGAGGGATTTTCTCGTGGCATTCAATGTCAACCTTAACACTACTTCGACTCGCAGGGCAAACGCCGTTGCCTTCGATGTAAGGGAAAAGGGAAGGACAATAACAAATGAAAGGGGAGAGAAGATAAGTGTACCGGGTACACTTAAATCAGTAAAGGCTATAGGCTGGTTCATAGAAGAGTACGGGATAGCCCAGATATCCATGAACCTGACAAATATTTCAGTTACTCCTGTCCATGTGGCTTTCGATGAGGTATGCCGGAGGGCAGATGCACGAGGGCTCAGGGTAACGGGATCTGAGCTTGTGGGACTGATCCCCCTGAAGGCCATACTGGATGCAGGAAAATACTTTCTTGCGAAGCAGCAGCGCTCGGCAGGCGTTTCCGACCATGAGCTCATAAAGATTGCGGTCAGGTCGATGGGTCTCGATGAAATTCATCCTTTCAAACCAGAAGAAAAAATAATTGAATACGTCATGGCGGACAAAGTAAAAGGAAGGCTCACTGACATGGATCTGAAGGCCTTCATGGACGAAACGGCATCAGAATCTCCGGCTCCGGGAGGAGGATCGGTATCGGCATACATGGGCGCTCTAGGTGCTGCCCTGGGCACCATGGTAGCCAATCTTTCGAGCCATAAAAAAGGCTGGGACGAGAGGTGGAAGGAATTTTCCGACTGGGCTGAGAAAGGCAAGGCTGTCCAGAACAGGCTTCTCGAACTGGTCGACGAGGATACGGATGCTTTCAACAGGATACTCGAAGCCTACCGCCTGCCAAAGAACGATGATGCCGAAAAGAAAGTCAGGCATGAAGCTGTGCAGGAAGCGACAAAGAACGCGATCATGGTTCCCTTTACCGTTATGGAGACAGCTTTCAGCGCCTTCCCTCTTATAAGGGAAATGGTGGAGAAGGGAAATCCCAGCTCAGCGACAGATGCGGCAGTAGGGGCCCTTGCTGTGAGGGCATGCATACGCGGAGCCTACCTGAATGTAAGGATCAATTCTGTTTCTCTCGAAGATGCTTCTTTCGTGAAAGAGATAATTTCCAAAGGTGCTGCAATAGAAGCACAAGCTTCAGCCGAAGAAGCATCTGTTATCGATATGATTGACGCTGAGATCAGTAAACAGCGCAAATGAACCTGGCAGGGGTTCTTCACACCACCTGTCACCGTTTCTCCCTCAGGTAAGGATCCTTCGTATGGTCCGGAGGTGATGCGAATACCCGTTCACTTCGGCCTTGAATATTCCCTGGTGGTCGATAGTGTCTATCCTTACTCTCCCCGAAGCATGAATGACAAGGCCCTGTGAAAGTATCATCCCCACATGGGATATCCTGCCTCTCTCATCGTCGAAGAAAACAAGATCGCCCGGAACAGCTTCGTTGATGAAGCTCACTGCTGTTCCTGCCTCAGCCTGCTGCCAGCTGTCGCGGGGAATTGGCTTCCCCATAATCTTGTAAACCAGCTGCGTGAATCCAGAACAGTCGATCCCCGAAGGTATGCGTCCTCCCCAGATGTACGGGCTGTTGATGAACCTAAGTGCTGTGTCGGAACAGGACTCTGCATGCGAGACATACTGCCCTGTGAATTCCGGCCCTGTGGTAAACTTATTGTCACCGATCCTGAAGCCCTTTCCTTCAAAGTCGGGATCAAAGATTTCGCACCCCGGTTCGAGAACAAGCTTTGTTTTATCCTCTTTAAAGCATAGCAGCGACCTGTTTAGTACTATCCCCGGTCTGTCATCCGGCGCCTCTGTTTGCTGCAGGTGATTTACATCCATCCATCCGGTATAATTATCGAAAATTGTACGCACCTTCATCCAGTGACCTGCCCTGTCGAGCACTTCGTATTTTTCGCCGAACAATACCTGACTAAGCATTTCCGACTTGTGTGAAGGCCCTGCTCTAAGCGGTACAAATACATTCTCGCAAATAAACCGTTCCATTGTTTCCTGATTTATTCCAAAATTACTAATATTTTTGTTGGTGATAATCGGATCATCACCATGTCACAGACAAATACTGACTCTAAGCCCCGGGAGGGAATCAACAAGGGACTTGTCAACCTCTTCCTCTTTACAGCAAGTGCGGCTGCGGTCGTTGTCGTGTTTGGATGGGGAAAAGGATCCGGCAGACCGGTAATTGCAGGTACGCTGATGGTCGTGTCTGCATGTTTCCTTGTCCTGTGGTTTTTTCTGAACCAGTTCCGGCACGAAATCCTGCAGGTGCTCAGGAAAGTTTTTTTCATACTAATTACGATAATCCTTTTCACCCTGATAACAAGGCTGGTGGCAGACAGACCGGCCGATGAACTTATTTATCTCATTCCATTTGCCATAATCCCTGTGGTAATGAGAACTTTCTATGATGCACGGCTGGCTCTTATTATCCTCCTGGTCACGGTGATGCTTTGCGGATTCCTTGTTCCTGAGCCGTTTAAATTCGTCCTGATGAATTTTGTTTCGGGAATGGCTGCGATTTTCACACTAAGGAACGTCTACAGGAAGACCCGGCTTATATTCACTGCATCGGTTGTTATCGCAGCCAATGTTTTCCTCTGGACAGGAATAAATCTTATAGAAGCAGGTAAGCTTCCCGACGGGTATTCAGAGGCACTGCTTCTGTTCGGAATAAACGGACTTCTTGTCCTTGTAAGTTATCCCCTCATTTTTCTCTTCGAGCAGAACTTCCTGTTGCTGTCCGATGCTACGCTTAATGAGCTGGCTGATACTAACAACGTACTCCTGAGAAAATTCGCCGATGAAGCCCCCGGATCATTCCAGCATTCACTGCAGGTGGCAAACCTGGCGGAAGAAGCTGCGAGGGCGATAGGCGCCAACAGTCTGCTGGTAAGGGTGGGCTCACTGTATCACGATATCGGCAAGATCGGCAACCCAAAGTATTATATTGAAAATCAGGCTGAGGGAGATAGTCCCCACCAGAATCTTGATCCGGCCGAAAGCGCCCGTATAATCATCAGCCATGTAAGGAACGGGGTTAATCTTGCTAGGAATTATAAAATACCGGTGCAGATAATCGATTTCATCAGGATGCACCATGGAACTACCGTGGCGTATTATTTCTTCAAGAAATATGTTGATATGTTCCCCGCCGAGATCGACAACCAGGAAGCCCAGAAACCCTTTACATATCCGGGTCCAAAGCCCTTCTCACGTGAAACTGCCGTGGTTATGATGGCTGATGCGGTGGAAGCCGCTTCACGGACACTTGCTTCTACGTCGGAAGAAAGCATAAGTGAGCTTGTCGAGAGGATCATCTATATACAGGAGCAGGATGGCCAGTTCTCAGAAGTGCCTCTCACCTTCAAGGATATGTCGGATATAAAGGATGTCCTCAGGAAACGTCTTTCAAACATTTATCATCCCCGGGTAGTCTATCCTGAAAGGATCTAACGCATGTCGATTATATCAACACCTTTATGCTTCTTCGGATCAAACTCAAAGAAGCCTGCAGGAACCGTTTTTGCAAGCGAAAGATCGGTAACTGCGATCTTTATTTCAATGCCATCCCTGAGCTTGTATTCAAATGATTTCAGGTCGAGTGAGGGTTTTGCGATCGTCAGCCTTACCCTGATAATATCATTCTTAACGTCGGTAGGATACAGGTCAATAAGATATGAATTGCTCTTTTCCTCAAGGAGTCTGCATTTATAGCCTTCCCTGTACATGTTGAATATCATTGATGGCCTGGCTTCAAACGACCTGGAACCGGGGTCGGGCTCGGTGATCGTAACTTCTTCCTCAGCCGGGAGAAGGCTCCAGGATGTTTTCCCGTTATACCATATCACATTGTCGGGCAGTTCAAGCTTGTACGAATCCTTGCTGAGAACCACTGATCCGGCGAGAGTATCGACCGACTTCTGCATCTGGTCGTTCCGGACGAAAAGGAAGCTTATAGATACCGAAGGGGCTGCAGACACCCTGGCGGAAAATTTGTCGAGGATGCTTACGGCCTGAGGATCATTCTGCCCCGACAGGAACTGCAGCTTAAGAATCAATAATACCAGTACCGGTATGAATTTTCTCATCGTTGCTTTTATTCGAGGTTCTTCAAAATCTGTTCCAAAGCTATTATATCAGTGCAAAGAACGTCTCTCGCCTTGCTTCCTTCAAAGGGTCCGACGATACCGGCTGCCTCGAGCTGGTCGATGATCCTGCCCGCCCTGTTATACCCTATGGAAAGTTTGCGCTGGATCAGTGAAGTGGATCCCTGCTGGTGCTGTACCACCAGCCTTGCAGCCTCATCGAACATGGGATCGCGCTTCCTCAGGTCCACCTCCGGTGATCCTGCATCTCCGTCGTCAATATATTCCGGGAGGTACAGTGCATCGGGAAAGCCCTGCTGTGATCCTATGAATTCTGTGAGCTCCTCAATTTCAGAAGTGTCGATGAAGGCGCACTGTACGCGAACCGGTTCAGCTCCTGATGATATGAGCATGTCGCCGTTCCCTATAAGCCTGTCGGCTCCTGTTACATCGAGGATAGTTCTTGAATCGATCGACGAGAATACCCTGAAGGCTATACGGGTTGGAAAGTTCGCTTTGATGAACCCTGTGATGATATTTGTTGTGGGCCTCTGTGTCGATATGATAAGATGTATCCCTATCGCTCTTGCAACCTGTGCCAGCCTTCCGATAGGACCTTCGATTTCCCTTCCTGCGGTCATTATCAGGTCGGCAAACTCGTCGATGACAAGGACTATATATGGCAGGAAGCGGTGGCCCTTTTCAGGATTTAGCCTTCTTGATATGAACTTCTCGTTGTATTCCTTTATATTCCTTACCTGTGCTCCCTTGAGAAGTTCAAGCCGGTTATCCATTTCAATGCAAAGAGAGTAAAGCGTGTTTATTACCTTCTGTGTGTCGGTAATGATTGCATCCTCCTCGCCCGGAAGCTTGGCCAGGTAATGACGCTCTATTTTTGCATACAGGGGCAGCTCGACTCTTTTAGGGTCGATGAGTACGAACTTCAGCTCGGAAGGATGTTTTTTATAGATTATCGACGTAATTATCGCATTGAGACCCACTGATTTGCCCTGTCCGGTTGCTCCGGCGACCAGCAGGTGCGGCATCTTTGTCAGGTCCACTATGTAGGGATCGTTTGTAATTGTCCGGCCCAGGGCGAGAGCAATGTCGAATTTTGTTTCCTGGAAAGCTTTCGATGCTATCAGCGACCTCATCGACACTATTTCCGGTTTCTTGTTGGGCACCTCAATCCCGACAGTTCCTCTTCCGGGTATGGGGGCGATTATCCTGATCCCTATTGCTGACAGGTTAAGGGCAATATCATCCTCAAGCGACTTTATCCTGGCAAGTTTTACGCCTCTTTCCGGGATCAGTTCATAAAGGGTTACGGTTGGTCCGACAGTTGCCGAAATATGTTGTATGCTTATCTTATAGTCGCCCAGCGTTTTAATGATCTTGTCCTTGTTCTCTATCACTTCAGAATTGTCGAATGTGCTTCCCCTGTTGTGTTCCTTCAGAAGTGACACCGGAGGAAACTTATATTTTGACAGGTCGAGCCTTGGGTCATAGTTTTCCATTATCTGGGTCACCTCCTCATCTTGAAGGATGTCGGCAGGCTCGGGTTTCCTTATCTCTATATCAGTTTTGGAATTATCCCCCTGTGTTTTCCTGTCCTTGTCGATGTCGTGGATAAGGGATCCTGTAACAGGCTTTATTTTTACCTTAATTTCTGCTTCTTCGTGTTCACCACCCTGTTCTTCTTCATCATCATCCTGCTCATGTGGCCTGGTTCTGTCCCTGACCACGAATTCCGGTTCAGTGCTTTTCCCTGCGGCATCACCACCCAGCAATGTGGTTGCTCCTTCATTTGGTGTCTTCTCAGCGCCGTTAACCGTTTCACCATCTTTCGGTGAGAGCATTTTCTTCATGAAGGCAGGCATTCCTATCCTGAATCTTGAAGGATGCACACTAAGGGCAAAAATCATATATGCTATGGTGATCAACCCCAGGACTATCCCTGTTCCCGGCTTGCCCATGAAAGCATTCATCCATTTTATAACAGTGTGACCGTGTGCGCCTCCAGGACCGCCGCCGAGATACATGTTCCCCGGGCCGAAGATATAACCCAGCAGCAGCGAAAGTATAATTGCGGCAAAGGCAAACCTTACTGACAGGCTTAATGGCTTGATCTTCGGGAAATTGAGCATCCGGAGACCTGTGACGCCGAAAATCAGAGGTATAAAAAATGCGCCGAATCCGAAGCCGTCCCTGATGATGATCTTGGCCAGGAAGTGGCCTCCCTTGCCTCCCCAGTTCTTCACGACTATTTCTGGTCCGGATACAACCTTTGAGTCAGGAAGGCTGAGATCTGGCTTCCATGAGAAGAGGTAGGATATGCACGAAAGGAGAAGGTAAAGGGCAAAGCCTGTGATAAGGATCCCGATAATGAATCTGATCCGTTCATCGGTCTGACCTGTTTTGGAGCCGGCTTTGCTGCCTGCACTCTTACCCTGTTTCTTAGAATTTTCTTCCTTTACCTTAGACATCGCATGCAAAAAAAACACTCCAAAGGTAATAAAATTTATGGCCTGTGTTTTGGGGATGAGGGTGAGAGATTTTTCTGACGTCTTAGGCTAAAGGATCATCCTGTCTATGAACTTGGCAATTTCCTCCCTGGAGATCCGCTTGTATTTTTCCTTCCTTTCGAAAACCTTATCGGAAATCTCCTTCC
>JALONU010000127.1 GCA_025454775.1 Bacteroidales bacterium | reverse complement strand
GTCTTTATCCTTTCCATGGCCTTTTCGGTCTTGGCAAAAAGAAGAACCCCTGATACTTCCTTATCGAGCCGGTGAACCACATGAGCCTTTTGCTTACCCTTGCTCCTGTCGAGCAGCACCTCCGAAACCACATCCCTCACGCTGCGGCTTCCGTCGATACTTGAGGTAGGCATGCCCGCAGGCTTGTCAACAACAATAACATCCTGATCTTCATAGAGAACCGGAAAAGGAAGATCGGGTGCAGACCGGGTTCCGGCTCCCTTCAATATCTCAACCTTATCGCCGGGATTCAGGTTCCATGAATGAAGCGTAACCTGCCTGTCGTTGACACGGATAGTGCCGCTATAAAGCAATTTCTTGATACGTGTCCTGGGTGAATCAGGGTAATGCTTCTCAAGAAATTCAATCAGTGTGGATTTCTTATTAACTGTAGTTTTCAATCGATTAAAAAATTAAATGCGTATCTGGAATCTCTATCATAAAATCACGAATCGCTTGAGAATCAATTTATTTACCCCATCCCCAACCTTGCTCCGCCGAAGCGGCTACGCGAAGGCGAGGGGGAGTAAATTGATTTTCTTCGCTCCCCCTGGGGCCGGGGTAAACGAAGAAAATCAATGAAGTTTTATTTGGTTACTGCTATTCATAATAAATTAAATGGTACTCTGGCATGAATCTATATAATTCACAGTTGCCGGCCGGGAAAGCGCAAAATTGCCTATTTTTTCATTAGCCTGCAACAGACGGGAAAGACATCCAGCTTAATACCGGGTAACTGTGAAGCAGCGACGCGGTATTTTATTATTTTTGAAAGTGAATAAACATAGAGAAACGCTTTTAAACAATATAATACAATGAAAAGGATTCAAACACTTCTAATTCTGGCTTTTGTGTTCTGCACCCTTGCAGCAGGCCAGGAACAAGGCTACATCTTCACAATGAAGAAGGAACTTACCTGCACACCCGTTAAAAATCAGGCCTCCACATCAACATGCTGGTGCTTTTCCGGGTTGTCGATGATAGAATCGGAATTGCTCCGCATGGGTAAGAAGCAGTACGACCTCTCGGAAATGTATATTGTAAGACATACATACGGGGAAAAAGCCGAAATGTATGCACGGATGCACGGGAGCTCAACATTTGCCGGAGGAAGCGAGTACGGCGATGTGATCAGCGGGATGAAGGATGCAGGGCTGGTCCCTGATGCTGTCTACCCGGGGCTCAGTTATGGCGAAACAGCACATAACCACGGGGAACTCGACGGTGTACTGAAAGGTTACATGGATGCTGTCATCAAGCGTCAGAAGCTTTCGACGGCATGGTTTGCCGGTCTCAATGGTATCCTCGATGCCTACCTTGGGAAAAAGCCTGAAACTTTCACCTACGAGGGAAAGAGCTACACGCCGGCATCATTCATGAAAGAACTCGGCATCAATCCTGACGACTATATATGTGTGACATCATTTTCACATCATCCCTTTTACAGGCAGTGCATGCTTGAACTACCCGACAACTGGGCAGCCGGTCTTTTCTATAATGTTCCTCTCGAAGACATGATGCAGATAATAGAGAATTCTGTTACGACCGGATACACGGTAGGATGGGCGAGTGATGTCAGCGACAGGGGCTTTTCGATGAAAGAAGGCGTGGCGATAGTCCCTGTAAAGAACTGGAACGAAATGACACCTGAAGAGTCCGCGAAAGCATTTGCCGGCCCTCAGCCCGAAAAGGTTATAACACAGGAGCTCCGGCAGGTGGAATTCGACAACTATTCGACCACCGATGATCATGGCATGCACATAACCGGTATTGCGACCGACCAGGCAGGCAATGTCTTTTACAAGGTGAAGAACTCCTGGGGCATTACCGGAAAATACAGCGGATTCATATACGTATCAAAGCCATTCATAGCTCTGCGCACAACCAATATAATGGTTAACAGGAACGCTGTCCCTCAGGCTATTGCAAAGAAAATGGGGATATAGTCCGGCGACCGGCTACCGGTGAACTATATATTATACTTGCAGCGGGAGAAGACTTCCCGGGTTTTCCCGGGACTGTCGAAATTGAGCCAGACCGTCGTCTCAGATGTTTTAAGACGGATGTAGGGAGGGATCCCCTTCTTTACGAAAAGCATCACCTTCGACTGATCCTGGAGCCTGAAATGCCCTTTAAGGGTATTTCCTGCAGCATAGCCGTTTGTCCTCGATTTTATTGAAGGAAGCGACTGCATCGTGTCGGCGGATATTATATCTGAGAACGCGATGTTCAGACCGTACACCCCGGTGAGCTTCATCTCCGACTGGGAGAAAGAGACTTTTGTCTCCCTGCTTCCCAGAACAATGAGCACTATGGGAAGGACAATAGTCGCAGCCACCATTGCCAGGATGAGGAAGAATCCACCGTTATTGCCCCTGTCAACGTATGCCCCCTGCATGCTGCCGCTAATTAGGCTGTTCACTGCACGGGATATCTCTTCGGGTTTGTCGGTGCCTATCCTTATCTTCTTCTTCCTGCTTTTGAATGAAAGTTCAATGGCATACTTTCCCGACACATTGTAAAGCCAGCCGTCGGCCGTCATATGCATCCCCACGCCGTATAACGGAGAGTTCTTCACCGGTCTGCAGGCTGAAATATCGGAAAGGGGGTAGCTCTTCCTGATAAGGCCGATGCCCATCGTGAAAGTGAGAAGTGTATCGTCGATGGTTATGGTCATCTTATAAAAGATAAGAAGGCAGATGATGAACGTCATTATGACAAGGCTGAATATTATCACCGCGAATGGTTCATCAACACCTGCAACAAAGAGCATTGCAATACAGAACACCAGCACTGGCAGGAGGATTACAACTGAAAAAATGCCTTTCTGGGTATATGTCTTTACTGGCATCTTTTATGTAAGGTATAATACAGATCGGGTGATCAAAGATAGGAATAGAAAATCTCAGTTGAAAACCTTTACTGTTAATTTTAAAAAGGATTGCCGGGTGCTGGGTACTGGGTGCCGGGTCGCTTTTTTCATTATCTTCATGCCAAATCATCGTGTTATGAAATATTCTGTAATCATCATATTGCTAACGACACTCCCTCTCTTCAGCCTTAAAGCCCAGGATATCGAACTGACAATTACCGGGCTGGAAAGCACAAAGGGACAGATAGTTATCGGAATTTTCAAGGATGATCCGTCATTCCAGAAGGAAGAGGCCTTCAGGAGCCTTACCTTCCCTAAAAAGGATATTCTGAACGGAGAAATGAAAGTCGCCTTTAAAATGGAACCTGGTCTGTGGGGAATTTCACTCCTTGATGACGAGAACAGCAGCGGGCTCATGGAATACAATTTCCTGGGCATCCCGAAGGAAGGATTCGGATTCTCTGACTATTTTACATCCGGTTTTTCAAAACCGAAATTCCAGTCGTTCAGCTTCACGCTCGAAAAGGACCAGAAGAAGAAGGTTACGGTGAAGGTGAGGTATATCTAAAAGTCGTGCAGTTCCCGCCGAAGCGGGATCTTCACTTCGTTCCGACTTGCAGTCATGCAATCGTGCAGTCAATCTCCTTGAATCTTGTCTTCCTTAATGATCCAGAGGATCACAAGACTTATCAGGGCGGCGAAGAAGCACCAGACCGAAGTAAGGTAAACCTTGAAGAAAATTCCTGAGACAATTACGGAGATCAGAATAAGGGTTCCCATGATCCACATTCTCCTTATGCCTGATATGAAAAGAGGCGGTATTGTTGCCAAAATATATAAGGCAAAGGCAGGATTTCTGAGTGATTTTGGCCAATCACCCAGGTATCTTATATGGTGACTCTCTATAATTGGATGGAATTCATAAAATATCATGCAGTAAGCATAATAAAGCGCCAGGATAATGCCAGCTGAGATCAAAACTGCAAGGATTCTCCTTCTTTTGCCTGACGGCTCCATCAGCTTCACCGACAGAGGCATCAAAATGGGCCAGACAATGAGCGCCATAATCAGGAAGAATGTTGTTGAGAATTTCAGAATAGTTTCATGTCCTCCTGATCGCAATATGAGCCAGATAATGCCTTCCGAAAATTGCTGAAGGCTGAAAAGCAAAGGAATAGCCGCGAAAGGCTTCCACGAAGGTTTCCGGACTTTACGGATTGCAGCATATCCTGCTGCCACCAGCACGGCACTGCCGGCAAAGCTTGCTCCTGCTGAGAAACACATGTGCCTGTCCTGTTTGGTGATACTGCTAAATTAAGAAATAAGATTTAAACTTTTGCCGGGTGCTAGTTGCTAGTTACTGGGTGCTGGTTCTCTGGGTGGTTCCAGGTTCCATGTTCCAGGTTCCAGGTTCCAAGTTGCGTGTGCCGCGTGCCGGCCACCTTCGCTGAAGCTACAGTGGCTAAGAGTTGCCGGAAGCCTCACCATGGCACTTTTTAACATATTTTAATTCCGCCTGTCGTTTGTTTGGTGTAACTTTATATGTTCTTTGTCATCTTTATTAAAAATCCAGGATATGAAAAAGATCTTTATCTTCTTGATTTTGTGTACTGTAACGGCTCTTTCATTACAGTCACAGAGTGTATCCAACTACACCTTCAAACTGGACAACGGCATCACCATCAGAATGGAAAACTGCTGGAACCATGTCTGGGTCTCACAGGCTTTCGAAGCTCTCAAGCCCGGCGATGCAGTGGTGGCTCTTAGTCCAAGGACCCTTGGCGAGCTTACCGCGAGCCCTGTTTTTAAGCTCATGAGTTCCGGAAAGGAAGTCAAGGCACTGGGAGCAAAACCGGGAACTTACTCCATGAAGGTGAGCTTCAAACATACTGGGAAACCAGGGACCATATCCTTTGATATCGACAACGTAACGGTGAAAGCCCAGTCGAAAACCGTTGTCTCAGTTATCATCTATGATTATCAGGTCAATATCGATGAAGCACAAGGGACACTGGCAGGACTTGCCTCCTTCACATCACAGGTAGACCGGTATAAGGGTATCGCCGAACAGAGCGCCCACTGTGGAGTACCCTCCTTCTATTCACCCGGGAAACATGACTCACCTCTTCAGCCTGATGAACTAAAGGGGAACACCGGTAAGATCAAACCCGGATCCTACGATCTCCTGTTAACAATGGGAACCTCGGCGAGGCCGCAGAAGATATGGCTTGAGAATTTTGTTATGAAGCCCAATATAAACTATAAAATAACCATTAACCTCAATGCAGGAGTGGTGGAATATGCAGGTACCAACAGGGAAGTGAAAGCTGTTCAGATGTATCCTGCAGGAACCGCAGACAGGGTTAAAGGCGCCGTACCGGATAAGAATATGGAAGTTGTAAGATGCGAAGGGCTCGGATCATCTATACCCTGTCCGCCCGGAACCTATGATATCTTCCTGAGTGCCTCGGGCAAGCCGGAGTGGAGGAAGAGCATGGTTGTTAAAACCGGGAGCAGAACGCAGGTGAAATAGCGGCGACCGGCCACCTTCGCCAAGGCTTTGGCGGCTAAGAGCTACCGGTTACCGGATCTCATACTGCTTCAATAGTCGACGGAGGCTTGGATGCTATATTGTATGTTACGCTGACAACGCCCGGCACTTCACTTATTATAGAATCAGCCAACTGTTCAAGAACCTCGAAAGACAGCCTTGTAGGCGTAGCTGTCCTGGCATCGATGCTGTCCCAGCAGCGGACTTCAATCTGCTGGCCAAAATCCCTTTTGCCGTCGCGCATACCCGTGACCCGGTCTTCGTGAAGTATTGCCATGTACTGGAAGGCACCCCTGCCACCCAGAAGTTTCTCGACGACTGATGTAGCCTTCCTTACCGTTTCAAGTCTTTCGGCAGTGACCTCTCCGATTATCCTCGCAGCCAGGGCGGGCCCAGGGAAAGGTATCCTTGTAAAGAGCTCTTCCGGCAGACCCAGTGCCTTACCTGTCATTCTCACACCGTCCTTGCGAAGCTGTATAAGCGGTTCAAGTATCTGGTAGCCAAATGTTTCCTGCGGATCTATTCCAAGTTGTGCAAACACGTTGTGCTGACGCTTGATCCCTGCCACCGTTTCATCAACGTCAGTAAGTATGGTCCCCTGGAGGAGGAATTTTGCCCCGCTCTCCCTTACTATTCTTCCGAAAACCTTCTTGTAGAAAGTCTGGGTGATTGCTTCACGTTTCAGTTCAGGATCCGTGATCCCTTTTAAAGCTTTCAGGAACTCATTTCTTGCATCGATAATTTCTATATCGACTCCCATCTTTTTGAAAAAACCTGCTACCTGTTCAGGCTCTCGCGCACGCATCAGTCCGTTCTGGATGAAGACAGTCCTGAGCTGTTTTCCCAGCGCCCTGTGCCCGAGCATCGTGACAGCCGATGAATCAACGCCTCCTGAAAGTGCGTTAATTGCAATCCCGCTGCCGACAGCCGATTTGATCTCTTTTACCTTTTCATCGATGAATTTCCTTGTATCGAGTTCGGATGCTTTTATTTCCTTTATCATTTTGTGTGAATTTAGGTTTTGGGTAATAAAGATAAGTATTTAAAATTAAGATTAAGGGTTCTGGGTTCTAGTTGCTGGTTGCTGGTTGGTCACCACTCACCACTCACCACTCACCACTCACCTCTTCACCCCCTCCTTCCTCTTCCACTCCTTCAACCAGCTCACAGTTACACCCGAAAGCTCCGCTACCTGGAGATGAGCCTTCAGGAATACCCCTGCAGTCAGGTTTTTGGTTATATGGTATGAAAGTTCATATTTCTGGTAGACTGAGTTACGGGCTTTATAAGGTGAATAGAGATAAAAACCGAAATATTGGGTGAAGCTGACCCTGCCAAAACGGAAATCCTGTCCAGCCGTGACCGCAAATCTCTTAGAGTCAAGGTCCGATTCCTCCCTTTCCACCATTCCCCTGATATAATTGTCAAAGATGATCTCGGCCCCTGCGTTAAGGGAATAAACGCCTCTCACAGGCATGGCAGCCCTTGCATGTATTCCCCAGGCAAAAACCCTTTCTTCCGGAAACTCATCAGTCTTTTCAAGTATCCTTCCCGTTGCCAGCAACTGCAGCATCACTGAAAATCCCGGTTTTGACATTCCGGCATCCGACCTGAAATTGCGGCTTAGAACCGGGACATCTCTGAAGTAGTATTCAGCGCCTGCGGCAAGAGTCGGGAAGTTCATTCCCTTGTTAGGCTGCTTGAAACCGCCGTTGGAAATATGGTTATAACATCCGGAAAGTGTTATCAGTGCATTTTCGCCGGTTCTGTATTTCAGCCGCAGGTCTACATAGAGCGGAACATTGAAAGACGTGCCGAAGAAGAAATTTGAAGGATTTCCTGTTTCGTCATATTTTTTCGTATGGTATGATATCCCTGCCCCGGTCCTTATTGCAAACTGGAACCTTCCGCTGAAGGCAACGACAGGCTCTGCATATACAGTCAGCAGGAAAGCGCTTCCGATTATATCAGGATTCTGGTAATTGAAATATCCGGCCTGGATCCCGGAGCTCCAGTAAGCGTTGAACACCTTCCACTTATCGTATGAATCGTGCAGGCGGTTAAGGCTTATTTCAAAACCGTATGGGTTTGAATGCGAGATATCCCTTATTGCTGCAGAATGGGGAATGATGAATCCATAGTTTGCCTGCAGACCGAGATATCTTTTAGGTATCGAGTCTGCTGCCCCCGACTGAGCCTGGCCGCAGATAAGAAGCAACAATGCTGTTATGGTGATGCTCTTCATATTAAAGTCGTGCAGTTCCCGCCGAAGCGGGATCTTCACTTCGTTACGACCTGCGGTCGTGCAGTCTTGCGGTCGTGCAGTCTTGCAGCCATTCGGCCTTCAGCCGTCATTCATTGTCATTGATGCTGCGCATGTCATTGGCTGCGCGTCATTCTCTTATTCCATCCTCCTCCTCTTCCCCTCTTCCGCTAATTCGGAATCTTCTCTTTGCTTCGATCTCACAAACCCCTTTCACCCCTTCCTTCTACTCACTTCACGGTACTATCCAGTGGTCTTCCCAAGCTTTCATAGAGTCCTTTTCGGCCTGCCTTGTCTTTTAAAAGTATTTCGTTTGCGTATTTGGCTACCTGTTCTGCCACCGCTCTCGGGACGATCACAACACCGTCACCGTCGGCAACGACAACATCACCCGGACAGACCAGGACACCACCTATTGTCACAGGCCTGTTGACCGACTCGAGTTCGTTGCGTCCGGGGCGTATTCCACGTCCCTTTTGCCTGAGGTAGAGAGGCACACCTTCGAGGCCTATTTCATCCGTATCACGTGCCCCAGCATCTGTCACCACTCCAACGGCTCCCATTCTGTACCAATTGAGGATGTTGTTTGATCCGATCGATCCTATATCGCGGTCTTCTACATCATCTATCACTATTGCGGTTCCCTTTCTGATAAGTGGAGTAAAGGCTTCGCTCGAATAAGTATTGTAGAAATTGCCTTCCCATTTGGAAAAATCCTCCCCGGGTCCAGGCAGCGACGGTTTTTGCGTGGGTACATACCTTACAGTTATCGCAATCCCCCGGAACACATGTTTAAAGTCCTTAGGATCTGTCCAGCAGGCATGAA
>JALONU010000126.1 GCA_025454775.1 Bacteroidales bacterium | reverse complement strand
GGTCTTCAATGTAATCGAGTGTTTCCAGTGAAGGTGAGAAGTAACGCCTGGGAAATATCTCCTGTTCGTTAAGTACGCAGGCCACTTTCTCCCTTAGTTCTTCTGAAGAGAATAGAACGGGGAAATAAGCGTAGTTGTATTCGGCATCAGGATTAAGCTCCTGCAGCTTTATGTTTTGGATGCCCCTGAATGCTTCAGCATACCGCAGGTAAATAAGACTTCTCCTGTTAAGCAGTTCTTCAACATCGTCGAGAATACAATGTCCCATTGCTGCCTGGAATTCATTCATCTTGCCGTTTATCCCTATGCCCTCAACCCTGTCATAGCCGGTAATGCCGAAATTGATCATCTTCCTGGCTGCTTCCAGGTGCTTTTTATCTTTAAAAATAATGGCTCCGCCTTCAATTGTGTGAAAGATCTTGGTGCTGTGAAAACTTAGGATGGATGCATCCCCGAAATTAAGGACGCTTGTTCCCTTGTATTTTACGCCAAAGGCATGAGCTGCGTCAAAAAGAAGCTTAACTCCGTTCCTGCCGGCTATCTTTTCGAGTTCATCAGCTTTGCATGGATTGCCGAAGACATGAACCGGAAGTATTCCGCTGACACCCGGCTCGATTTTCCTGCTCACTGATTCCGGCGTCAGGTTGAATGAAGCGGGATCAATATCTGCGAAGACAGGAGTCAGACCCTCCCAGACAAGGCTGCTGGTTGTTGCAACAAATGAGAAAGGGGTTGTTATCACACTACCTTTCATCCCGAGTGCCCTGAAGGCAACCTGGAGTGCAATAGTGCCGTTGGTGACAAGCATAAGATTTTCCACGCCCAGCCATGCGGTGAGTTTTTTCTCCAGTTCCCTGACCAGCTGGCCGTTGTTGGTAAGCCAGCCTGATTCATAAATCCTGTCGACATATTTCAGGAATCTCTCCTTATCGGGCAGGTATGTTTTTGTCACATTTATCATTCAGATCGTATTAAATATATTTTCCCACACTTCCCTGTATCTTTCTTCCGACATAAGTTCTTCAATAATCTTCCTGTTTTTCTCCAGCCCGGGATCGTGGCTGAAGAGAGATTCATCAAATTTATCCACCGAAGAGATATCATACAAAGTGCACCCAAGACTTTCGAGGTAAGTGTATGATGATGTTCCCGTCCGCAGGAAAACTTTTTTCCCGAAGTAAAGAAGAGGCAGGATATTTCCAAGTCCCTGCTGCCTGTCGTGGTTCATAATTGCCGCATCACAGCTGAAGAGAAATTCAAGATACCTGCCCGGTTCAATAATTTCACGCATCGGAACGAACCTATCACCAAATGTCTCCCGCCCCAGGGATACGACTTCATTAATGTAACCTTCGTTTCCGCTGTAGGACAGGGGACAGATTATTCTGATATTGCTTTCCTTCAGCGGAGCAAGTTTCCGGAGGATCTCCGTATGATTGTTTGAGGGATTGCCGGAATTTCCTGCAAGTATCGTGTAAATACCTTCCTCCTTTTTACTTTCTGTTTTAAAGCTAAGGAAGTCAACCGGGAGCGGGTACATGCACGGCAGATACCTGGCATTGGTTCCGTAAACTTCCCTGACTGTTTCGAAATCACCATGGGCAAATGAAACTATAACAGGGATGCGGGGTATAATCCTCCGTCTGAAGATTTCATAAAACCTTGCTGTAATACTCTCGTTTGCTCTACGGTAATAATATACATCCCCGCCCCAGATCGACCAGGTTATCTTCTTCAGCAGGCAGGGGAAGAGGTTCCAGAGTATAAGCGCAGGTCCGTGCGGCAGCTGATGCAGGAGTATCTTTTCAGCTCTATTCAGCAACCTGTAATGACTTACAAAAAAGTATATATTGTTATGCGGGAAGAATATTTTCTTCCTGATTTCATCATCGTATTCAAAGGGTACAGAAGACCTTTTTCTAAAAATAAAAGTATGATCCTCCAGGTTGAAGTTGTCACTTATAAACTTCAGATATTTGAATGAGTACAGATTTTCACTGGCAAACAGATGAATGTTCATATTCGCAGTTTCAATCATGAATACCGGAGGAAAGTTCTTCTTTCAATTTCCCGTATTGGTCAGACAGGGGAGCAGAGGTTACCTCCCAGTAATAATCCTCTGCGATCAGTCTTGCATTCTCTTCAAACGATTTAAGAAGTTCAGGAGTTGCCCAGAGCATTATAAGCTTTTCTGCCAGGTCGTTCGGATTGGATTCCTTAATACTCAATCCTATCCCGTTCTTTTCAACGAGGTTCTTCATGAGCTCGGGTTGTCCCACGATCATGGGCTTGTGCATTACAATATTCTGGTATACTTTCGTAACAATAGTACTGTTCATTTCGGGAGTGTTCGGCGGTATGAAAATGCATACCTTGCTGGCAGCCACATAGGACGGGAGCTTCTGCAGAGGTATCCATTCAAGGTATTCGATCATATCAAGGACTCCAAGCTCATCCGCAAATCTGATAGGATCGTAATATTTTCTGTTGAACCTTCCCGCCAGGACAAATTTAAAATCAGGAATTGTTTCTCTGATCAGCGGCAAAGCTTCGATAATTGTATTTATCCCCCTTAGAATATCTATGTGTCCGGCATAGAAAAGCATGAAATTGTCTCTGTACTTTTCTACTACCGACCTGTCAATGTTATTATCGTTAAAGACTTCCCTTGAAGGTGTGTTGGGGAGCACAATAATTTTTTCCCTTTTCACGCCTCTTTCTTTTATGTAAGTCTCCCTGAGAGGTTCAGCAACGGTAATCACAAGATCGGCCAAAGCCAGATATTTTCTCTCATATTTTTCCCAGTTACTTAAAATTCTTACAATTCTGCCGGTAAATGTATTATAGTGCGCAGTCCTCACAATCCAGACACTGTAGAACTCATGCTGATCGCAGACAACCTTCAGGTTATATTTCCTTCTGATTCTTATTCCGATATCTGCAAGAGGAAGATCGTGTATATGAATTACGTTAATGGTTTCTTCTTTAATAACAGATTCAATCTTTCTTTTCCAGAGCATCCTGTAGAACGGCAGGATCAGGTATGTAGCCTGCATTTTATTTCTAAGCGGCTTATTGATACCAATCCTGATAATTTCTATACCCTTATAGTTTTCTGAAAGCTTGAAATTACCGTAATTCAGGCACAAAATAAAAACCCTGTTGCCCTCCGATAAGAGTGTAAGAGCTTCTTTCTCAACGCGTTCATCAGGAGGAAATTCCCCGTCGAGGATCATCAGGATGTTCATAGAGAGGAAATATTTAAGAATCGTATCCCGCCCCGTGATGCACATTCGCGGTCGGTTTCCGAATCTCCGATGAATATAACCTGTTCTTTCCCGGTATTTGTCTGTTTCAAAATATATTCAATTCCTGCCGGAGAAGGCTTCGGCTCTATCTCATCAGCAAGGATGAATGTTATTGACATATCAAGACCCTTCCAGTCGACACTCTTTATCTTGTTTCTCTGCTGGGCAGGATTCCCGTTTGTCAGGACAAATATCTGCTTATTCCTTTCGGTGAGCATCCGCAGTATTTTTTCAGTTTTCCCGTACATCTTCATACGGCTGGAAGGAGTGAAGTTCCTCAGTATTTCGAGACATTCAGTAAGATATGTGGCATCGAGACCGGCCTTTTCAAGAAACTTGTCAAAAAGCTTTTCCCTGCCATCCTTCCTGTATATGCTCATGATCGTTTTTAGCAGCCACTTCTTGCTTTTACCTGTAGAGATCCCGGCAAATCGTCCTGCGATCTCGGAATATGACTGGAAGAGATAGTCCTCTTCATTGTAGATGGTATTATCCAGGTCGAAGATGAACAGCGTGAAATCCAGGATTTCAGAAATCGATTCTTTGGCCATTTATATCAAGAAAAAGTTCTTCCCAGTATCTTATCATCTTTAGCCCCCAATTGATCTTCTGGATATCAGGCTTTTCCCCGATCCCGATCCTGACAGCTTCATAAACCATATTTACCCCGGCAGCAGTGCACAATACGATTGTACCCTGGACCCTGGGATTTGATTCAATGATCTTTGGTATTCCCTTACCGTCTCTTTTAAACTGAAGCCCGATATTACCGTTAAGCTTCAGTCCTTCGACCACACTTTTTGAATAGCTTATTATTTCCCTGTCTTCAATAACGGTTCCCACAAAGCTGATCCCCATTTTTATATGGTCACGGCTCCTTGGAATGGCGCATAAGAAGATGCCATCGTCCGCAAGCACATCAACACTGTATTCGTCCCCGGGCAGGTATTCCATTACAATGAGTTCAGGGAAGGAAGAACCTCCCTCGCAGATCGAAACAAATTCGCTGAACGAGATGTAAACATTATTGGGCTTCTCATTCATAAGTGCATAAAGACGGTCCTGTCCGTCTTCAATTATCCTGAAGCCCCTCAACCCGTTCGATAATGGCGGCTTGAAGCATATTTTCCTTTCCGGGTAACCGAGCTTTGCGGATGCTTCCCGGAACTCATCCAGGGAATGAACAATGTAAAAATCAGGAACAGGTATGTTATGCTCCCGGCAGAATTTCATCAGGAGATATTTGTTGTTGGCTATCTCAAGCGGCACGGGATCTGAGACAGATACATAAATACCATGCTTTCTGAACAATTCTTTGTTTTGTGCAAATACCAGCAGCTCCCTTGTAACCAGGGGGATTATAACATCAACTTTTTCGGAGATGCAGATCTCCAGAACCTTATTGGTGAAGTCAGGCGATTCTGCCCAGGGTATCTGAAAAACCTTGTCGAGGAGGCCTGTCCCGACAGAATTCCCAAGGTTGGCATCTCCTCCAATGATCGTGATCTTCCTTTCCTTTACCTTTCTGAGCGATTTAATGATCCCGGGTGCCCCCGGTGCACCTGCCCCCGTAATGAAAACTTTTATATCCCTGAGCTTTTGCATCATCAGATCACCCAGCGTATCACTTCAAAAGCTTCAGCAAATTCAGCACCTATCTGCACTCCCCTGGCCCTCGCGAGGGATCGTATGAAATCGGCCGAAACATAATCCCTCCCTTTCTGTGACTGGTAATTCTTCAGGGCGCTGATCTTGTTATCAATATGCCGCTCATCGAGCCTGATGAAACAGGTGGTGTTGAATGTGAGGTTGTTCCAGATAAGCTCATATCCCAGGATGGAGGTTGTCTTGAATGCCCTAAGCCCTTCCTGTGAAACCGTTATGTGATCCTGATGGATGTCGTTCAGGCTGGGCATCAGCACCAGGTCGAAGTGAATTTTATTACGGAGTTTTATCAGATCCTCAAGGATCTCCTGCCTCGAATAATTCAGCTTACGCACCTGGTAGTCGTAAATAATAAGGTTCCTTTCGTCGATGCCCAGATGGCTGGTAGCCTTCCGGACCTCGGTCTTGAGTATATCGCCAGGCATACCTTTGGGTACGGAATCCTTCGCCGTTGAAAAGGCAGCATAGTAAACCTTTGCCTTTTGTTCAAGGAAATAGCTTATCGAGCCTCCTGCTCCCAGTTCACCGTCGTCAGTATGCGGAGCGAGAACAAGGATGTTTTTCATTTTGCCGGTTATCATGATTGTGCCTGTTGATTAACTTTTCCGGTCCGGGATGCCCTGACGGACAGACAAAACCGGTTCTCAAATTTCGCTAAGTTTTTTAACAATTCATAATGCAGCCGCAATATCCGGACTGCTTATTCCAGAAGCTTTGCTATCTTTTCAGCAAGGTTCTTCCTTGAAAAATATGCTGGTGGGATATTTCCTGCAGAAACCTTCCCCTTCATCAGGGCAGTTATAAAATCATATATCCCTTTTTTATCATAATAATCAAAGCATTTGCCATAACCTCCCTTATCAAGGATGTCAGCGGTGTCACCGTCAGTGGGGCCAAGGCATAGTACAGGCCTGCCGGAAGCAATGTATTCAAACAGCTTTCCGGGCAGGAAGCTCCCGTTCTGCGGATCTTTGGCAAGGACAAGAAGCTGCAGCGAAGATGACAGCATCTGCTTAATTACAGTCCTGTGATCAGAATAGGAATTGAATTCAGGATTACCAGCACCAGTTTCGGAAATAAACCTGACCTTCAGTTCTTCGGAGATATGCCCTGTGAATATGAGGGATATACTGTGCCCTTCCGCGATCAATGCCTTCACTGCCTCCAGAAAACCATCAACAGGATATGACCCTGAAAGGGTTCCTGTGTAGGAGATTGTGAATCTTTCCGGTGTTGATGCCGTCAGGTTCCCGAAATCGCTTTCGTCGTAACCGTTATGAATAACCTTGATCTTTCCCGGCATGCCGGTCAGTTTGGATTCGAGATGCCTGGCCAGAGTTGGCCCTACTGTTGTAACGATATCAGCATTCCTGAGGACAGCTTTTTCAAATGACCGGTCAATATTTCTTGAAAGGAATGTCGGGTAGAAAAGATCATAGTAATAGATGTCGGTCCAGGGATCACGTAGATCTGCTATCCATCTGATTTCCGGGAATTTCTTCTTCAGCTTCAGGCCGATAAGTTGTGTTGAATGCGGTGGACTGGTGGTTATGACATGTTCAATCCCTTCATTGTTAATAATTTCACAGGCCTTCTTAAAGGCATGCCTGTTCCACCCTCTCCTGGGATCGGGGATGAAGAAATTCCCCCTGATAAAACGCGTTAGCTTTCCCTTCAGGGAATCGTCCCTGTTTGTCGCAAATCCCCCTGAGGGGATCTTTGACTTATCACCCGCATAAAACCTGAACCAGTCTGTAGCTCTGGTCCTGTGAACGGAAAGAATGCCTGGTATCTCCTTTTCGAGCGAATGATCGATTGCAGGGTATGCTGCATATTCCGGATCAACGGTGACAACAACAGGTTCCCAGCCGAACTGCGGAAGGTACTTTGCGAACTTTAGCCATCGCTGCACCCCGGCACCTCCGCTGGGCGGCCAGTAGTAGGTTATTATCAATACCTTTTTCATCCTAGAGCTTTTTCAGCAAGCCCGGGATCTTTACCTTTTCTGAAATGATGTCCCTGAGCTCACTGATCCTCACACGTTCCTGATCCATTGAGTCGCGGTACCTGATCGTTACAGTGTTGTCATCAATTGTCTGATGGTCGATGGTGATGCAATATGGTGTTCCTATGGCATCCTGGCGGCGATAGCGCCTTCCTATCGAATCCTTGTCGTCGTACTGGCAGTTGAACTCGAACCTGAGCTCCTTTACAATGTTCTCTGCGATCTCGGGAAGTCCGTCCTTTTTTACAAGAGGCATTACTGCAAGCTTAACCGGGGCAAGGACTGAGGGAAGCCTCAGCACTACCCGTGTGTCTGTCGTTCCGTCTTCCTTCTTAAGCTCTTCTTCGGTATAGGCAGCTGAGATGACCTGAAGGAACATCCGGTCGACGCCAATGGATGTCTCGATCACATAAGGCACATACGATTCGCCCTTTTCCGGGTCAAAGTACTGCATCTTCTTCCCGCTGTACTGCTGGTGCTGCTTCAGGTCGAAGTCGGTCCTGGAATGGATCCCTTCTACCTCCTTGAAGCCGAAGGGGAACCTGAATTCTATATCAGTTGCAGCGTTGGCATAATGCGCCAGCTTGGTGTGGTCGTGGAAGCGGTAATTGTCATCCCCGAATCCAAGCGCCTTGTGCCACTTCATCCTGATCTCCTTCCAGTGCCTGAACCATTCCAGCTCACTTCCCGGCTGAACAAAGAACTGCATCTCCATCTGCTCGAACTCCCTCATCCTGAAAATGAACTGGCGTGCTACTATCTCATTCCGGAAGGCCTTGCCTATCTGGGCTATCCCGAACGGCACCTTCATCCTGCCTGTTTTCTGGACGTTGAGGAAGTTCACGAAAATGCCCTGTGCTGTCTCGGGGCGGAGAAAAATCTTATTTGCCCCTTCTGCCGTCGATCCCATCTCCGTTGAGAACATCAGGTTAAACTGCCTGACTTCAGTCCAGTTCCTTGTCCCCGATATCGGGCATACTATCTCATTGTCGATGATTATCTGCCTTAGTTCCTCCAGGTCGGTCGCGTTCATCGCTTTTGCAAAGCGGGCGTTCAGCTCATCCATCTTTGCCTGGTTCGCAAGTACCCTAGGATTTGTTTCCCTGAATTTCTTTTCGTCGAAGGTTGTGCCGAATTTCTCCCGTGCCTTTTCAACCTCCTTGCTGATCTTGTCCTCGAACTTTGCAAGATGCTCCTCGATCAGAACATCGGCACGGTACCTTTTCTTTGAGTCCCTGTTGTCGATAAGAGGATCATTGAATGCATCCACATGTCCCGAAGCTTTCCAGATAGTGGGATGCATGAATATCGCGGAATCCAGTCCAACGATATTCTCGTTCAGCAGAACCATTGAGTCCCACCAGTATTTCTTGATATTGTTCTTGAGTTCGACACCGTACTGGCCGTAGTCGTAGACTGCACTCAATCCGTCATAAATCTCGCTCGACGGGAACACATACCCGTATTCCTTGCAGTGAGCAACCAGTTTTTTAAAAACGTCATCCTGAGCCATAAATAGAATTTTCTGTTTACGGAAGGCAAAAGTAGCTTAAAATCTTTGGTTTTACAACGCAGCCCGCAAAAGACA
>JALONU010000125.1 GCA_025454775.1 Bacteroidales bacterium | reverse complement strand
ACCGGGGCTTTCTTTGACCTCCGCCTTCGTCGGACGAAGTCCGCTACGGCGGACGCAGTCCGTAGCTTCCCTGGCCACCGAAGGCTCGCCGGAGGCGGCAGCGAAGGCGGTAGCGAAGATGTAAGCCCGGATCCAGGCCTGAGCTTTACTACTTCGGTGCCATTAACGAAAATTACAAGCTCGACATCTTCGGCAGCATTCAAGGCAAAGCTTTTAGGATTTTTAGCAGGAGCCGCATAACTGTACCGCACATTAAGATATTCTTTACCTGTTCCCTCTCATCCTGTTTTGCCAGGGCCCTTCACCAAGCCATTCGCTGCTCCTGTATTTCCATGTGCGGACATAATCTATGCTGAACGTCGACGGCAGATCATTATCTGCAGGCAGCCCGAACCAGTCTGGCATAGTTTCGCTGTCAAAATTCAAGGTAAGGGGCTGATGCCAGTGGGTATTCTCGGAAGTCCTTATTGTGTCTCCATCCAAATACCATCTTATTACATAGGGTGTCCATTCCAGGCCGAAGATATGGAAATCGTCTGCAAACCGGAATGGAGCGCTCCACTCACTATGGAGGCTCCAGTGCTCATTCTTCAGGGGTGTCCTGAAGACGTGAAGGTTCATATTGTACTGATTC
The DNA here is from genome assembly GCA_025454775.1 of Bacteroidales bacterium. GTDB lineage: Bacteria > Bacteroidota > Bacteroidia > Bacteroidales > VadinHA17 > LD21. The sequence continues at coordinate 7,934 of JALONU010000125.1, read as the reverse complement.
TCACGTTCTCCCTTGCCGCAAATCTCGAAAACATCAATTTCTGTCCATAATGCCGGAGCCTGGTCATAAAACCAGAAGGCGCTTGATCCGTGCGAGTTCATTGCCCTGGCCCTTATCTCGAAGTAACCGTAGAGGACTGTATTTCTGCTCTTCACGGCAGCGCTTGAATATGTGTTATAGCCCCTTTTGCGGAGCGCATCATCCGGTTCTTCCTTTTTCATTGTAAGATTAAGCGAACCGCCAGCGACTGTTACGTTCTTTTCCGAGAAGAAAGCCGGTTGCCGGCCAAGCCAGGTCGGATTCCTCCGGAACCATTTTGTGGTGTCGAATAAGCTGCCTTCAAACTCGTCGCTCAGTTCCGGCACCATTACAAAATCACCTTTTATGGAAGGCATGGGCATTCCTTTTGCCTGCTGCGGCTTTACAGTGTTGTACGAGCTCAACAATAAGACAAAAACTGTAAGTATTATCTTTTCGGCGCGGGTTCTCATATTTCCTGATCGTTTTGTTGTTAATTAATTAACAGTAAGTGGTTTAAGCAAGTGGATCTTCTATCCGGCAGCCAGCTCAAGGATTTTTTTCACAGCGGCATTAGGATTATTTATATCCTCTGCTGATCTCACAGTTAAAGTTGGTATTGCCCCGTGCTCAACGTGAAGCCTCAGCCTGAGTTCCTCATTGCTGTTCCTTCCCCCAAGGCCGTTATATCCAACCGTACGGCATAGTTTTCCGAATAAAAGTTGATTCAGGTTGCAGCCGCCTGTTCGCTCGACTCCTTCAATATTTGACTGCCAGCTTTTAAACAGGTGGGCCTGGCCCACCGATAATCCGCGTGCTGTTATTTCATTGAGTCCTTCGCCTCCTACAACCAGACCTTTCCCGAGACTGGAAACGTGTTTGATAAGCCTGTGCATGCCTTCTGCCGGAGTCATTGATTCGACCAGACAGTTATGGATGTTCCAGATGCATAAAGTGACATCAATAAAGACAGTCTCCAGCGAGAGATCCTGAGCTGCCTTAAGGATATTTGACCCGAGAATGGATCTCCACATGCTGAGCCCGGGATGGATCTTTACCATCACCTTCTTGTCGCGGTTATTAATCCTGTTCAGGTTGGATTCGGGAACCCCTATTCCCCTGCCTTTGTACCAGCTCCATCCCTGAAGCTCCTTCGTATCCACAGCCCTGTACGGGAAATCCCTTACCTGTGCATATACGGGATGCGAAGGATCCATATCGATTGAGTTGAAGTGAGGCATCACGTGAAATCCCATCTCATGGCATTTTTTGATGAATGCCTTTGCACTTTCGCTGGCATTGAAATCAGGGTAGTTCTCATCGTAGTTGTCGGTTCTCCAGTTGTTGAAATGAAGGATGACATTCTTTGGAGGTACCCATTTGGCAACGGCATCGAGGATTTCCGGTCTCCCCGGGCACCATGTCAGAGCAAGCTTCAGATCGTGGATCCACGGCTGCCTGATCTTTTCCTCTTCTTCGAGTTTATAAGCCTGCCAGTACCATTGCCTGTAAAATTCCACCGGTACTTTCCAGTCGCCAGCGTATGCATTCAACCTCCAGCATATTCCTCCGGCGCTAAGGTTATTGTCGACCGGTCCATATGACTCGCTGTCGAGGCCGATTATGAAAGGATCCGATTCGGTTCCTGTTTGTAATGCCTTGAACCTGTATTGAGTGTCGCGGGTATGGATCCAGAATCCTCCTCCTGAAGACTGGAAGACGGCAAAACCGGCTTCCCAGGTCTGGGGCCAGGCCCACCTGTTGTTCCTGATCAGCGGATCGTCGAGCCTGAGCCTTATTCCCTGGAACAAAGGCGCTACCAGTTCGAGCGAAGGCTTTAATCCGGAAAGGCACCAGCGGCAGGCAAGAACTCCCGGCCGCGATGAATAGGCCGATGGTTCGACCATGAGATCTCCTGACTCCGGATCGGCAGATATGGTCAATACACCGTCGCCTCCCCAGCTGTGGAAAATGATTTCCGCCATCTGGCCCGAAACCTGTCGCGTTTCCGTGCTGCCGAACTTCTCTTCATTGATCTCTTCAACGCTCTTGTTCATGTAGAGGAGTTTCAGCGCCCTGAAAGTTGCCGTATCCGGTTTTTCAATGAACTCTTCGCCGGTGATCTTGCTTTTAAAGGAAGTCACAACTCCTTTCTCGATCACGGCAGAAAGTGTCGATGTCTCAACCATCACTTTATTGTCGCGGACTTCCACCGATGCTGTCTTCGGCGGGGCAGCGGGACCTTTTAATGCAGCCTTTTTCCTTGACTGGGGATCAGTCAGCGGTGACGCGAGGTATGCTCCGGCCGCAGAGTATCCTGCTGTCATGATGAATTTTCTTCTTTCCATAAAAAGCCTCCTTATTTGATGAGATTATCCTTATTTCACTGAGTCTGCCCGGGTGTCTTGTTACCATTCAGCCTGATATTGTACATGCCTGCTGCGATCTTCCTTGCAGCCGAGATCATTTCAGGGTAAGGCCTGTCGACGATATTTACAAACCCGATCTGGTAATTCTCCCCGTCAAAGCGCCCGGTTACCGGCTGATCCTGGTACTGGAACCAATGAGCTCCCACAAACCTGGGATCCTCAATTGCCTGGTTGACATAATTTGAGTAGATAAGGGCTCTCTGTTTCTGGTTGGCAACAACCCTCAGACCCGTATGAAAGAGGCCGCGGTCGAGAGCACCAAAATGAAACTCGCCGATAATTATCGGACGGTCAATTCCGTCAGGCATTGTGAAATCCGATACATTGTACGAATATCGGTTTATGCTGACTACATCCGTATACCTGGAGGCTGCAGCCAGAGCAACCATGTTGTTGTTATTGATCCGGCTGCCGAGAAAAAGCTTGTCGGGAGCGAGTTTCTTAAGCTCTTCCTTAACCACCCTGTAGTAGGTTTCTATAACCTGTTCCGCATTTGATGATGGCCATCCCAGTTCATTGTCAACGAAATAGCCTATGCACCATGGATCATCTTTTGTGGCTGCAATATTTCCCTGCGCAAGCCTGGCTGCGCACGTGGCCCTGAATGTATTCTCGTCCAGTGATGTAGGCATGCTCTTGGGGATCCCTGATGAAAGAGTTGCAGTATAGGGAGTTCGTTTTTTACCATAGAAATAAGTGTCGGACCAGTTTGCCACAGTGTTTATTCCCCAGCTTCTCAGTCGTTTGTGGACGACATCCGCCACTGCATCCCGGGGCGAAGCATCCCAGGTGTTCCCGTATTTCAGCATGAGGTTTGCCCTGGCAAAATCGCCGTTTGCAGGTATCTCTGAAAAGTAGTTCTCCCTGCCCTTGACCATGGTGGTTTCAGTGAACCTGATACAGTCGATTCCCTGCGACCAGAAAAGATAGCCGTCAGGATCAACAAGCCACCATTTGCCCTGGTATTTTTCTGCCCTGAAATGACCTGTAGCTGTAAGTTTCGGGCCGGCTTTCCAGCCTCCGTACTGGTCCCATTCTGAAGGTCCGGGGTTATCGGCAAGATCTCTGGTCTCCTCTTCCTTCTGCTTCATGATATCGTCGGCTGAACTGATCTTGCCAGGCCATGTACCATATATATATTGTCCAAACTTGTCAACGAACGGAAAGAATCCGCTTTTCAGTTTTTCCTCGGAGGGAAAGCCGAATTTTCCGACAGCCCTCACATTATCAATAGTGAATGAATAATCTTCCGCTGATTTATGCTTGAATACCTCAATGCCTGATATTGCTGTTACATCCAGTCTTCCTTTCAGATAGCCCCCGGGCATCCCGTTCATCCCGGTTATATACTTATCCGCATATTCAAGCCCCGGGGCTGAACGGCTGAACAGGATTAAAAGAGTGTCAGTCTGCCCGGGTTCCACCCATACCATGCTCTGGCTTCCTCCTCTGCCGGTGCCGGCTGAACATTGGGCTTGTACTCCGATTCCCTTTGTTCCCAGGTTTCTGATTTCCATGGCTATACCCTTATATTCAGATAAATTTTTTGGTTCCATGGATAGCTTAATGGACGGCCGGTTGTCTGTGTGGCCGAGAGTGACTTTCAGCAGGTGATTCCCCTTTTCGTTGAGAAGGCTTACCCTGGAGTCGGTCAGGACTGCATCCCTGGTTTTGAATTTATTCTCGAAATCGAACAGCACCTGAGGGATGTTGTTCTGTGAAGATGCCTTCATGCCGGCAAGTGACGGAAGAAGAATTAGCAGATACACTGCGTAACGCGATAAGTGAAAACCAGATCTTTTTTCCATAGCAGTTTGGAAATTATAGTTATTGATTATAAAAGTTCGTTAAGCTTTACTTCGGAATGTTTCCTGGTAAGCAAGTGAATTATTGTCCACGCTGTCAGGTAAGTTAAGCCGCAGATGGTAAACAACATATTATAGCCTCCGGTAAGGTTCCCCGCCGCTTTGTAAGCATCGAGCAGGTGACCTACGAGGATCGGGAAAAGGATGCCACCGATCGCGCCAGCCATGCCCGCTATCCCAACTACAGAGCCAACCGCTTCAACAGGAAAAATGTCTGAAGCAATCGTAAAAATATTGGTTGCCCACGCCTGGTGCACTGCAACTGCAAGCCCTATTATGGCAACAGCCATCCAGGCGGCAGAGGCATATCTTGCAAGAAGTATCGTCAGCTCAAGAAATGCAAATAACAGAAGCGAGCCTTTCCTGGCTTTCAGGACACCCCATCCTTTCTTTATCAGAAACGATGAGAAATAACCTCCCCCGATACTTCCAAGGGTGGTGGCCCCATAAATGATCATCAGTTCGGGGCTGGGTTTTGTCAGGTCGAGCTTATAGGCAGATGAAAAATAGGAGGGAAGCCAGAAAAGGAAGAACCAGAAGATCGGATCAATGAGTCCTTTTCCGGTGATCAGCGCCCATGTCTGGCGCAGGGTAAACAGCTTATACCATTTTAAGGACTTTCCTGAGTCGCTTTTTATGGCTTCGTACTGCCGGCCATTGACTATCAGGCTGTATTCCGCCCGGGAGAGCCTTTTCTGCCTGGAAGGGATATCGTAGAAAACAAGCCAGAAAACCAGCCATGCAAATCCTGATGCCCCTGTAATCAAGAAAACTCCATGCCACCCGTAATGTCTTAATATAAATGGCACTATGAGCAACGCGACGACAACGCCCACGGAAGTTCCTGAGTTGAATATTCCAGTGACAAGGCCTTTTTCCTTTTTCGGGAACCATTCGGAAATCACTTTCATGCCTGCAGGAAAGTTTCCCGATTCCCCCAGGCCGAGACCAATCCTTGCCATGCAGAAGTGCAGGACCGTTCTGGCCATCGAATGGGCCATCCCGGCAATGCTCCAGAAAGTAATTATGACTGCATACCCGAGTTTCGTGCCTATCCTGTCGATCACTCTCCCCATCAGAAGCAACCCGGCCGCATAAGCTGCAGTGAATGCCATTACAATACGGGCGAAATCAGTCTCGCTCCAGTTGAATTCAACTTCAAGAAGCGGCTTAAGCAAACCTATTATCTGCCTGTCGACATAGTTTATGGTGGTTGCAAAGAAGAGAAGTGAAACAATTATCCACCTGTAATTCTTTACCTGACGAACCGGCATTCCTGGGTATTTTTATTTTTTCAGTCTGATCCTGATCTTGTGACAATTCAGTTCTTCAGCTTGCCTTTGAATCTGTTCAGCATGCGTGCAGGACATAAGTTCGTTTTACCAGTTATGAATTGCACCATCGGGGCTTTGCAGAACGGGATGAGGGAATTTTGTATTTGCACTTACCTCAAACAGAAAATCTGCCTTCTTCGGGTCAAACCTGACGCCCAGGCCCGGGGAAGGATTCAGGTATAATTTCCCGTTCCTGAAATCGACTAAGTCCTCATTAAAATAGTCAGGTCTCTCAGGTGCTCCCCCTGCCAGCTCGATCATGCATCTCGAAGGGCTGGAAGCCCCCAGCACATGAATCAGCGCAGCAGTGGACAAAGGGCCCGTAAAATGCGGTATTAATCCAATATAGTGGGTCTCGCACATATCGGCTATCTTCCTGAATTCTCCCAGACCTCCGGTATTCGGCACTGTGACCCTTGCAAAATCAATCAGCTCATTTTCTACAAGCTCATTGATATCCCACCTGTCGCCAAACTGCTCTCCGACTGCAATGGGAACGGTGGTCATCGGACGGATGGTCCTGTAAAGGTCAGGATTTTCTGACCTGACAATATCCTCAACGAAATAGGGTTTAAGCTCTTCGATCTCTTTGCAGATCCTTATCGAATCGGTCAGGTCAAACCTGGTATGAAGATCGATTGCCCAGTTTCCCGGTCCGGCTGCCTGTGCAATCCTTTTGCAAAGCTCTATCGTCTTTTCTGCGTTGATGAAAGGATCAAATTTTTCACTGCCGTTTCCGCCTGTCGGCCCGATGCGGTAAACCCTCAGGCCGGCAGCGATGCAATCCTTTACTCTTTCTTCTTCAACCCTTGACCTGGAGGCGCTGAAACCTGTTGCATAGCATTCCACAAACTCACGGGTTGAACCGCCAAGCAATTCATAGACAGGGACTCCCAGTGCCTTGCCCTTGATATCCCACAACGCCATTTCAATCGCCCCGAGAGCATGCAGCTTTTCCCTTCCGGGAGGGTAAAACATGCCGCGGTAAATATTCTGCCATATATGCTCAATGCGGAACGGATTGGCACCGATGATCATCTGGGCGCACTGTTCTGTCATATCCTTCGAGCCTCCTTCCCCGATACCCGTGATGCCGCCGTCGGTCTCTATCTCGACAATGCCCCGCGCCTGGTTGAAAAGAGGCTTGTTATAACCCGGAGCAGCGTAATATCTGATCTTTGAGATTTTCAGCTTTGGCGGCTCTGCTGCTGAAAGAATGGATGAAGATGACTTTCCGGTTTTACCGGCTGACCCTGAGGGCGATCCTGACAGAATACCCGTTGCTCCCGTCACAGACGCTGCAAAGATCATTTTCATGGCATTCCGGCGGGAGATGCCGGAGGTGTATTCTTCCTGCTTCATTTGTTTTAAAATTGCTTGTAAGGTTAAAGATAGAACATAACTCGAAGAGTGGGGAAGGTATATTTAGTTAACTATTGTTAAATAAATTCCTTTCCGGGTTTAATTATTAAGATGAAGCATAAACGGAGCCGGATATCCATCAATCCTCCGGCTTCTTTGATCTTCCTGGAAAAATGTCACGTTTTTACCGGCAAAAACGTGACATTTTAACTATTTGTGTGAAGCACATAAGGAGATGAAAATACCAGATATAGTTATAAATAGGATAAACAGATTTAAGTCTGGTTATATACTCACCTATTGTGACTTTGATATACCAGTAGATAATTATATTTAATTACTACTACATAGTCATCTTACAGACTTTTCCCAGATAACATCTTCTGCATTCAGGGTTTTCAGGTCTACACCAGGAGCGACCTAATTCCCATGCAGGGAGACCGAGGGCACACGGATATTCCGGATATTATATGTATCCACAATACAAAACAATTTGTATTCATAATACAAAAGGAATAAGACCAGAAAAATGGAAGGAGATTTATTTATTCTGTAAAAATAATCCTGATATTTCAGAATACCAGACAACTGCAGTTCATAACTTAGGAAGAAAACTTAACGAGAAAGTTCGTCCGAGCCCACGAGAAATAATTATTGTGAATGATCTGCTAACTAAACTACAATATAAAACTGCCGTATTTGATTTGGAAGAATCTAACTGATATTAATAGTCTGTTAAAACTCGATAGAGAGAATGTCATTTTTCTATCCTCTCCCTGAAAAACTCTTCAGTGCTCTTATCAGTGAAATAAACATAGCACCCTTTCATCCCCCTTGTCAGAAGTGTCCTGTAGATGTTCTTAACATGCTTCTCAAAACTATCTGTGCTTCTTTTCAACATCGGGTCTTTTGTGGCAGTAATATCT
>JALONU010000124.1 GCA_025454775.1 Bacteroidales bacterium | reverse complement strand
AGCAAGAACTATTCGCTGTTCCTTTACTGCACTACAGACTGGCGAAGTGATAAGGTAGCAGCTTACTTTTATGAGAGAGGGTTCAGGAATGTTTATTCCCTCAGGGGTGGCATTGTCGCCTGGAAGAAGGACGGGTATCCGGTTGCAAGACATTTCAGAAAGAAGAGGAGATGATTGTCTTGCCGGTCAGGTACAAATCGGAAATGATATAAGACAGCAAGACTGCAGGACTGCAAGACTGCAAGACTGTTTCCCCGACATGTAAAATTTTTAACTTTGTGTCAATCATAAAATGAGGGAAAGATGTTTTCAGGAATAGTAGAGGAAGCGGCGCCGGTAGTAAGGCTTGAAAAGGAGAAGGACAACCTTCACATTACGATGAAATGTTCGTTCACAGGGGAACTGAAGATCGATCAGAGCATCTCACACAACGGAGTGTGCCTGACAGTCGTAAGGAAGGAGGGTGATGAATATACTGTCACCGCGATAAAGGAGACTCTTGAAAAAACGAACCTCGGCCATTTGAAGGTCGGCGACAAGGTCAATCTTGAGCGGAGCGCCAAACTCGACGGACGCCTTGATGGTCACATGGTGCAGGGCCATGTTGATCAGACGGCTGTCTGTACGGAAGTGAGAGAAGCCGGCGGGAGCTGGTACTATACATTTGATTATGAACCTCTTCAGGATGATTATATCACCGTTGAAAAAGGTTCTGTGTCGGTGAACGGCGTCAGCCTGACTGTTGTGAACTCGAAGCCGAAGTCATTCCAGGTAGCTATTATACCTTTCACATGGGAGGTTACCAACTTCCACCAGATAAAAAAAGGTACCGTGGTGAATATAGAGTTTGATATACTGGGGAAGTATATTGCGAAAATCGTGAAGATGCAGTTAGGGAAGTGAGGGCATGAACTCACCCCCTTAATCCCCCTCTCTGCGAAGGCAAAGAGGGGGAGAGCGTTCTTATACAGCAACATACGCCCCCTTCTTTGGTTTGCCAGAGAAGGGGGTTGGGGGGATGAGTGCATGGTTACTCACTCCAGACCAGTTTCTTCCCGAAACCCAATCTGTTGTCGGTATATTTCAGAAAAGTGAGCTTCACCAGCCACAAATGCGTTTCCATCAGCATAGCCACCGGGAATCGTTTGAGATATGCGGTTTCTGCCTTTTCTGCCAGGGCTCCTGTGGGTTCGGATACGATACCCTGAAACTGAATTCCGCGTATCTTTCCAATGATGTTGGTTTCGAGAGCTACCGTCCCGGCAACTCTTTCATTCTTAAGAAATTCCAGTCCATGCCTTGTATTCAGGTCAGTTGTGAATACAAGGCTTTCATCTTCTTCCATATAGACGTAGAAGCAGCTTGCACACCATGGTTCATTGCCGACAGAGGTTGCGACAGTAAGCACATGATGTTTCTTCAGGAACCTGATGATACGTGGATCAATCATTCTGCATCCAGCGGTAAGGGTTTATATCGAAGCCTGCGAGTGAAAGTATTCTTTCGACGACAGTCATAACAAGCTCGTCAATATTTTGCGGTTTGCTGTAGAATGAAGGGGTTGCAGGACAGATTATCGCTCCGGCCAGGGTAAGGGTTTCCATGTTACGGATGTGAATCAGGTTGTATGGAGCCTCACGGGGGACGATGATAAGCTTTCTCCTCTCCTTGAGTATGACATCGGCAGCGCGTGTTATCAGGTCGTCGGAAACACCGTTGGCAATTCTACCCAGGACGCCCATCGATGCCGGGCATATGATCATTGAATCATAATCGCAGGATCCGGATGCGAACGGCACAAAAAAGTTTTTATTTAAATATTCCTTCGCCTGCTTCCTGGCTTTGAACGGCTTCCCGGTTTCATATTTCCAGATCTCTTTTGCATTGTCGGAGAAGATGACGGCAATTTCGGAGGGTGGGTTCCGGAGGGAAGTTAATTTCTCCAGCAGCTTCTGAGCATATATTGAACCGGAGGCTCCGGTGATGGCGAGGATTATTCTTCTGGGAATATGTTCCATTTGTGCTTCCTGTGTCTTTTGTAAAGATAAAAATAAAGTTGAAGTGGGTTTAAGAAGTTTAAAAGGTTGAAAAAGGTGAAAAGAGGTAAAAATATTGGTTATCTTTATGTCATCGCTGTAGGACTAAAAAATATTTACACATGTACACATTTGGCTTTGAAAAGCTTGAAGTTTGGATTAAATCCAGATTCCTTACAAAAAAAATCTATGTAATCACAAGAGATTTTCCGGAAACTGAAAAATTTGGAATCATTCCTCAATTGAGAAGAACAATGATTTCTGTCTGTTCAAATATTGCTGAAGGAGCTTCGCGCTTTTCAAAGAAAGATCAAAAACATTTTTATAATATGGCTTTTTCAAGTCTGATGGAAACACTGAATCAACTAATTCTGAGTAATGATCTTGAATATATATCAAATGATGATCTTGCATTAATCAGAAAAGACATTCATGTTATCTCTTTAATGCTAAATAACCTATCTAAATCAACAGATTAATTTAATCCCCTTCAACCCGCTTCAACCCTCATCAACCCTCATCAACCCTCTTCAACATTTACCTTCTGAATGAAGCAGCCTCTTTGTTAATATTTCCACCCCGGCGGAAGCCTTTTCCCTTATGACTTCCACATTCAGTCTTGCCGGCACATAAACCTCATTCGGATCGATAAGCCACAACGATGCTCCCGGAGGTGCATATTCGATCAGTCCCGCGGCAGGATAGACATTAAGTGACGAACCGATAACCACGAAAATATCAGCTGTGGAGCTTATGCGCATGGCCTCGTCCATCATGGGCACTGCCTCGCCGAACCAGACTATATGAGGCCTCAGCTGGGCTCCCTTTTCGCAGGTATCCCCGATTTTGATGTCCTTGTAACCGATATCATATATAAGCTCAGGGTGGGCTACGCTTCTTGCCTTTGTGAGTTCACCGTGCAGATGAAGTACCCTTGTGCTTCCGGCCCTTTCGTGAAGGTTGTCGATATTCTGAGTGATAACATGAACATCGAAATATTTCTCAAGGGCAGCCACACCGTAATGGCCTGCATTCGGTTTACAGGTTTCAAGCTGCCTTCGGCGTTCGTTGTAAAACCGCAGGACAAGCTCCCGGTCTTTCGCCCAGCCCATCGGTGATGCCACCTCTGTAACATCGTACTCTTCCCACAATCCGCCTGCCTCACGAAAAGTGCGGATGCCGCTTTCAGCACTCATTCCGGCACCGCTAAGGATGACCAGTTTCTTCATGGAAATAAATTTTATTATAAAAATAGCACATTTATCATAATGAAGGGGAGAGAAGAATAGAAGGGGGGAGGGGTAGAGTGGGTGAGGGGGTGAGAGTTGATCTGCGTCAATCAGCGAGATCCGCGGGAAAAAGATAAAAGAAACAAGACAAAAGAAACAAAAAAGAAAGGGTGCCTCCTTCACTTAAGCTACGGTTGACGGAGCATGACCGTCACGACGCTACGGTCGGGATCTCCCCTTAGCTTTGACAGGACTGTAGGACTGCAAGACCGCAGGACTGCAAGACTTTTTTACTATCTTTGCGAGTTAATTTTTTAATGCACAGAACATCAATGAATAAGCGGTTTCCGGAATATAAGGGACTTGACCTTGCGAAGGTGAACAAGGATATTCTGAAGTTATGGGATGAGAATGATGCTTTCCGCAAGAGCGTAAGGGACCTCGACGGGAAAGGGGAATTTGTGTTTTACGAGGGTCCGCCCTCAGCCAACGGGATTCCCGGGATACACCATGTGATGGCCCGCACCATTAAGGATGCGATCTGCAGGTATAAGACACAATGCGGATACGAGGTTAAGAGGAAAGCCGGATGGGACACTCACGGACTCCCCATAGAGCTTGGTGTCGAGAAGGCACTTGGCATCACCAAGGAAGACATTGGGACAAAGATCTCCATAATCGATTTCAACAAGGCATGCAAGAAGGATGTGATGAAGTATACCGATCAGTGGGAGGACCTCACCCGCATGATGGGATACTGGGTAAACATGGATCATCCCTACATCACTTACGATAACCGCTATATAGAAACACTCTGGTGGCTCCTGAAGCAGCTGCACTCGAAAGGCGTGCTTTACAAGGATTACACCATCCAGCCATATTCGCCTGCAGCAGGCAGCGGACTGAGTTCCCACGAGCTCAATCTGCCGGGTTGTTACAGGGATGTGAAGGACACTACCTGCGTGGCTCTCTTCAAAGTCGTTCGTGATGCAAGATCAGAATTTCTTTTCAGGCACACAGATACGAATGATGTCCACATAATGGCCTGGACCACCACGCCGTGGACACTTCCTTCAAACACTGCCCTGGCTGTGGGGAAGGAGATACATTACCTGAAAGTAAGGAGCTTTAATCCCTATTCCGGCGAACCAATAACAGCCGTCATTGCAAAGGATCTTCTTCACTCAATGTTCCCAGAAGCAAATGTCGGGCTTCATTTTTCGGAGTATAAGCCGGGCGACAAGAAGATACCGTACAAGGTTCTGGAGGAATTCCCGGGGATAAACCTTGAAGGGATCAGCTACGAACAGCTTATCGATTGGGTCAGGCCTGATCAGGGCGCTTTCAAAGTACTTACCGGCGATTTTGTCACCACCGAGGATGGTACCGGGATCGTGCATATTGCTCCTACTTTTGGTGCAGATGACTACAAAATAGCCAAGCAGTTTGGCGTCCCCCCGATGACACTGAAGAGGAAAGACGGATCCGTCGGGCCTATGGTCGACAAAAAGGGCTTCATGGTGCCGATAACCGATCTTGATGATCAGTTTGTGAAGGAACGGGTTAATATACAGACATATACTCCATATGCAGGAAGGCCGGTGAAAAATGAATATGATTCTTCAATTGCGCCCGATGCCGACACGCTTGATGTTGATATTGCGGTTATGCTGAAGCAGTCCGGAAAGGTTTTCAGGATCGAAAAGCAGGTCCACAGCTACCCGCACTGCTGGAGAACAGACAGGCCGGTTCTGTACTACCCGCTTGATGCCTGGTTCATACGTACGACTGCCTTCCGCGAGAGAATGATAGAGCTGAACAATACTATCAACTGGAAACCTCAATCTACCGGTACAGGACGTTTCGGGAAGTGGCTCGAGAACCTTGTTGACTGGAACCTGTCGAGATCGAGGTTCTGGGGTACACCGCTTCCAATCTGGGTTACCGAGGACCGGAAAGAGGAGAAATGCATCGGGTCTGCATCCGAGCTGAAGGAAGAAATTGAAAAATCGATAAAAGTCGGGTTCATGAAGAAGAATCCTCTGGAAAAGTTCATCCCAGGAGACAACTCGCAGGAGAACTACGAGAAATTCGATCTTCACAGGCCCTTTGTTGATGAGATCATCCTTGTAAGCCAGTCAGGCAGAAAGATGTTCCGTGAGCCTGATCTTATCGATGTCTGGTTTGACTCGGGAGCAATGCCCTACGCACAGGCCCACTACCCGTTCGAGAACAGGGAGAATTTCGCCGGTATGTTCCCGGCTGATTTCATTGCCGAGGGTGTGGATCAGACCAGGGGGTGGTTCTTCACGCTTCATGCAATAGCTGTCATGATATCTGATTCCGTGGCATTCAGGAATATCATTTCCAACGGGCTGGTACTTGACAGGAACGGGAACAAGATGTCGAAACGACTTGGCAATGCCGTTGATCCTTTCAGCACAATTGAAGAGCATGGATCGGACCCGGTACGCTGGTATATGCTTACCAATTCGCAGCCTTGGGATAATCTTAAATTCGATGCCGCGGGAATTGACGAGGTGAAACGCAAATTCTTCGGAACCCTTTACAACACATATTCATTCTTCGCCCTCTATGCGAACATCGACAATTTCAGGTTTGCTGAGAGAGATATCCTGGTTAACATGAGGCCGGAGATAGACAGGTGGATTATATCTCTTCTTAATTCACTGGTGAAGGAAGTAGGAGAGTGCTACGAAAACTATGATCTTACCAGGGCAGGAAGGGCAATACAGGATTTCGTGACCGAAAACCTTAGTAACTGGTACGTGAGGCTTAACAGGAAAAGATACTGGGGAGGCGAATACGACCAGGATAAGATTGCGGCATACCAGACGCTTTTCCAGTGCCTGGAGACTGTCAGCAGGCTCGCAGCGCCGATAGCTCCTTTCTACATGGACCAGCTTTTCCTTGACCTTAATGCGACAACCGGAAGGCATACCGATGAGTCGGTTCACCTTGCAGTATTCCCGGAATATGATCCTGACCTTATCGATAAGGATCTTGAGGAAAGGATGGATATTGCACAGAAGATCTCATCGATGATCCTTGGTCTCAGGAGAAAAGTAAGCATAAAGGTCCGGCAGCCGCTGGCGAAGATCATGATCCCCCTTCCCGATAAAAACTTCAGGACTAAATTTGAAGCTGTGAAAGACCTGGTGATGGCAGAGGTCAATGTTAAGGAAGTCGAATACATTGATGACACATCCTCGATACTGGTCAAGAAGATCAAGCCCAACTTCAAGACACTTGGTCCGCGGTACGGAAAGCTGATGAAGGACCTGGGGAATGCCATTCAGGTTTTGACGCAGGCAGAAATTACATCCTTTGAAACTTCCGGGAAGCACTTATTAATGCTTAACGGACAGCATGTTGAGCTTACCAGGGAGGATGTGGAGATCATTTCCGAAGACATACCCGGATGGCAGGTGGCAAATGACGGCCGGCTGACTGTTGCACTCGATGTTACAGTGACCGACGAGCTGAAGTACGAAGGCATTGCCAGGGAGTTTGTGAACAGGATACAGAACATCCGCAAGGAAAGCGGGTACGACGTAACCGACAAGATAAGGGTTCAGATAGAGAACCATAAGTTTGTCAGAGAAGCTGTAAAAAGGCATGCAGGCTATATAGGCTCGCAGACTCTGGCTACTGAGGTTACCCTATCTGACAATCCCGGAACCGGATCGAGGGAAGTTGAAATAGATGAGGTTCTGGTAAAAGTGCATGTTGGCAGGGTAAGTTGACGGTTTTAAAGATTGCTTCGTCTCCCGCTGCGCGGGACTCCTCGCAATGACCGTAATTAATATTAACAAGTACAGTTATTGTGAGGACCCTCGACTTAGGTAAGAGGACCACAGTGAGCCGTTAGCGCCGATTTGCAATCGGTGCCTTATTAGCAAGAATTTGAATTAAACCAAGGCACGGATTACAACCGAGCAAAGGCACGGATTGCAAATCCGCGCCAGCGGTGTCGTGACAAACTGTGCAATTTTTTTATCTCCCGTTCACCCCTTCACCTCTTCGCCCCTTCACCCACTCCCCCATTCTTCTGAATCATGTCCGTCCATTTAACTATATTTGTATTAATCCAAGCATAGAAAAATGAAGCGCATCCTCGTCACCGGCGGAGCCGGGTTTGTCGGATCCCATCTTTGCGAAAAGCTCCTGGCAGAAGGCAATGAAGTTGTATCCCTCGACAATTATTTCACCGGATCGAAGCAAAACATCAAACATCTTCTTGACAATCACAACTTTGAGGCGATAAGGCATGATATTACAATGCCTGTATACATTGAGGTGGATGAGATATACAACCTGGCCTGTCCTGCATCACCTGTGCACTACCAGTACAATGGCATAAAGACGATCAAAACATCAGTGATGGGAGCCATAAACACCCTAGGGCTGGCAAAGAGGACAAAATCGAAAGTGCTTCAGGCTTCAACAAGCGAAATATACGGCGACCCCACTGTTCATCCGCAACCCGAAGAGTACTGGGGGAATGTGAATACGCTGGGCCCAAGGGCATGTTACGACGAAGGGAAGAGATGTGCCGAAACACTCTTCATGAATTATCACGTGCAAAACAAGGTAAGGATCAAGATCGCCAGGATCTTTAACACCTACGGTCCGAGGATGAATTCCAACGACGGCAGGGTGGTTTCAAACTTCATTGTACAGGCGCTTAAGGGAGAGGATATCACGATTTTTGGCGACGGCACCCATACACGCAGTTTCCAGTATATTGACGACCTGATAGACGGATTAATCAAACTGATGGCCACTCCTGACAATTTCACCGGTCCGGTAAATCTCGGGAATCCAATAGAAGTCTCTGTTGGCGACCTTGCCCGGAAGATCATCAAAATGACCGGATCGAAGTCGAAACTTGTTTACCTGCCTCTTCCGGCTGATGACCCGAAGCAAAGGAAACCGGATATTTCGCTCGCAAAAAAGGTCCTCGACTGGCAGCCGGTGGTGGATCTGGAGACGGGACTGGAGAAGACGATAGCTTATTTCAAGTCTGTGGTTTGACAGAAGGATTACTTCTGCTTCATCTTTGCGTCTATGCACAAGGTGGCATGAGGAACAGCGCGAAGTCTTTCCTTGGATATCAGCTTGCCAGTTTCGCGGCATATTCCGTAGGTTTTGTTCTCTATCCTTACAAGTGCAGCCTGGAGATGCTGGATGAATTTTAGCTGCCTCTGAGCGAGCCTTCCGGCTTCTTCCTTCGATAAAGTGGTGGCACCTTCTTCAAGGACCTTGAAGGTGGGGGATGTATCC
>JALONU010000017.1 GCA_025454775.1 Bacteroidales bacterium | reverse complement strand
AGCAGCATGGGAAGACACCCACCCATGGGATTCACCCCTGCCCTTTTGTACATATCCATTGTAGCCTGCTGCTTTTTCATAGCGTCTTCCTGCTTCGGATACTTCTTCGCAATCTCTTCGACCTGTGGTTTCAGGATGGCCATCTTTGCCGTAGACTGGTACGACTTGAAGGTAAGCGGGAACAGTACGATCTTGATAAGGATGGTCAGGATCAGTATTATGATTCCGTAGCTGCCAATGTATTTTTCAAGCCAGTTGAATACCGGGACTATCACGAACCTGCTTATCCATCCTATGATGCTTTTGCCCAGGAAGATTACCTTTTCAAGCTGCTGTCCTTCTTTCCTCAGTGTGGAAATATGGTTTGGCCCGTAATACAACTTCAGGCTGACTGTTGATTCAGGTCCCGGTGTTACCGGCACATTCAGCGATGTTGTAAAGAATCTGAGGTACTTTTCCGTCTCAGGAGTTTTCGTTGAGGATATGGATCCGCTGATGAAAAAGTTATCGGTGATAACGATAGAAGAGAAGAACTGATCGGTGAACGCCACCCAGCTCAGTCTGGTTGTAAGTTCTTCGGTATCAGTATCTTTTTGTGATCTTGCCCTCAGACCGTCAACCTCGTCATCAAAGTACTTGTACTTAATGGTTGTGTAAAGATCTTCATTATCCCTTCCTTTCTCCTGCTGCGGTACGTACATCTGCCAGTCGAGCTCCATGCTTGTCTGGTTTGATGGCAGCACACCCTGAAGGTTCTTGAACGTAACGTCAAAACCGGTGCTGTACTTGTCGGGTGCCAGGGTATACTTATATTCAATGTATCTGTCCTCTCCGGCGTAAAGCCTCAGAGTAACGCTTTTCGGTTCATCAGTTACAACAACCGATTTTTCGCCTGACACAGGCTTGAAATACAGACCGTTCGTCTGAATCGCCCGGTTGTCGCTTGTAAAGAAGTTGAATCCGAAAACTGTCGAATCGCCTGAGAACAGTATCAGGGGCAGTGAGTCGTGGGTAACATATTCCTTTACACGTGCCGACCAGATCCTTCCCCCACGGAGTGCTATTTTGAGCTCAAGCTTGTTGTTCTCCAGGGTTATGAAATCCTGTTCTCCGCTTACAGAGCCGGCAAATGCACCGTACTCAGCCGAATCCCTCGCTGTCCCTGAAGCTGCCGTCTGCAACGAAACGGGCGTAGTTTCCGTGGTGCCGGTTGTATCTTCCTGCTGCGGTACCTGATCGATGCCAAGCTGAGCGTTAAGCTTGCGGATCTCTTCCAGAACATCAGGATTATTGGGTTTGAACCTCAGTGCGTTCACATACTGGGTTCTGGCTCTCTCAAGGTTCCCTGCTGCAATTTCCGATCTGGCAGCTGTAACTGCTTCATCAAATCCCTTCTTCGCCCTTGAGTTATTAAAGATGCTGAACCCGACGAAAATCAGGAAGATGAGAATAATACCCGTTATTGTATTTCTGTCCATTCTTATTCTTTGGTTATTTCATTGGCTGTCAATATACAACTTCTCTATTTATGAAGGCATGCCTTTACGAATCCGACAAACAGGGGATGCGGCCGCACTACAGTGCTGCTGTATTCAGGATGGAACTGAACCCCTACGAACCACTTGTGATCAGCAATCTCCATAATCTCGACCAGATTCGATTCAGGATTGATCCCCACTGGCATCATTCCATTCTTCCTGAAATCATCAAGATACCTGTCGTTGAATTCATATCTGTGGCGGTGGCGCTCAAGGATCTCGGTTTTGTGGTATGCATCATATACTCTTGAATTCTTGCCTATTATGCATTTATAAACGCCTAACCTCATTGTTCCTCCCTTGTCTACTATGCTCTTCTGTTCTTCCATGAGGTCGATTACAGGGTGCTTTGTCTTGTGGTCTATCTCTGTCGAATGTGCACCTTCGAGGCCCAGGACATTTCGCGCGAATTCGATAACGGCACATTGCATACCCAGGCAGATACCGAAATAAGGCACATTGTTCTCCCTTGCAAAACGTGCAGCCAGTATCTTGCCATCGATGCCCCTCGATCCGAATCCCGGAGCAACGAGAATACCATCCAGCCCCTTTAGCTTCTCAGCATAATTGCTTTCGCTGATCTCTTCGGAATGAATATATTCAACATGGACCTTGCATTCGTTGACTGATCCCGCATGAATGAATGACTCCGAAATGGATTTATATGCATCCGGTAGCTCGACATATTTACCAACCAGGCCTATTTTCACCGAATATTTCGGATGCTTGATACGGGAGAGGAACTCCCTCCACTCAGTAAGCGCAGGTTCCTCCTTCTCGGGCAGGCTCAGTTTCCTGAGCACCGTCTGATCGAGTTTCTCTGAAAGCATATTCACCGGAACCTCATATATCGTCGAGACGTCGACCGTCTCGACTACAGCACCCTCATCGACGTTGCAGAAAAGGGCCACCTTTCTCTTTACATCCTTCGTCAGGCTCTTCTGTGTTCTCAGCACAAGGACATCAGGCTGGATACCTTCTTCCAGAAGATCCTTGACCGAATGCTGCGTGGGTTTCGTTTTTGATTCGCCGGTGGCTGAAAGGTATGGCACAAGGGTAAGGTGGATGACAATACAGTTCTGAGGTCCCATTTCCCACTTAAGCTGCCTAACAGATTCTATATATGGCAGTGATTCGATGTCGCCGACGGTTCCGCCTATCTCGGTAATTACAATATCGAACCTGTTCCCGGATGCCACCAGTTTTATGCGTCTTTTTATTTCATCGGTTATGTGCGGGATAACCTGTACGGTCTTCCCCAGATAATCTCCCCTTCGTTCCTTCTCTATCACAGTCTGGTAGATCCTTCCGGTGGTCACATTATTGGCCTGTGTAGTGGGTGAGTTAAGGAAACGCTCGTAATGCCCCAGGTCGAGGTCGGTTTCGGCACCGTCAATGGTTACAAAGCATTCGCCATGCTCATAGGGATTCAGGGTACCCGGATCGACGTTGATGTATGGATCGAGTTTCTGGATGGTGACTGAATATCCCCTCGACTGAAGCAACTTTGCAAGAGATGCTGAAAGTATCCCTTTCCCAAGCGACGATGTCACTCCTCCTGTAACAAAAATATACTTAACTTCTGCCAAGGCAAAAATAATTGAGGTTAATAAAACTGCTCATGATTTTATTCATCGAGCCCCGACTGGTCTATCATCTTTACTTTTTCCTCAAGCATCTTGATCATTTTTCTGGCATTTTCGATCTTCTCCCTGACCTCGCGGATCATCGTATCTGCATTGGGCGATTTTGTAAAGAAACCTATATTGTTCTCCCACAACACGATATCGCTTTCAAGCTGCTTGATCCTGGTAAAGAACTTCTCCCTTTCATTGCGGATTTTCCTCGATGACTTGGGATTGGCCCTGAGATTATCCAGCTTGTTCCTGTATTTAAGTATGCTCTTATCCTCATCGCCAATCTTAAGCTTGTCGAATTCCCTGTTGAGGGCATTCCTGTATCGGTTTGTAATTTCATCCTTCATGCCGAAGGGCACGAATCCTATTTCGGTCCATTTTCTCTGCAGCTCCTTGAGTCTTTCGAATGCAGCCTGAACGTCAGGACCGGGTTCGAAGTTCTCGAGTTCTTCAATAACGGCTGTCTTTGCCTTTAGGTTATCCTCATACGATGTGTCGAGCTGGGAGAAATGGGCTGCTTTCCTTTCGAAGAAATGGTCGCAGGCCTTCCTGAAACGCTTCCAGCTCTTTTCTGATTGCTTCCTCGGCACCGGTCCTATCTCTTTCCATTCCTTCTGCAACTTTATAAGTGCGTCTGATGCGGCTTTCCAGTCGGTGCTTTCCTGAAGGGCCTCAGCCTGGACGCAGAGTTCAATCTTCTTCTGAAGGTTGTTCTGCTGGGTTTCCTTGTTATCGGCATAGAAGCTCCTTTTCTTTTCAAAAAATGCATCGCAGGCATCCCTGAATCGCTGGTAGACCTTATTGTTCTGCTTTTTTGGTGCGAAGCCGATGGTTCTCCACATTTTCTGCACGGCAACCACCTTGTCAGCTTTCTCGTCAAATTCCCTGAAGTTCTTGATCTCGAGCTGGTTTATTGCCTCAACCTCCTGGCATAGAGTCATCTTGGCTTCCAGGTTTTTACGCTGTTCATCCTTCTGCTTCTCGAAATACTCGTGATGCCGTTTATTGATCTGCGAAGTTGCTTCCCTGAATCGTTCCCATATCTCATTCTTCGATTCAGGAGGCACAGGACCGATCTCCCTCCACTGGTTGTGATAGTCCTGGAGGAACCTGAAGGCATTAATGGGATTAGGCTCAAGAAGAAGCTCTTCAGCCTTCTCGCAGAGGATCACTTTTGCTTCAAGGTTCTTTTTCAGGTCGAGATCCCGGAGCTCCTTGTTAATCTTTATATAATCGTAGAAGATCTCAACGTTGTGGTGATAATTCTCCCAGAGATCCTTCAGCGCATTCTGCGGCACAATACCTGTTGAATGCCATTCATTCTGGAGGGTCCTGAATTCATGGAATGTCTTGTTTATTGACTCTTCCCGGTTGACGAGCTCCTTTATCTTGTCGATTATCTCATACTTCTTCCTGAGGTTCTCGATTTTTTCTGCTTCCTGTACCTTATTGAAGTCGGATTTCCGTTCCCTGTACTTTTCGAGAAGGTGTTTTACACGGGCTTCCGACGGGTCTATCCAGGCACGGTACTCCTCAGGTTTTCCTCCGCTTTCGAGGAATTTATTCTTCCTGTCCTCGGATTCCTGCCGCAGTTTCTTGTAATAAAGGGCCTTAATACGCTCAACGTCCCCCCTGATCTCGGCAGGCGGCCTGTTTTCGATTATCAGGCTCAGCGTCTCAACAAGCTCATTCTTGGTATATCCTGAATAGTCAACCGGAGGAAGCTCAATCTCGTCGAGCTCCTGACCCCCCGTTTCTTCTTCAGCTTCAGCCTGTTCCTCAGGAAGAGGTGTTTTAGCCTTTCTGGGTCTCTTTTTTGTTTTTACTTCTGTATCACCTTGTTCTGCAGGATTTTCGCCGGTCAGCTCTGGTGATTCAGGCTCATGCGCTGTTTCAGCTTGTTTCTTCTCATCAGTTCCGGAGGCATTTTCAGTTGCCCCGGATTGTTCATCAAGAACAGATTAATCCGGATCTTTCATTATCATTACCAATCCTTTCTGGTTTCGGTCTCATTCAAAATAAAGGGATCTCCCCCTCGAAAATTAAGCTACGAAAATATTGAAATATTTATTAAAACTCAAAGATTTATGTAAATATGTGAAATGATAAGTCATATCTTTGAGGCCTTGAATATTCTCATATTATGCTATGGAAACGAAGGATATCATAATTTTTGCAGTTGCTTTAACTGCAGCGCTGGGTTACAGATTATACAAGGAATACAGGAAAAAACAGGAAAAGGCCGGGCAGGCACCGGCTAAAAAAGAAGATAACAGTTTCTCATCGCAGTCCGGCGCTGATGATTATGAACCTTACTCAGGAGGACGGAAGTGAGATGTTCCTGTTCCTTGTGATGATGTGCCTGAAGGGATTGATCATTTTCTGAAGCAGGCGCATCCTGTCGGTCATTATTTCGGCTGTTCCCTGCATTTTCTGAGTGAATTCAAGCTTCTCACCGTATAGTGTTGTCAGTCCGTCCGGAAGTTCAAGCTCAATAGTGTAATAATCGCCTGTAGCGACAAGGGATTTTGACCGGACAACACCTCTCACCATTCCATATTCCATATAAGGATAACCGCTGAGTTTTATACTGGCTGCACTGCCCGCCTTCACCTTGCCGGAACGCTGCATGCTGAGATTGATCCGTCCGATGTATTCTCCTGCATCGGAAGGTATTACTGTCAGCACAGGCTCATCGGCCGTTACAGACTGATTTTCGCTCCAGTACTTTGTGAACGTCACAGTGCCGTCGACAGGAGAAACCAACAGATAGTTTATTTCCCATATACGCATTTCGGCTCTCAGGTTCTGCCAGGCTTCCCTGAGTGCAGAGCCCAGCTTCATTCTCTCCTGCTCCCTCATAAGCCGGTAATCCTGAAGGACCTGATTCTTTTCGGCCAGTTCGAGCGATTTTGCTGACTGTTCCAGCCTTACTTCCTGAAGCGCAAGACGGCGTGCATTGAACAGCTGTCTCGACTTCTCAAAATCGCTTTCGGAAAGGATCTTCGAAGCATACAGCCCTGAATCCCTCTCAAACTGCTTCCTTTCCAGGCTCATGTTTTCCGCAAGAAGTCTTTCCTTACCCTTCAATCTTGCGGCATATTCAGTGAGAGCCTCAATCTCCCGTGTTATTGATCTTATCCTTGCACCATATAAATCATTCTTCACATACGTGTCAAATTCCGTGAGGGCTTTCAGGAATGCTGCGTAAAGCGGCTGAAGTTCTCCCAGTCCGGCAAAAGGAGGAAATCCTTCTGGAGAGAGCCTTTCAGGCGCTTTAACAGTGTCGGTGAGCGCCCTGAGCTCATGGAATTCGCTTATCGAGGCGGCAGTCTCCATCACCGCAAGAAGGCTTCCTGTTGAAACATTCTGGCCTTCTTTTACGTATAATATATTAATACGCCCTGTTTTTTTCGCTGTGAGCGTCACAGGAGGGTTCATCGTTGTTATCTCGACGGGGGCAGGGATTATGTCAGGGTACCTTATCAGCCATGCAAGCAGCAGCATAAGGGCAAAGACGCCAACGATAATTGACGTACCCCATCGCAGGATCCTTTTTGGAGGGGCCGAGATTATTTCATTCACCTGTTCAGAGTATACTGTTCTTCTCATGAGCCCAGTTCCAGCTGGTTCTTAACCAGGTTATAATAAGCACCGCGACTTTTAATAAGTGAATCGTGGGTCCCTGTCTCCACTATCCTGCCGCCATCCATAACCACTATTTTCCCTGCATTTCTCACTGTACTAAGCCTGTGGGCGACAATAATGACCGTTTTTCCCCTGAAGAAACTCTCAAGGTTTTCAACAATTGCCTTTTCGGTGTTGGCGTCGAGCGAATTCGTGGCTTCATCGAAGATCACTATATCAGGATCCCTGTACACTACCCTTGCAATCAGCAGCCGCTGTTTCTGCCCCTCGCTCAGCCCGTGACCATTCATTCCTATTTTTGTATTGAGGCCCAGAGGGAGGGATTCTATAAGTCCTTTTATGTTCGCTATGTTTATGGCTTTCTCAAGTCTTTCTTCGTCAATCTCAGCAGACCCCGGAGCAATATTAGATACTATTGTGTCGGGAAACAGGAATCCATCCTGCATCACCGCACCCGTCTTTTCCCTCCAGATTTTCAGGCTTATGTTATGAAGCCTGGTGTCGCCGACCAGAATCTCACCATTGACAGGCTGGTAGAAGCCCAGCAATAATTTAAGAAGGGTGGTTTTTCCGCTGCCGCTGGGTCCCACTATGGCTGTTATTTCGTTTCCCGGGATCGCCAGGTCGACATCCCTTAATACAAATGGGGACCGGGGTCCTTCATACTGGTATGAAACGTTATTGATATATATATCCTTTCGGTCGGGGAGTTTCCTTACTTTCAATTCGGGCTCTGCTTCTTCCTCGTCCATTTCATGTACTTCAGCAAGCCTGTCAAGGCTCATCCTTGCATCCTGGGCAGTCCTGAAGAATCCGATTATCTGGCTTACCGGGAGGTTCAGCTGACCGATTATGAACTGAACGGCCAGCATCATACCGAGAGTCATGTTCCCTTTCAGCACGGAGGTTGCTGCAATAACGGTAATGCACAGATTTGTAACTTCACTGATGAAGGCAGCCCCGGCCGACTGGTACTGGTATAATCCCAGTGCCCTGGTCTTAAGCCCGAAGAGGGAAGCCTGTATCCTTTCCCACTCCCACCTCATGCTGGTCTCCGTTTGTGTAAGCTTTATTTCCTGCATCCCGTTCACTATCGTGATCATACGGGTTCCTGCTGCCGACATCTGCCGGAATCTCTGATGGTCAAGCTGAGCTCTCCTTTTCATGAAAAGGGAAACCCAGAGCACATAAAGGGCAGTACCTGCAAGGAACAGAAGAAGGATCCAGAAGTTATAGACTGCAAGTACGATCCCGAAGATCACCAGGTTGAACAGGGAGAAAAGTATGTTAAGGCTTGCCGATGTGAGGAATTCCTCAATCCTGTTGTTGTCGTCGATCCGCTGAAGTATATCTCCTGTTAGCTTGGTATCGAAGAAGGATACCGGGAGAGCCATAAGCTTCTGGAGGAAACCTGAGATCACAGCTACATTTACCCTTGTCCCGATATGTAGAAGCAGCCATCCCCTGATAAATTCCACCGACATCCTGCCTGCAACAAGGGCAAGCTGGGCGAAAAGCACCAGCCAGATGAACCTTATGTTGCCGGTATTGATACCAACATCAATTATTGACTGTGTAAGGAAGGGTATAATAAGCTGGATGAGACTGCCGAGCAAAAGCCCCAGTACAAGCTGAAGGATATACCTGTTGTACAGTTTGAAATACCTCAGAAGAAACCTGAATCCTCCTTTTTTCTCATGTTCGCCCTCCTGTTCAAAAAATGCGGGTGCAGGTTCTATGATCAGGACAAGCCCGGAAGGATTACCTTCCGACACAGCCGACGCCCAGTTCTTTTCGAACTCAGCAGTTGTATATTTCAGCAGCCCTGCTGCAGGATCAGCAACCCAGACTTTATCTCCGGATATCCTGTATACTACCACGAAATGTTTTTGCCGCCAGTGGATGATGCAGGGCATTGGTACATTGTCCGCAAGCATCCTGAAGGGTATCTTCACTCCGAGCGTTCTGAAGCCCATTGAGTCGGCTGCTTCGGAAAGGCCAAGGAAGGAGACACCTTCCCTTGTGATATAGCATTTACGGCGGATCGTTTCCAGGGAAAAACTCCGTTTATGGAAGGCTGCCACCATCTTAAGGCATGCCGGCCCGCAATCCATTGCATCGGGTTGTTTTACAAAAGGAAACGACATTCTGCTCTGCGGGAATTAAGTAAGTAAAGATATGTATATTTGCTGATTCAATGCAATCTGCACGGGGTTGTTTAACAGATTCTCAGATAAAAGCATAATAGAGGGAATCAGGAAACAGGATGACAAGATCCTGAACTGGCTGTATGACAATTATTTCCCGACTGTTAAGAGCCATATTCTGAAAAACAGCGGCACCGCCGATGATGCTTCTGATGTTTTTCAGGATTCGATAATCATATTATACAGACAGATCTGCGATAACACGCTTGAGCTGTCAACGGACCTCAAGGGGTATTTCTTCGGTGTTGTAAAAAACATCTGGAACAATCACCTGAGAATGAAAAAGGACACCTACGAGCTCAGGAACGATATACCTGATGAAACGGCCGCGGATGAATCATCGGATCTCATGTTCGAAAGGATAGTGAGCAGGGCATTTGAAAAACTTGACCCCGGGCATCAGGATATGCTGAAGCTCTTCTCCGAAGGGTATTCATTCGAAGAAATCGCCAAAATGATGAAACTCAAGAATGAAACCTACGCGAGGAGAAAGAAATATCTCAGCAAGGAAGCCATAATGGAAATTATCAGGGAAGACCCTGAATACCAGGATTATCTACGTTTTCTAAAATAGTATATGCCTGAGAAGGCAACGCCTGACAGTAACATCAGGATCAAAGCGGCTGCCAGCTTTTTCCTCTCAAAGAATACAGGTGAGTTATCCCCGAACACAACCAGCGCCGACCAGAAATAAGGATGCGATTTCAGCTGGTCTGCATCGCTGAGGTATTTGTTCCGGGCGTATCTGAGTGCCTTGCTTTTAGTCCTGCCTTTCCTGAGCTCTTCATAAAACATCTTGACAATTTCAGTACCGGACCGGTCATCAATTTTCCACAGTGACATAACCACAGAGCGGCTTCCTGAATACAGGAATCCCCTGGCCAGGCTCAGTATACCTTCTCCCGACGAGAGAGCACCAATACCTGTATTGCATGAACTCAGAACTACCATGCGGGCTTTCATCGGAATTCCGTATACCTCGTAGGTACGAAGCAGACCGTCATCGGCAGAATCGGGAACGCCCGCGAAGATCATGGCGGAGTTCATAGGTTTCTGATCGCTTACCACGGTATGCATGGCAAGATGAATGATGCCGTATTTTCCTGCTTCAGCCTTGAAGCGGTTTTCGGTAGCTTCAAGGTTCCTGAACACCTTCCCTCCCGATATGCCTGCGACATATTCAGCTTCGTTCCTTGCCTCCGGAAGGTCGTAAAGCACCTTTTCCGCTTGCCTGTCGGCGAAGATCGAATCAATTCCAAGCACTGGCGGATATGAAGGTGCGAATGCCACCATCCTTTCCTCGGGGCGCTGGATCTCGCCGGATTTCTCGTTTATAAAAGCGGCTGAATATGCGTACGATATGTTGTAGTCATTCATAAGGTAATTCAGCTTCCTGTAGAGGATCTCTTTCCCCTGGTACCCTGATCTCAGTAGAACTTCAAATGGCAGATACGACAGAAGATTATCGGGTGAGATAAGAAGGTTTGACGAAAGGAGATATTTTTCTGCGGGTTCGATGAGCAAAGCGTACAGGCTGGTTCCGGCCATGAGGAAACGGTTAAACTCTGTCCTTGCCTTACCTGAGAAGGAAGGTTCTGATAAAAGATTTCTCAGGTCGGAGATATTGCTAATGAAGCTTTCGCCAATCCTTACAGTCAGAAGTTCCCGGTATTTCCTGTTAACCACAAAGACATACAACAATGAGTCGGAGACTACATAGTTAATATAATTCTGATTTCTTCCTACCACCGATGGTATTTCCTTCATTGAAGGGACTCTTGTATTGTATTTCAGGGAATAATACCCGGGGTATTCCTTTTCAAAGGTCTGGATGAGGGAGTCGCGCTCTGTCACTGCCCTGAGAAGGTTTGCGTTCCATATGCCGAGCAATGTCCTGTCGGGGTTCTCCCTGATATTCTCCGATGCTATCCTCGAGTTGTAAAATCCAATTTCGCGCCTCAGGGCATTTTCCCTTTCGGCAAGGGGTGCGGGTATATGAAACTGAACTGCCTTCATCTGCCTTGTTGCAGCAAGAAGTCCTGCAACCTTGCTTCTTTCAGCATATTCGAAAGCTTTTTCCAGGTATTTCCTGTTCCCGCTTTTCCTGTAGCAAAGCTCGAAATCGCGAATTGCATTAAGATAGCTGTTCCTGAAATTATCACCGAGTACTATCCGGCTTTCCTCCTCGGTGATACTGTTTCGTATCCTGTCGAGCATCGCGATTATCAGTTCTGCCGTATTTGCTGCAGATTCAAGGGTACTCAGATTCTCAGATCCCCTCGACAGGCTTTGCAGGATATTATACTTAAGCTGAAGGATCCGTAGTGTGCTCCTGTCCTGCTGCAGGGAATCGAGGGGCGGATTGGACAACAGGTCACCTGAGGCATCCTGATGGAGGATATCCCTTACGATGACAAGAGCTTCTTTCAATTCACCCATCCTGAAGAGAATCCTGGCATATCCTGATAGTATCTGTGTGTTAAGGACTACATCCTTTTCATGGCTCCTGGAATATTCGAGCAGGTCGTTGTAAAGGGCAAGAACTTTTTTGGTTTCCCCTGTGAAATCTGTAAGATAGATTGCATAGTTCTTCAGTGCCTCGATGTGGGCGCGGCTTTGCCTGCCATAGAATTCTGCAGCTTTTGAAACCACCTCTGACAAAACGTTTTCACCCTTCCTGATTTCACCTTCCCGTCCGAGTTGAGCAGCATAATTATTGTAAAGGTTGAAGGCCATTTCTGAAGGATTTCCGGAAGCGAGGCGCAGACCCTTGTTAAAATATTCGGCTTCCTTGTCAGTTATACCAAGGCTTCCATATGTGATAGCGAAACTGTTCAGCAGGTTTATATAATTCCCGTCAGGTGGTATATTATTCTCCCTTATCAGTGACTCTGCCATTTCGAGGTATATTCTTGCCTTTGCATAATCTCCCATCCGTGCATTTCCCACCCCTATAGTGGTATAAAGGTTACTTTTACCGTTAGCATCCAGTGCATCGGGATTCTGGCCGATTACAGACAGGGCTTTCCGAGAATATTCAGCAAAACTCTCATAATCAAGGCACTGTATGGAAGCACCTGCAAGGGCCGAATATGCGTCTGCTGCTTCACTGGAATTCTGTCCATGATTTCGGACAACAATTACGAGGTACTCTTTCATGTAATCCATCACCTGGATATGATCACCGATATTACCTGAAGCTACTCCCGCATTGAAGACGGATTTTTCATACCTGATATCGGAAATACCAAGACTTTTACGGATGATGATAGATTTTCCAAAATTATGCAGGGTCTTTTCAAAGTCGGCGATATAATAATTGCACAAACCTGCAAAGTAAAATGCATCCGCAAGGATTATACTGTCGATCCCGGATGAACTGATAATCCTGTTAAGGCTGTCTGATAGCAGCATCAATGCGGCGGTGTCTTTTTCTGCGAAAATATTTCTAAGCCTGTCCCCCAATCTGTCAAATCTGTCCGCAGAATAATCCTCCTGCGCAGAGGCAAAGGCAGATAATAAAAGAAATGAGAAAACAGTAAAGACTATTTTCAGCCTTTTTTGCATCGATTTATGGTGTTTCTCCCTCCGAAATATCCCAAAAATATACGTGATTATCAAATTCTCAATTTCCATTTTAAAAAAATCACCCTTGCAAGTTATTGTATTTCAGTGAGAAAAAAAATATTTTAAAAATAATTGAATTTTTCGTGTCACAAAACGGGGGGTTATTACATGTAGTAATGTAGAACACTAGGAAAAAGAACCCTGAATTTAGTATTAAATAATAACGAAACAAGAACATGAAAACCCTGAATCACAAAAGAACCGAAGACCTGTTTGCAGGTTTTGCATTGACGAATAATGAAATGTTAAAAGTTCGCGGCGGCGAAGGTGAAGGAGATCCTATACTCAAGCCCCCGGTACCACCAATAAAGATCTGAGAAGGCAGATAAAAGCTCCTGCCAGGAAGAGGCAGGATTATTATATGGTGTTTGTCGTCCGGGATGGACGGCAGGAATTTGCTTGCGGAATGCCCGGTTGAGACCGGTACGAAAAGGCAGTTTGCCGTTATTGCAGAACCTGACAGGTGTGTGATGTTTCATCCTGCCCTGACAGCAGCTGTACAACGACTGCCCGGTACCATGGCTGACTGAATGATATTATTGATAATGATATATTTATGAAAACTATTGACTTCTCCTATTTCATCGAAAGGTACAATGCCGGTGAGATGAATGAAACCGAAAAGCAATGGTTCCGGAAGGAACTGGAGACTAATGAAAAACTGCGGGAGGAAACCGATCTGAGGGCAAAAACCGACAGAGTACTCGCAGACTATAACGCCCTGCTCCTCCGTAACAAGATGAGGGCTATTGAAAAGCAGAGGGCTGAAGCGCCGAGGGCCGGGACAAGGCGAAAACCCTCGACTATACGTTATGCCGCGGCAATAGCGGGTATGATTTTGCTGGGCAGCATATTTCTGTTCAATGGCAGGTCACTGAACCGGGATGAGATCCTCGAAAAATACAAAACAACTTTTGAGTCTGCAACGGCCACACGATCGGGAGATGCTGTTTCAAATCCTGATTATATCGCAGCAATTGAATACTACGACGTTCACAATTTCAGGAAGGCGGCCATGCTTTTCAGCAAGATCATAGAAGGGGATCCTCAAGATATGAATGTCAGGATGCTTTACGGTGTTTCGAATTTTGAAGAGAAGAATTACCCGGTGGCCAGGGAGTCATTCAGAACGGTGGTCGATGATGATCAGAACCTGTTCATCGAAGCCGCCGAATGGTACCTTGCTCTCTGTCATATCCAGACAAATGAAACCGACAAGGCTATATCCGGGCTTCAGATGATAGCCAGTTCGGAAAGCAGCTACAGGAAGGAAGCCAGGAAATTATTAAGGGATTTGAAATAGAAGGATCATGATAAACTGTCCGTCAATACTGACAGGAATGTCGCACGAGGTAAGAACTCATATGAATGCCATTGTTGCATTCTCCTATCTCATGAACAGAGGTGCAGGGAATGAATCGGAGAGGGAGGAATTCAGCAATCACATTCTTTCATCGTGTGAACAGCTCATCGGATTGCTGGACAATTTTCTTGATTCCGCCATATTGGATTCAGGCAGCCAGAAGGCGGATATCAAAAAATGCAGGCTCGACAGTGTCATGGGTGAAATTCTCGCTGAATTCAGGGAAACAATAAGAAGAGAAGATCAGCCTGACATAGTTCTTGTAACTGAGAGCAGCGGTTTTGAATCGCAGGAAATGTACATTGATTCCGACAGGGTTTTCAGGGTTTTACGCGCCCTGTTCAGGAATTCTCTCAACAACACCAAATCAGGGTATATCAAGATAGGTTACGAATTCAGGGAAAAAAATGTAACCTTCCATGTTCTGGACTCCGGCCAGGGTTATTTCAAATGCAAAGAATTTCTTCATACTGAAGATCTGAACGAATCGCTTGCCAAATTCGACGATACAGTTTCAGCGGTTAACATAACCCTGGCCAAGAAGCTTATAAGTATGCTGGGCGGAAGCCTGTGGATCGAGTGTAACGGTCTCACAGGAACCGGCTTTTATTTTACGATACCGGTAAAAGAAGCTATACGCCCGGATATCAGCATAGATAAATACTCAAATTCCATGATCGCAATCTGATACTTCGGATTGAGCAATGTCTGAGTAAACCAGGTATGAGTGGAAGATGGCCGTAGAGAAAACGGCCATCTTTATTTTCTGGCTGCGATGATCCTGACTTCTGTCCGCCTGTTAAGGCGCCTTCCCTCCCACGTAACATTGTCGCCTATGGGAGCAGTGTTTCCGTATCCCCTGTATTTGAGCCTATCCGGTGAAATACCCTTTCCTATAAGATAATTAACCACTGAAAGAGCCCTCTTTTCCGATAAGGTCATATTATGGGCTGCGGTACCGGTTGAGTCTGTATGTCCCCCTATTTCGACCACTATATCGCTGTTGTAGGTAATCACCTCGGCCAGGTTGTTCAGCTCTTCCACCGATTCAGTCTTAAGCTCCCACGAGTCTATTTCATAAAAAACATTGGCCAGGTTCATCTTCTCCCCAACCCTGACAGGACTTAAACTTATCTTTTTTATCAGAGGTTTCAGTACAGTATGAACTCCTTCGAACATGAAGTTATCCGAATAGAATAAATATCCTTCCTTGGTCACATTTATTCCGTAATTGAATCCGGATGGAAGGCATACCAGGAAATCACCCTTTTCGTCTGTTGTGTTACTTACAGTCACCTTTTTGGTGGACAGATTTATCAGCTCATAGTATGCTTTCAGCTGACTGCCCGTTACCCTGTCGACAACTCTTCCCCTCAGGTAAGCTACAGGATCAGGCCTGACAGATTCGTCGAGGGTGAATGAATATATATCCTTACCTTTTGCGGCGTCCCTTTTCGAGGAAAAATAAGCTCTCTGACCGCTGGCATCTATTACCAGTCCGGTTTCATCGGCAACACTGTTTATGGGAAATCCTATGTTTTTTGGATCCGACCAGGTACTGTCATCTCTCATCCGGGTCATGTAGATGTCAAATCCTCCCATACCCGGATGACCATCGGATGCGAAATAAAGGGTCTTCCCGTCGAAATGTATGAACGGGGACATTTCATCGTCGGGTGTGTTGACAGTGCTTCCCAGGTTTACGGGCTGGGACCATCTGCCTTTCTCCGTAAGCACTGATAGCCAGAGATCCTTACCTCCTGACCCTCCTGGCCTGTTACTTGAGAATATCAGCATGTTCCCGTCGGCATTTACTGACGGGGTGGACTCCCACCAGTAAGTATTGACAGGGCTTCCCAGATTATACGGCATTGACCATTTCCCATTGCTGAAGGCTGAAAAGTATATGTCGCAGCTTCCTGCGCCTCCCGGCCTTTCGCACGAAGTGAAGTACATAAATTTCCCGTTCGAAGAAAGTGTCTGCGCTCCTTCATTCGTGGGTGTATTCAGGGGTTCCCCTGCATTGACTGCATTTCCCCATCCTTCATCCGTGAAGGTGCTGACATAGAAATCCTCATGACTTCTAACTCCTGCCTGCTTTCCTGAAGCTGAATTAAGTTGTCTTGTGAACATAAGGGTCTGACCGTCAGCAGTTATTGAGGGCCAGTATTCATCATCGTCAGTGTTGATCCCCGGTCCGATGCTTTCAGGATTGAATAGCACCGGTTTCCTGATTGCCTCAATTGCAAATTCACAATTCCTGATATTCTTCATAGCCACCGGTTTATTCCGTTCAGATATACGGGGCTGCTTAAGGTACTTTTTAAAATGAAGAAGGGCATCGGCATAATTCCCCGACAGCATTTCGGCATTTGCAAGGTTGAAATACACAGGCCTGTAGGCAGTTGAGTCCAGTTTTACTGCAGCATCATAGTTCCTGGCCGCTTCCTCATAGTTCTTTCGCCTGAAATTGATCTCGCCGAGCATCATATATACTTCATAGAACCTTGGATCCAGTTCAAGTGCCTGGCGGAAAACGGTCTCTGCCCTGTCGAAGTTATTATAATCGTAATATGTCATCGCCTCGTTGTACAGCCTCAGGGCCTTGTTGGAGGAAGTATGTACGGTCTGTGAAAGCCCGTTGCGGGAGACAGTGCATGAAGCCATGAGTACTATCAACAACAATACAAGTCTCATAATGCGATCAGGGTATATGCATGTATTTGTGAACCTGAAGGGAAATCCTCCACACAGGATTCTTCCTGACATAATCGACGATCTCAGGAATGATCTTTTCGAACCTGCTCCATTCAGGCTGCAGGAAAAGACGGCATTTCCTGCTGACATTTTCCCTGCACTTTTCTGCCCATTCGAGATCATCGCTGCTTTCAATAATAACTTTTAGTTCATCAGCGCTGCGGCATATCGCACGGGAAGGAGGCATGTTCCTTTTAGGTGAAAGACATATCCAGTCCCATTTCCCGCTCAGCGGATAAGCACCTGATGTTTCCATAAAGGTACAAATATCGTTCCGTTTCAATCCGTCTGTGAGCGGTCCCAGGTTCCACATGAGCGGTTCTCCTCCGGTTACAACAACAGAGTCCGCGCCCGATCCGACAGCCCTCTTCACGATTTCAGCCGTACTGGTCATGGGATGAATGTCTGCGTTCCATGCGAATCGTGTGTCGCACCAGCTGCAGCCAACATCGCAGCCTCCAATACGGATGAAATATGCAGCCTTTCCCGTGTGAAATCCTTCTCCCTGTATCGAATAGAAATCCTCCACCAGGGGCAGCATTTCCCCGTTACCCTTATTATTGCCTTTCATCATAACGAAAACTGAAATGTTATTATTTCATTCTCTCCAGGTCATCTTTCCTTTCCGAAAAGCAGAATTCTCTCCCTTTTTGCGGCAGCTTCAGTCCAGGCAGAAGGGACAATCTTCCAGTTTCCCAATGGGACAGGATTGATAGTCTTCTTCTCTTCAATATATTTCATGATATAATACCGGAGGTCGCGGTCAGTTGATGCGACAACCCTCGACATGAGTTCACCGGCGCTTATCCCGGCTCCTTCAGTGAGGTGGCCTCCTCCCCCATTGCCGCGGTATGAGTTCACGGCAATTCTGTATCTCTGTTCAGGATTGAGTTTTCGTCCGTCAGAAAGTGATTTAACGGATACCTTGTTCCCGTCGGGCTTCGAGGCATCAACAGTGTAATTAAGACCGGCTGCCGATTCAAAATTATAAGGCTGGTTCCTCAGCCATGCCTTGCCATCGGTTAATGCAGGTCTTCCGTCCTGGCCGAGCCTGTAGTCGAGCATGTAATCGTTTTTATCCTTCATGGTGTTCAGCCAGCCGGCGTATGAGTATTCGAGGTATTTTTTAATCTCGGCACCGGTAAGTTCCATGGTGTAAAGCATATTCTCAAACCTGTAAAGCTTGAACATATCGCTCACAGTCACAGGGCCCTTCGATATCTGTACGTCGAATGAAAGAGGTGCGGCAAATGATATGTCAGCACCCGTTATTTCAAGCTGTATCCGGTGGATCATATCTACAAAGGCAGATGGGCCAAAATAAGAATCCCTCGAAGTAATGGTACTCCCGGAATAACCGATGACCTTACTCACATATTCCTTCACCTTGTTGTGCTGGGCTGCAAAAACCTCCATGAATTCCCTGTCGGGTTCCAGGTCGCTGACTTTGATCATTTTCCCTGTGACCGTCCTGCTCGTTCTCCCTGTTAACCCTTTCTTTCTGAATGTCACTTCAGCTATAGCAAGATTTGCCGATCTGCTGCCTCCATTAAGTATAAGGACAGAGTCGCCATTTGAGTTTGCGAATTTCTCATTGGCAAGCCTGTGGTCGTGTCCACAAAAGATGATGTCAAAACCGGGCACGTTCCAGGCAACAGCCGCAACGCCGTTCTCATCCATACCGCTGTCTTCGGAAATTTCGGTTTCTTCCCTGTCCCATCCCGAGTGGAACAATCCTATGACCAGGTCAGGTTTCTGCTTCTGTATTTCCGGCATCCATTGCCTGGCTGCCTCCACCATTCCGGTGAAGCGGATACCCCTGTACAATTCTTCAGGGAGCCAGGTAGGTACTGCCGGTGTTATAAGTCCGAGCACGGCAACCCGTATACCTCCCTTTTCAATAACGGTAAAAGGAGTGAAATACGGTTCTCCGCTTTTTACATCAACAGCATTGGCTGCCAGCAGGGGAAAGTTGTACTCATCCCTGAGCCTGTCGTAGACCCTGTGACCTGCCTCAATGTCGTGATTACCGACCGTACCCGCATCAAAACCTATCCAGTTGAGAGCTTCAGTCAATATATGGAAGGATGATGTATCAATATAATTATAATAGTATACGGAGGGCTGGCCCTGCAGATTATCACCGTTATCGAGAAGAACGAGAGGTTTTTCCCTGCTTCGTATCTCACGGACAAGGCTTGCAGTATGGGCCAGGGATGCATCCAATGCTTCATTTTCGATATAATCATAAGGCATGATAACACCATGGATATCCGTAGTTTCAATAATGGTTATGCTTCTTTTCTCTGCCGATCCGCAGGAAGAAAGAATAACCAGGAAAAGTAAACTGCTGGAAATTAATGATCTGAGGTGACCCATTGCTGTTTGTTTTTAAAACATAAACTTAAAAAAGATAATGGAAAAACCTTTACCCTGATTTCTCAAATGTCGTTATCATTTCAAAGGCTATCTTTGCAGCATGGTCAGAACAGGTCTTGAAATAATTGCCGGGAAGTTCCCGCGTGAGTTAAGGGAAAAAAGAATAGGTGTTCTATGCCATGCACCAAGCATTACACGCGACTTCAGGCATATCACAGAGGTAGTAAGGGAAAATGCAGACTGCCGTCTGACAGCTGTATTCGGACCTCAGCACGGGATCTACGGGCAGACCCAGGATAATATGATTGAATGGGAAGGCGGATTGTATCCCGGCACGGGTATCCCGGTATTCAGCCTTTACGGGAAAGCGAGGAAACCAACCAGGGAAATGCTGGGCCATATCGATGTGCTGATAGTTGATCTCCAGGATGTGGGAGCCAGGCTCTACACATATGCCTGGACTGTAAAGCTATGCATGGAAGCTTGCGCCGAAGAAGGTATTCCGGTATGGATACTGGATCGTCCCAATCCGATCGGGAAAGTTCCCTGTGACGGACCCGTGCTCAAGGAAGAATTTTTTACTTTCGTCGGGGGAGCATCCATCCCGATGTGTCACCAGATGACCATAGGGGAAATTTCCATGTGGGTCAGGGAAAAATATATCAAAAACTGTGACCTGAATGTGGTCCGGATGGAAGGCTGGAACAGGGATTCACTGTTCATCAAAACAGGGCTTCCATGGGTTCTCCCGTCTCCCAACATGCCAACCCTTGAGACAGCGATAGTATATCCGGGAATGGTTCTTTTTGAGGCACTTAACATCTCCGAAGGGCGTGGAACGACTATCCCTTTCGAGCTATTCGGAGCTCCGTTCATAGATGCAGACAGGCTTTTAAAAAAACTGGAAGGGAAAAGAATCAAGGGCTGCCGTTTCAGAAGACATGATTTCATACCCGCATTCAACAAATACAGGGACGAGCTGTGTCGCGGCATTCAGATCCATGTTACAGATCCGGAACATTTTCACCCGGTCGGAACCGCAATGGAGATCATTGATTCCATAATGGAGACTTCACCGGCAGGATCAGTGGAATTCAGGCAACCGCCCTATGAATACGAGGTATATCTGATGCCTTTTGATATTCTTTCCGGCGACCGGGGTATGAGGGAAGCACTTCTCAGCAGGAAAGACCCTTCGACTGAAATGGAAAGATGGAAAAAAGAGATTGAAGAATTTGAAAAAGAATTCAACGAAATCTCGCTATATCCCTATTCGAAGAGACCATCATCGCGGAGCAGCAGCAGGATTGCCGACTGAGGGACCACCATCAGCTTTTCCCTGTTAAACTCAACCTCAATAGCGCTGTTCTGAAGGTAAACCGCCTGGTCTCCTTCCCTGGGCTGAAGGGGAACATATTTTGGTTCCTCGCTCCGGTTCTTCCATGGCTCATCGGTATCGGTTATCGAGGGTATAGGATATCCCGGACCTACCTTCAGGACATAGCCGATCTGCACCTTCTCATTTTCGTTGACACCAGGAGGCAGGTAGAGACCGCTCTTTGTCTTCGACTGAGGTGTCTTGGGCTTGATAAGTATCCTGTCCCCTATCACTATCAGCTTGCGCAGATCCTTTTCGTCTATCAGTACACCCATATTTGTGAACTTCCGCAACAAAATTATGATTTTTTGGCTTCAGGGGGAAATCCGGGAAGAGTTTTGTTATTTTGCAGTGACATCACGGCACAATTCATACAGAGGAACGATGGATGGAACTGATTCATACCGAACGATACGGAAAGCTTCCTCAGGACTCTACAAGGAGAAAGGAAGCAGGTTCGCTGCGGCTGCACATCCCGTATCAGATGAATCTCATGTCAAACAGCTCATCGAAGAGGTTCGCAGGGAGCATCATGAAGCAAGGCATCATTGCTACGCATACGTGCTGGGAACAGGAGAAGGAAGATGGAGGGCAAATGATGACGGGGAGCCTTCGGGTACTGCCGGACGGCCGATTCTCGGTCAGATAAGATCAGCAGGGCTGACCAATGTCCTGGTTATTGTATCGAGGTATTTTGGCGGGACACTTCTCGGGGTGAGCGGACTTATCAATGCATACAGAACAGCGGCAAGATCGGCCCTGGATAATGCAGAGATTATCGAGGAAACTGTTCAGGAAAGCCATGAACTCAGATTTCCATATGCTGCATTGAACGATGTCATGAAGATTATCAAGGAGGAAGAAGCCGCACATTCCGGGCAGATATTCGACCTTGAGTGCAGGATGACGGTCAGTTTCAGGATCTCAGCCAGGGAAAGAATACTGCAGAGGCTTTCAAGGATTGAAGGATTACATCATGCTGCCGCAGAAGAAAAGTGAATGCCGGCCAGGTATTAAAAGTTGTTAATTAATTATCAACAGTCAGGGTGCCTGTCCTGATTCATAAGTAAATTTAAAGGGTGTTGAATTTCCCTTTATAACCGCTTCAATCTAATGAAAAACAGAAGTTTAGTCTCAATTGATGATTTCACGAAGGAAGAGATCATCAACATACTTGACATGGCGGAGGGCTTCGAGAAGCAGCCTGTCAGAAAGCTTCTTGAAGGCAAGGTCGTTGCCACGCTTTTCTTTGAACCTTCAACCCGCACCCGGCTCAGTTTTGAGAGTGCGATAAACAGGCTCGGAGGAAAGATTGTCGGATTCTCCGATGCATCGAGTTCCAGCGTATCCAAGGGCGAAACCCTGCATGACACCATAAAAATGGTCAGCAGCTACAGCGATCTAATCGTGATGCGCCACCCTATTGAGGGAAGTGCGCGTTATGCCAGCGAGGTCGCCTCGGTGCCGGTTATCAACGCCGGCGATGGTGCCAACCAGCACCCCACACAAACCATGCTTGACCTGTATTCCATAAGGAAGACCCAGGGCACTCTCGACAATCTCAATATTTTCATGGTTGGAGACCTAAAATACGGAAGGACTGTGCACTCTCTGATGATGGCAATGTCGAGGTGGAATGCCACATTCAACTTTATTTCCCCCGAAGAGCTGAGAATGCCTGACGAATTCAAGCTCTACCTGGAAAACCTCGGACTGAAATACTACGAGCACACCGATTTCACAGACATAATATCGAAAGCCGACATAATTTACATGACAAGGGTTCAGAAGGAAAGATTTTCTGATCCCATCGAATACGAGAAAGTCAGGAATGTATATGTACTGAGGAACTCGATGCTGGCAAATACAAAGCACAACATGAGGATACTTCATCCCCTGCCAAGGGTCAATGAGATCTCGACGGATGTTGATGCAAATCCCAAGGCCTATTATTTCGAACAGGCATTGAACGGAGTTTTCACAAGACAGGCTATTCTCTGCACACTTCTAGGTATAAACTGATGAGGGCTTAAAAATGAAAAAGGAACCAAAACAACTGAGTGTCAGTGCTATCCAGAACGGTACGGTTATCGACCATATTCCCGCAAAAAACCTTTTCAAGGTTATCCAGATACTGGGGCTCGACACTATTGATCACCTTATAACATTCGGAACCAACCTCGAA
This sequence comes from Bacteroidales bacterium, assembly GCA_025454775.1. Classification (GTDB taxonomy): domain Bacteria; phylum Bacteroidota; class Bacteroidia; order Bacteroidales; family VadinHA17; genus LD21. The sequence goes on along the minus strand of JALONU010000017.1, from coordinate 5,010 downwards.
AGCAAGAAGCTCGGCAAAAAAGCGATCATCAAGATAGCTGACAAGTTCTTTGCCGATGACGACATAAACAGGATAGCACTTGTAGCTCCCGACGCCAAATTGAATATCATCAGGGATTACGAGGTTGTGGAAAAGAAGGTAGTGGAAGTGCCTGATACAATAATCGGCATAGCAAAATGCATGAATCCCAAATGCATAACCAACTTTGAACCAGTGAAAACCCGTTTCAGGGTGGTGTCGAAGAAAAATGTGGCATTGAAATGCCACTACTGCGAGAAGATCACAAACCAGGAGAACCTGCAGATAATCTAGCGCAGCCTGTCATACGATTTTACCAGGTCCTCGTCCTTCCTTATTCCCCTGTAAGCCAGCCAGGAGAAGAGCAGGATCAGCGGCATGATTATTATGTTCATGCCCGGCTTCAGGGGTCCTTCTGTGCTGCGGTAAACAATAATGATATATGAAGCTGATGCGATAATCAGAAGACATGAAAGTACCATGCATGCGACTGCCATTTTCATCTGAGCCTTCCTCCTTTTGAACAGAAGTATTGCGATCAGGGATACCAGGAAAATCGCAAGAATAACCGCCGTTATCAGCAAGAGAATATAAAGCGTTTCCTTTCCTCCCGTATTATTGGTCAGATTGAGACCATCGGAACCGATATACAGGATATTCCTGCTGCTTCCCGGGAAATTAACAATATGTCCGTTAAGGAATAATACCGACAGGACAGTTGTCAAAAAAAGGTAAAGAGTCTGAATCCGCTGGATCATGGCTATAGTTTTTATCTTTTGCAAAATTAACTTTTTAGCGTATCAAACTGAAAATCCGTGAAATGATCATGAGATTCTATACTTCACTTTTATATTAATTTAACAATATTTCAGATGGCACTGAAAATTAATCACGGTCAAATTAGCTACATTTGTGGCATTCTGAATCCGGAACCTGCGGAGTAGCAGTCTGGCACCGGGCTGACGCCCGGAATTTGTTTACAAAACTATTTGATTGAGATTTATGAAGAAAAACCTGAAGATTACAATAACGATCCTGTTGATTCTGGTTGCAGCCATCATTATTTTTTATCCTAAATACAAGCCTCTACTGGGAAATCTATTCAGCGGGGAGAAGAGATCACAACAGGGACCCAACCCGGGTCAGGGCGGAAGAGGAAGCTTTGCTCCGGGAAGGCAGCTTCTGAATGTAAGCGGGTTTCTTATCGAACCCACTGGTATGAGCGATCTCTACAGGAGCTCCGGACAGCTCAGGCCTGATGAGGAAGTAGACCTTTCCTTTGAAACATCCGGAAAAATTGTAGGTATAAACTTCACTGAAGGAACGAGGGTAAGAGAGGGTGACCTGCTGGCCAAAATGAACGACAAGCCTCTCCAGGCCCAGCTCCAGAAGCTCATGGCCCAGAGAAAGCTTACAGAGGAAAAGGAATTCAGGCAGCGTTCCCTTCTGGAGAAGGACGCTATAAGCCAGGAGAGCTACGACCAGATAGTAACAGAGCTTCAGACCATACAGGCCGACATCAATCTGATAAAAGCCAGGATATCCGAAACTGAACTCAGGGCTCCCTTTGACGGGATCATCGGAGTAAGGTACCTGAGTGAAGGAAGCTATGCAAATCCATCCACCAAGATTGCAAGGCTTGTAAAGATCAGCCCCATTAAGCTGGACTTCTCTATTCCGGAAAGATATGCAAACCAGGTTCATATAGGATACCCGGTTACTTTTACCCTTGAAGGGAACGAAAAGGTATACGAGGCTTCCGTATATGCCGTCGATCCGAGACTCGATGAAGCAACAAGAACTATTACCATAAGGGCACTCCATCCGAACAAGGATGAAGAACTGAAACCGGGAAGATATGCACCTGTAACTCTCCTGTTGTCGCAGATTGACAATACTATTTCAATACCCAGTGAAGCAATAACCTCGGAAATGGAGGGTGAAATGGTTTATGTATACAGGAAGGGAAAGGCGGCGGTATGCAGGGTTGTCACAGGGCTCAGGACGGAATCCCTGGTTCAGATAACAGACGGACTTAAATTCGGCGACACGCTCATAACTACAGGTATACTACAGCTGAGACAGGGATTGCCGGTCGTGCTGGACACACTTATAAGAAAAAATTAACGGGCGAAACAAGGTAACATGAGCATTTCATCGACCAGCATAAAAAGACCGGTACTGGCATCAGTATTTGCGATAGTGATACTGTTGTTTGGCTTTGTTGGGCTTACATATCTGGGCGTCAGGGAATTTCCGAGTGTTGACCCGGCGATAATCACTGTCAGCACATCCTACCCGGGAGCAAATTCAGACGTCATTGAAACGCAGATCACCGAACCTCTCGAGCAAAATATAAATGGTATCCCGGGTGTGCGCACGCTGACAAGCGTCAGCAGCCAGGGAAGGAGCCAGATAACCGTTGAATTTGAACTTTCAGTAGATCTTGAAACAGCTGCAAACGACGTCAGGGACAAAGTTTCGCAGGCGACGAGGCTCCTGCCCCGCGACTGCGATCCGCCTACCGTAGCCAAAGCAGACGCTGACGCCAATCCCATCCTGTTCCTTACCGTGGAAAGCAGCAAGAGGTCGCTGCTTCAGCTTTCGGAAATAGCAGACCTCACCCTGAAAGAACAGCTTCAGACCATCTCAGGTGTCAGCGCTGTCAGCATTTTCGGTGAAAAAAGATATTCAATGAGGCTCTGGATGGATCCTGCCAAACTTGCCGGATATGGTCTTACACCCATGGATGTCAGGAATGCGATAAGCCGTGAGAATGTGGAGCTGCCATCTGGCTCGATAGAGGGAACGAATACACAGCTGACGATCAGGACCCTGGGGCTGATGACAACTCCAAAGGAATTCAATGACCTTATCATAAAACAAACGGCAGGAAGAATAGTAAGGTTCAGCGATATTGGCAGGGCGGAACTCGGACCCGAAGACATCAGGGGCATCCTCAAGAGAGACGGTGTGCCAATGGTGCAGATCGCAATGATACCACAGCCGGGATCTAATCATATCGATATTGTTGATGAAGTATATCGCCGGCTGGACTACATCAGGAAAGACCTTCCCGATGATGTCAGGGTAAATGTAAACTACGACAATACCAAATACATACGGTCGTCGATAAAGGAGGTGCAGAATACCATATACATTGCTTTCCTCCTGGTGGTCGTTATAATATATGTGTTCCTCAGGAGCTGGAGGGCAACGCTGATTCCCATCCTTGTGATCCCGATATCGCTTGTCGGATCATTCTTCATTATGTACCTGGCAGGCTTCACGATAAACGTCCTCACTCTTCTTGCCATAGTACTTGCGATCGGCATCGTTGTTGATGACGCAATAGTTGTTATGGAAAACATCTATGTGAAGGTAGAGTCAGGGATGAATCCTGTTGAAGCAGGATTAAAGGGCTCCAAGGAAATTTATTTTGCGATTATCTCCACAACCATCACCCTTGTTTCGGTTTTCTTTCCCATTGTTTTCCTTCAGGGCATAACAGGAAGACTTTTCAGGGAGTTCAGCATTGTAATGGCGGGTGCAGTGACCATTTCTGCCTTCCTTGCATTGTCGCTGACACCAATGGTTTCGACAAAACTTCTGAGGCATGAAAAGCGTCACAGCTGGTTCTTCAGGAAAACCGAAAAATTCTTCGAACGTCTCAACAACTGGTACGGGAATGCGCTTGGATCTTTCCTTAAACACAGGAGATGGGCTCTTGTGATACTTGTTGTTTTTATTGGGCTGGTATTCCTTCTCTGGACCACCATACCTGCAGAGATGGCCCCTCTTGAGGACCGTTCGCAGGTTTCAGTAAACATGTCGGCCCCTGAAGGTGCTACCTATGAGTACATGCTTGCATATTCTGACGACATATCGAAGCTTGTTGAACAAAGGGTGCCAGAGCGCATAAGCTTTACACAGATGGTGAGAGGAGGAAGCTCAGCCAATATCAGGATTATTCTCGCCGATCCCGATGAAAGGGAAAGGACACAGCAGGAGATCGCCGATCAGCTTGCGGTAGACCTCAGAACAAAAACAAAAGCCCGTTCATTTGTCCAGCAGCAGTCGACATTCGGCGGCCGTCGTGCAGGGATGCCTGTCCAGTATGTTCTTCAGGCAACTTCAATCGAGAAGCTGAGAGAGATCTTACCGGAATTTATGGCAAGGGTGAGCGAAAGCGAAATCCTGCAGATGGCCGACGTGAACCTCAAATTCACCAAACCAGAGCTGAGGATTCATATAAACAGGGATAAGGCGACTACCCTGTCGGTTTCCACACAAAGCATAGGGCAGACTCTTCAGCTGGCTCTCAGCGGGCAAAGGTTCGGATACTTTTTCATGAATGGCAAGCAATACCAGATATTAGGTGAGCTGGCACGCTCCGACCGCAATAAACCCCTGGATCTGAAATCGTTATACGTAAGGAATGACAGGGGCGAAATGATACAGTTCGACAACCTTGTGACTCTTACAGAGGAAACGGCTCCTCCACAGTTGTACAGGTATAACAGGTTCGTCGCAGCCACTGTCTCTGCCGGTCTTGTAAAAGGAAAGACCATAAGCGAGGGGCTAGAGGAGATGGACAGGATAGCCAGGGAGGTCCTTGATGATTCTTTCAGGACAGCCCTTGCCGGCGACTCCAAGGACTTCATGGAGAGTTCATCGCTTCATGGAGAGTTCATCGAGCCTGATGTTTGCATTTGCACTGGCCCTTGTTCTTATTTTCCTTGTACTTGCGGCACAGTTTGAGAGCTTCAAGGATCCATTCATAGTTATGATGACAGTGCCTCTCGCACTTACGGGGGCATTGGCTGTAATGTGGTATTTTAACATAACGATGAACATATTCAGCCAGATAGGACTTATAATGCTGATCGGTCTTGTGTCGAAGAACGGAATTCTGCTTGTTGAATTTGCCAATCAGCGCAAGAGCGCAGGCATGAATAAGTATGATGCAATCAAATATGCAGCAGCAGCACG
>JALONU010000123.1 GCA_025454775.1 Bacteroidales bacterium | reverse complement strand
AGGAGTGAGAGGTTCAGAGAAGTTCCACGCTTCGCTTAACGAAGGCAGCCAGCTCTTCACCCTTAAGCATGCTGTTAGCCAGAAGAGCGATGTCTACAAGCTGCCTGACCATCTTATTTCCTGAGCCCCAAGTCTCAAGCATTTCCTTCCTCTTTGCCTCAACATCTCCAAGCTCCTTGCGAAGCTTCTCAAGGTCATCCTTCTCCACCTGGCTTATCTCCTCGGGCTTTTTCCGTCCGTGCTCCTTCTCCATGAATTCAACCTCTTCCTTCAGCTTCTTCATCGCGGCTGCATTCTGTTCGAGCTGCTCCCCGTTGTCCTTCCTCAATTCTTCGGATATCTTCACAACAAGAGGGTGCCCGGGATTTACGACCAGGTTATAGCTGTCCGGAAGGTCACCATAAAAGTTCATGCCTCCTCCAAGGGCAGACATGTCCTTCATCCTTCTCATGAACTCCGACTGTGTGATTACGACAGGTGCCTCCTTTTCGTCAAGTGCCTCAATTACAACGTTATAAATTTCCTTTGATTTTGTGCGTACATTGAAGATGCTCCTGAGGTCATTCTTTTCCTCTGCTGTCAGCTTCGAGTCTTTGGGCTCCTCCTTCTGGATAAGATTATCAATCACATCCGAATCGACCCTTACGAACCTTGAATCCTTGAATTTCGACTCCAGGAAATTGATCAGGTGAACGTCGAGCTGCCCGTCAAGGTTAAGTACATCATAGCCCCTGGCCCTGGCTTTCTCAATATAGGCATACTGATCGACCTTACTGGTTGAATACAGATACACAAGGTTCTTGTGCCTGTCGGTCTGGTTTTCCTTTATCAGCTTTTCGTATTCCTCGAAGGTAAAATACTTATCGTCGGTGGTTTTCAGCAATGCAAACTTCGACGCCTTCTCATAGAATTTCTCCTCTGTTATCATGCCGTAATCAATGAACAGCTTCAGGCTGTCCCACTTTTTCTCGAATTCCTCGCGGTTGCTCCTGAACAGCTCGTTAAGCCTGTCGGCAACCTTCTTTGTTATGTGCATCGAGATTTTCTTAACATTGGAATCGCTCTGCAGATAGCTCCTCGAGACGTTCAGGGGTATATCGGGCGAATCGAGCACTCCATGCAGGAGAGTGAGGAACTCGGGAACAATTCCCTCGACAGAGTCGGTGACAAAGACCTGGTTGCAGTAGAGTTGAATTTTGTTCTTCTGTATTTCAATATTGCTTTTTATCCTGGGAAAATAAAGTATTCCGGTAAGCTTGAAAGGATAATCCACGTTGAGGTGAATATTGAATAGCGGTTCTTCTCCCGCGGGGTAAAGTTCCCTGTAGAACTTGCTGTAATCTTCATCCTTAAGGTCTGAAGGCTTGAGCGTCCAGGCGGGTTTCGTGTTGTTCATAATCTTGTCCTTTCCGGTGTCGACATATTTCCCGTCCTTCCATTCCTGTTCCTTGCCGAAAGCGATCTCCACCGGCAGGAACTTGCAGTATTTCTTCAGAAGCTGCTCGATCCTGCTCTCTTCAAGGAACTCCTTTGAATCCTTGTCGATATGCAGTATCACATCCGTACCACGCGAACTTCTTTCCGCATCGTCGATGGTGAATTCGGGACTTCCGCTACAGGTCCACTTAACTGCGGCTGCATCCTCCTGGTATGAGCGGGTTATAACTTCAACGCTGTCTGAAACCATGAATGATGAATAGAACCCGAGACCGAAATGACCGATTATCGAATTTGCCTGATCCTTGTACTTGTCGAGGAAATCGTTGGCGCTCGAAAAAGCTATCTGGTTAAGGTACTTGTCAAGTTCCTCACGGGTCATTCCTATGCCGGTGTCGGATACTTTGATCGTTTTTTTCTTCTTTTCGACCGAGACCCGGATTGTCAGGTCTCCAAGCTCACCCCTGAAATCACCTGCAGAGGCAATTGCCCTGAGCTTCTGTGTAGCATCCACGGCATTGGAGATCAGCTCCCTGAGGAAGATCTCATGGTCTGAATAAAGGAACTTCTTGATTATCGGGAAGATGTTCTCGGTGGTAACACCAATTTTTCCGGTTTGCATATGAATAGAGTTTTAGGTTTATACGGTTTTTCTGCCCACTCATTTCAAATGCCGTGCCATCGGAAAAATCTGACAAATAGTCACTCAGTAATATTGCGGAAGCTTCAGGCGCGTAATAAGCACAAGCAGAACGACGAGGATTGTGAACCCGAGAAGCACATATAGAGACAGGTTCCTTCTCTTCCTGAAGATCATTATGTTTTGTTCGCTGATCAGCTTTTTAACGGCATTATGTATCCTCAGCACCGCATTGCTGTTTCTCGGAACATATGCATCTATATTAAACCTTATGGCTTTCCTGGCTTCATCCATTTTCTCGGGCGGGATGAGCAGTACCATTCCGGCCGATGGATCAGCCTTCCTGATTTCGATCGTAAGATCGTCGATCATGCCCAGCTGCTCAGTTGAATCCGGTACGCAGATGATCGCCACCTTGCACACGTTCTTTTCCTTCTCCCTCCTGAATCCTGAGATAAGATCCTGTGAAGCATGGAAAGCTTCTATCCGGTACCTTGATCCATCGCTGAACCTTTTCCTGACCTCCTCAGTAAAATTCCGGTGATCGTCGAGACATAAAAGATAAGTCATCTTTATTCCTGCCATATCGTGTCTGCTTCAGGTCGTTAATTCATTTTTTCGGATTCCGGGCGTCAATCCCTTCGGTGAAGGTCCAGACACCCTTTTTATAAACATAGCCGTCGAATGAAAGCCCTGCGCCCCTTGATTTCTCATTGTCGCTGCCGGCCGAGAATGTGTCAATATGGTCGAAAACAATCAGTCCCTTCTTCAGGAACCTCATCGACACAACACCCTCCGATGAGTATTCGATAACCTCCCTGTGCAGGGGACTTCCGTTCTTGAACAGTATGTCTTTCCCGAAGACAACACTTCCGTCCTCATTAAATCTGAGGATGTCGATTATCTTCCTTGAAACAAGGTTAGTTCCGAAATCGAGACCCAGGACAACATAATCCTTACGTGAAGGCTGTATTGCGTAGTACAGCGCCCCATACCAGTCATCGGGAGTGTATACCCTGCCGGTAAGTATTTCCTCCTGCCGGTTTTCCCCTGTCAGCTTTGTTACCCTGTGCTGACTTCGTTTCCCCGGCTTGTAAAGCAGATAGCAGAAATACCTGTTTGAACCTTCCCTGAGAACCAGGTTCCATGTGTAGATCCTTACTTTCGAATCGGAAGAACTAAGCTGTCCGAGGAACCTTAGATCTTTCAGGTTGTGGGTAAATGCCGAATCAGCTGCTGTGTATCTGTCCATCAGGAGGACAATGGAATCGTTCAGCCTCACCTTCTCTTCATCGGACACGGTGAAAAGTATCCTGTTGTAGAGATGGCGGAGCATGCCTGGCAGATCCCTGTTCTGACCTGACACCTGCCGGCTGCTGAGAAATGCCAGGGTACATATAATAATAAGGTATATCCTTTTCTTCATACCTGCTTTCTTAAGAAGCCTCTCCTATTAGTTTTAATAACTGCCGGCAGGCGTATTTTATTTCGTCTTCGGTTATCGTCAGCGGAGGGGCTATCCGGAAAGCGTCTCCGCAGAAAAGGAAGTAATCGAGGATGAGACCGAATTCCGGTGCATGCTGAATAATACGGTTTACCGCTTCGGGACTCTTAAGCTGAACGGCCAGCAGCAGGCCTTCTCCCCTGATGCAGGATATTGACGGGTGACGGAGTTCTTTCCTCAGGAGCATGGATCGTTCATTGCATCCGGCCGTAAGGTTTTCCTCCATGATCACTTCCAGCGCTGCGAGCCCGGCAGCACAGCATACCGGATGTCCTCCGAACGTTGTAATATGTCCGAGTTGCGGGTTCACGGAAAGCACTGACATTATTTCCCGGGAGGACACAAAGGCTCCCAGGGGCATTCCTCCTCCGATTGCCTTTGCCAGGACGAGTATGTCGGGAACAGTGCCGTACCTCTCGAAGGCGAACATGGTTCCCGTCCGTCCAAAGCCTGTCTGGGCTTCGTCGAATATCAGGAGTGTTCCGCATTCAGTGCACTTCTTTCTGAGTGCCTGCAGGAAGCCCTGATCGGCAGGTATGACACCTGCCTCGGCCTGAACAGGTTCTATTATCACACAGGCTGTCTCCTCTCCTATTGCTTCGAATGATTCAGGAGTGTTGAATCCTACCTGCCTGGTATCCGGGAGCAAAGGCCGGTAGGCAGCTCTGAAGGTTTCGCTGCCCTGGACGCTCAGCGCACCGTGAGTGCTCCCGTGGTAGGCATTGCGGAAATAAACGATCCCTGACCGTCCTGTGTATCTCTTTGCAAGTTTCAGTGCTCCCTCCACGGCTTCGCTTCCCGAGTTGACGAAGTAGGTGCTGTCCAGTGCCGGCGGAAGGATTTCTGCAAGCTTGCCGGCGTACCTTACCTGGGGCGACTGGATCATTTCGCCGTAAACCATCAGGTGAAGGTATTCTTCGGTTTGCTTCCTTATTGCTTCGGTTACCCTGGGGTGCCTGTGTCCGGTATTGCTTACCGACACACCCGAAACAAGGTCGAGATATTTTTCTCCCGAGGGGCCGTAGAGGAATACGCCTTCGGCTTTCACGATTTCAAGCATCATAGGCGCAGGGGATGTCTGCCCGAGGTGCATCAGAAAAAGCTGGCGGTTTGTGAGCATTAGGATGGAGTTACCTGGCCATCACGTTTATATCTTTCAGGAGGTCATCCCTGAATGATTTTCCGACAGGTATGCTCTTGACTGCATTTCCGACAGTCAGGTCAAGCGAGTTTTCCTTTATTGACTGGATCATGCTCTTGTTGATGATATACGATCTGTGCACCCTGATGAAGACGCCTGCGGGAAGCTGGTTCTCGATGGCTTTCATTGTGAAATGGATGGTGAACTTGTCGTCTCTTGTCGTGAGGGTTACGTAATTCTCAAGAGCTTCAATATAGATAATGTCCTTCAGTTTGAGTTTAACCAGGGATGAGCCTTTCTTGATAAAGATCTCTTCGTCGCCCGTACCCGATGTTTCCCTGCGCGAGTAATAGCGTACGGTTTTATCAATGGCTTTGCAGAAGCGTCCGTAGCTTATGGGTTTAAGAAGGTAGTCGACCACGTTGAAGTCGAAGGCCCTGAGGGCGTAATCTTCGCCTGAGGTGACAATGATGATGTTGGGCGGGTTGTCTAGGCTGCCGATGAAGTCGAATCCGTTGAGTTCCGGCATTTCGATATCGAGAATAATTAGGTCGATATCTTTTCTTTCTGTAAGGATATTCCTTGCGGCTATTGATTCGCTGTAGGAGCCGATGAGGTTCAGTGCCGACGACTTCTTCACGTAACCCTCGAGGAGTTTGCAGCTCATTTTGTCATCGTCAACGATAATGCAATTCATCCGCTACAGTTTTGGACAGTATGAAGAAATCAAAAATAGTAAAAAAATGCTTTCCAAGAAGTGGTATTCCGAATTTAAGTTCTTTTGTTGAAAAAAAAAGAGGGGTGAATAAACACCCCTCAGCAATCTCAATCGCTAAAGATTAAAGACCTTTGTCGAGAGCAGGAGCTGCCTTGAATTTAACAACTTTCTTGGCCGGGACATTCAGTTTTGCACCTGTGCGCGGGTTGCGGACAACTCTTGCACTCCTCTTGGCTACCTTGAAAGTGCCAAGACCAGGAAGCTGAAGCCTCTGGCCTTTTTTCATAGCTTTTGTAACGGATGTTACGAATGAATTCAGAGCTTTTCCTGAGTCTTTAAGTGAAAGACCTGCGTCCTTTGCAATAGCAGCAACTAAATCTTTTTTTGTCATGTTTTAAAGAATTAAAGGTTAGACCAACTTTACTTATTGAATACAAATTTATTTTATTTTATATCACAAGCAAATTTATTTTGTCGTTTTTTCCCAAATAATGCGGTTTTAAGGCGAAAATAAGTATTTTCTCATATAAAATACGCATATGTGATAAAATGTCGCATTCGGGCATCTGCTGTCAGTTTGGGGAACAATCGGCATCAGAATTTGTTGACATAATGTTTATAAATTCTATATATGTCTGATCTACAACCAATTAGACAGTTCTACAATTTTACAACCGGAGTTCTTCGGAGTATGGATTTGAATCATTGGAAAGAATTACCGGGAAAAGTATGGCCTGAAGCCGGTTGGAATCAGATTTTCTGATCCGGAAAATGGATTTTTCTGCAAAAAATCACTATAAAAAAATATTTGCCTGGTGATAGTTTAATGAATAAATTTACTTAAACAAGGCTGGGGAAGACGGAAGCGAAAAAGTTGTGGCACTGGACTTCGGTCTTCAGGCTCATTAACTCAAAAACGATTAACCTATAATCCCATGCTACAATTCTTCTCTGCATCATCAAGCATAGTTGACTCCAGGAGAGCCATAGCTGATTGTCTCGAAAACGCACTTTCGGGAGAAAAGACTCTTGATTGTGATCTTATATTATTCTACACCGGGATGGGCCATAATTTTCGTGAAATATTGAGTGAAGCTCATAGGCTCGCTCCCGGTGCTATTGTTACAGGCTGCACGGGAGCGGGTGTCATCGGGATTGAGGGACCGAATGAATCCCTGAAAGCCCTGGCAGTTATGGCAATCAAGGGGCCGGGGAATGAATTTGCCGTTGCAGGAATAGAGTCGGTTGGCAATTCTGACCCTTATGAAACAGGCCGAAAACTTGCTGATGAATTATTCAGGAAGAACGATAAGATAAACATTTTAATCCTGCACTATCCTACAGCAATAGCTGAAATAGAAAAGTTCCTTGCCGGAATAGAATCTGTATCCGGATCAGGAATCCCGATAATCGGAGGCGTTTCAATTGATAATATGAAGTTTGTCAGCAACTTTCAGTTTTTTAATGATGAAATCTTCGAGAAAGGGGCAATATTGACCGGACTGGCTGACCCGACACTCGACCTGATTTCTATGGCAAACCATGGTTTCGATATAATTGGCGATCCGTTCGTTGTCACTCGTACAGCTCCAGGCGGGATAACATGTGAACTTGATGGAAAGCCTGCCTGGAAAAGATGGACCGAAAGGCTTGGTATGCCTGTGACATCTTCACCGGGAGATGTTCTTGTTTTTGCACCTTTTGCACTTGAACTTCCTTCTGTGTACCGGGAAGAATACGGAAGCAGCTATTATATAAATGGTGCTGTGCCTTTGCAGGACGGAAGCGGAAGCATTTACGGACTGCCCTGCGCAGAGGGAGAAAAATTATGGCTGGCAAGAAGAAACGAAGCCAGGATACATGACGGAGTTGAAAAACTGATGGTAAAGATCCTGGATCGTTGTGACGGCAGAAAGCCGGTGGCAGTTTTTCATGCTGACTGTGCAGCGAGAGGAAGGCTGATGTACAACAAGGTTATGAAGGAAGAAATAATCAGCCAGCTTCAGTTTCCTCTTTGCAAGGGTGAAAAAATACCCTGGCTGGGGATATATGGCGGAGGAGAATTCTCTCCCTTGCTAGGCAAGAATATGATCCACATGTACACAACATCATTATCGGTACTTGTAAGGAAAAAGCCTGATAGTGAAAAAGAAAAAGTTGAATTACAGAAGGATACGGTAAGTAGTTCTGCGTTATTTCAAAAATCCAGGATCAGAAATATTGAGCTGAAAAACAGGTTTATATATTCTGCAACATGGCAGGGAAGAGCAAATTTTGACGGATCAACATCTCCGGCCCTCATAAGTGCATTGTTACCAGCTGCCAGAGGTGAAACAGGAATGATAATGGGAGAAATGGCATACGTATCGCAGGATTCAATAAGCTCTCCCGGACAGCTCGGTATTTATGATGATAAGCTAGTTCCCGGACTGAGACGATTAACTGACTTTGTTCATAAGGAAGGAGTTCCGGTTGCTTCACAGCTCGTCCATTCCGGTTTGTTCACTTCTCCCCTTCTGAGCGGAGCCACACCGCTTGGGCCTTCTGTCCTGGATACACCTGAAGGCAGAATAGGTAAAGAAATGTCATTGAAAGAAATCGGTGATGTTGTTATTGCGTTCAGGGATGCTTCTGTAAGGGCCAAAGAAGCAGGATTCGACGGAGTTCAGATACATGCTGCTCACGGCTGGCTTATCAGCCAATTCCTGTCACCATTCTTTAACAAAAGGCATGATGAGTATGGAGGCTCCATCGAAAACCGGGCAAGAATCCTGCTTGAAATTATCAGCGCTGTAAAGAAGGCGACCGGAAACGATTTCCCGGTATTGGTAAAGATCAATTCAGATGATTTCCTGCCGGGAGGCTTCAACACAGAAGAGATGACAGTTGTATCAACAATGCTGGAACAGGAAGGTGCAGACGCAATTGAGGTAAGCGGAGGCACGATCGGCGCCCTGGTTACCGGTAATCCTGACGGATCGTTCTCTCCTGTTTCGAGAAAGGGAGTATACTACCGAGAGGCAGCAAAGAGACTTAAGGAGAAAGTAAAAATACCGGTAGTTCTTGTTGGCGGGATCCGTGATTTTAATACTGCCGATGAGCTGATCAGATCAGGTGTTGCTGATTACATCATAGACCCACGTGTCACTCATG
>JALONU010000016.1 GCA_025454775.1 Bacteroidales bacterium | reverse complement strand
TTAGAACCACAAGAGAATGAGGTGATCTTTGCCATAACTCCGCTGGGATATCCTCTGCCCGGATTTGATGGTACACCTGAAAAGAACAGGAAAAGCCTGCCAGAAGTTACGGAATTCATTTAAATTGCATAATTAAACACAAACATTATCAATGGAAGAAACAAACAGGGAATATTTCCGGGTATCCGGCGATGAGCTGCTTTCAAAGGTAAAAGAGATCATCCGGGAAGGAAATGCAACCAGGATCATAATCAAGAATGAAAAAGACGAAACCCTGATGGAATTCCCGGTCACAATCGGAGCCCTGGGAGTGGTACTTGCACCTGCCTTTGCTGCCGTCGGCACGATAGCCGCACTGGCTATGAAATGCACAATCATTGTTGAGAAGAAGAAATAACCAGAAAACAATTAGCCGGCATACTTAACAATAATTAACTCATTAAGCAGATAATTAGTGGTCTCATGGGGACCAATGATATTCCTTTGTGAATAAATTTGCACATCAGGAATAAAGCACCTGATTCCATTGTCTATTAAATAATGATCTTTTTTCAATAATCACTAACCAAAAATCAATATTATGAGAGTATTTCTAGCATCAGCTTTCCTCTTGCTTTCGGCAGGACTTTTTGCCCAGAGCAATTTCGCAGGCACATGGGCACTGAATGAATCAAAAAGCAATTTCGGCGAGAGCCAGTTCCGGATGGCAGCAGCATCAATGACTGTTACCCAGGACGCAAAAGTTCTCACCGTTGAGAGCGCAATGAGCGGTATGGACGGTCAGGAGATGAAAACCTCCGCCAAATACAATCTCGACGGTACGGTAAGCGAGAACCCTATGTTCAATTCATCAAGGAAGACAACCGCTACATGGTCGGATGACAAGGCATCGCTGAAACTTGCCCACACCATGACCTTTGACATGGGCGGAGAATCACGGACTATGCTTTCATCCGATACATGGAAGCTTTCCGAAGGAGGAAAGGTCCTGCTTATTGAATCTGCCCGCACAGGCCGCGATGGCGCAGAAATGAAGACTACCGCAGCCTACGACAAGAAGTAAATTAAGTCGTGCAGTCCTGCGGTCCTGCAGTCTTGCGGTCCGGGAGATTCTGATTTAACTGCTGCATCACGAAGGTAGCGGCTTTACGACTGCACAACTGCATGACCTTTCTTACCATTCAATCTGAATAAGGCCCACACCCTGGCGCTGGATCGATGTCCTGATCGCCAGGGTTCCTTTTTTAACTCTCACAACTGATTCAGGATCAGACACAGCCAGCATCCCGGCTTCGTCAAGAAGTGCGTACTGTGCTGGCGTAGGGTCCTGGGGTGAACCTATTTTCTTCCATGCTTCATAGGAGTTGCTATGGTCACGATCTATCCTGTACTGGGTAACCCTGGCCCTCCGCGAAGGAATTCCTTTCACGTTCAAAGTTATTACGGCATCCGGTGAACTTTTATCATCGTCATGGTAATTCCATATTATCACTGAAGCCTTTTGATCGCCTTTTGATGCCAGTGCCCCGATTTCCGTACCTTCACCCCTCACTCCCGATTCGACAATATCCTTCCAGCCAAGTCCTGCATCTGAAACTGCCTCTATCCTCACGGGACCCATCATGCCAAGCATCCTGAATACGTTGAGAACCGGCTTGTCGACACCATTTGTTGCGAGGTCGCGGAAACCGTGGAACCAGGGTTGATCCTCAAATTCAAAAGCCCAGGTAACAACACCCAGGAGATTGATTCCGTACTCCAGACACAGATCGTGGATCTTTGCAAACGAAGACGCCGTATAACTCGAATACATAGTCCCGTTCCGGTATCCGTTCTGCGGATACTGAGTCATTCCGCAGGCAGCACAGCCTTCAGGATCGCATTCCCCTATGATCACAGGGATATGGCGGTATTTCTTATTTGCTGCGACTATTGCAAATCCCCTGTCAATCTGCCGAAGCTGAGTTCCCATGTTCATACGTACCACTCCGTCAATGAACCTGGGTGCTCCCTTTGCATGAAAAGCTACGAAATCGAGCGGTGCGCCTGTGCTCCCGGTGGCGGCATTAGTCCCCGATTCACAATGTTCAAGGAAATCTGTCAGGAATTTTGCCGCGTTGGAATTTGCAGGTCCTGTTACATGTGGACCCCCTACCTTTGCTGAAGACAATGCACGCTTCACCGCATCGGCAGTGTAATCATACAAACGGCAATATTCCTCAACCGTCCCTCCCCAGTATTTTGCGTCAGGTTCATTCCATAGTTCCCAGTACCAGGTCGTTACTTCTTCAGCGCCATACCTTTCTACTGAGTGTTTTACCCACTGGTAAATGAGTTCTCCCCATTTATCGTAGTCCTTCGGAGGGAAACGCCAGCCGGTGTAAATGTCATCATAAGGATCTCCCGGTTTCCAGTAATGCCTGTATGGCTGCGGAGCTGACGACAGGGCTTCAGGCATGAAGCCCATCTGTGCCAGGGGCTTCATCCCTCTGTCGATATAAGTATCGAAGATGCTGTCGATTATCGTCCAGTCGTATACGGGATTGCCATGCTCATCTTCCGTATACATGTTGGTCGAGCCCCATTTCAGAGCAGGTATGCCGTCGCCTGAGGTGAGCAGGTTATGGGCTCTTACATAAACCGGCACAGGGCTCAATTCTGCCAGTCGCGAAAGGAGCTTCTTCCCGTCCTTCATATATGTGTAATTTGGCTCATCGTAGCCAAACCATGCCCAGAAAGGGTCAAGCTTTCCGATTTCCCTGTTAAGGTCAGCGCTTATGCTGACCTGAGGCAGGACCGGCTGTCCAAAAACCTCGCTGCAAAGCCACGCAATGGCCAGGACTGTAAATAATCTTTTCGTCATAATCTATTCTTCAGCTGAAAGCGCCAGTGTTGTTCCCGATAGTCCCGGAGATGTAAGTTTCACTTCTACCTTTCCTGTTTTACCAGTCGACTGAAGGTAGACCAGCAGCTTCCCGTGGAAAGCATGCTGCCTGTTATCCTTGTAATCCTCTAAGTTGGAAGGATTTGAATCTTCCATCCCGATGACGCGTGCCGGACCTGTGACCTCGCACATTATCTCGTTTGCAGCGTTGTAAACAGTACTGCCGTTTTCATCGCAGATGGTTACCCGGATATGTGATATGTCCTTTCTGTCAGCTTTTAGTACAGTTTCATTGCAGGCAGCTGCAATCACTGCCGGGGTGCTTGTAGTCTTAATTTCATATTTTGCAGCCTCTGTCCCTTTGTTCCTTGCGACTGCTCTCAGGGTTCCCTTTTCAAAAGGGATCTCCCAGGTGATCGTCCTGTTCTGGAAATCTGACATTTTACGGCTGCCGAGGGAGCGTCCGTTAATAAAGAGTTCCACTTCCTCACAGTTCGAAAAAGCATTTACGCTTATGGTCCTGCCTTCTTCATAGTTCCACACAGGATCCACCCTTTTATGTGCCCACAAGCTTACAGGACCCCTCTCCGTGAGTCGGTCGGTGGTCCCGATAAAGACCATGGGCTTTTCGCTCCAGATGCTCTGGCGGAAATAGAATTCCGGTTTCCTGTTGCCCGCAAGGTCTATTACTCCTGCAGTGCTGGATCGTGTCGGAAAGCGGCCTGCTTCTCCCAGATATTCAATGCCTGTCCAGAGGAACTGTCCCATCACATAGTCGTTGTTGGCTACATAATTCCACATTTCGAGGGTCATTCCGTTTTCGCTTCCGTAGAGAGGCCTGGCCGGATATTTTTTATGGTCAGCTTCATACCTGAACTCCTGGTAATTGTATCCTGCGACATCAAGGGCATCGGAATATCCTGTCTCATTCGACATCAGTGCTGAGGCCAGACCGGCGGTCACCGGTCGTGTTTTGTCGAGTTCCCTTATTATGGCAGCCAGTTTCCTTGCTACTTCGCCAAGCCTGTCGGCATGGGGAAGCGTTTCGCTGAATTTTGCCCAGGTCTGGGGATTGGCCTCGGTATTAAGTATGGGGTGGGTATAGGGATCGTTGGGATAGTCGATCTCATTGCCTATGCTCCACATTATAAGTGATGGATGGTTCCTGTCCCTCAGGATAAAATCCTTCAGGTCCCTTTCTGCCCATTCTTCAAAGTATTCGGCATAACCCTGCTTGCCCGGAGTTCCTGCATTCCAACCCTCCAGCCATTTCTTCTTCGGAAGTTCCCATTCATCAAAGGCTTCACCAATCACAAGAAATCCTTTTTCGTCGCAGAGGTCCATGAAGTAGGATGAAAAAGGATTGTGGCTGGTTCTGATGGCGTTGGAACCCATTTCCTTCAGGATGTCGAGCCGTCTGGAAAGTTCTTCCTTCGGTACTGCAGAACCCAGGGTTCCGGCATCATGATGCATGCAGATCCCTTTCAGCTTCAGGTTCCTTCCGTTAAGAAAGAATCCCTTGTCTGCATCAAACCTGATCGTCCGGAATCCAACGGGAGTTATTACAATATCAGACATTTTTCCGCATCTGATCCTGGTTTCGAGGGTGTAAAGGTTCGGATCATCAACATCCCATAATTCAGGCTTCTCAACAGTTATAAGCTGGTTAAGGAGGCTTCCTGCTCCTGCTTCGAGGGTTATTTTCCTCTGGGCTGAACCGATTTCCCTGTCCCTGTACTTCAGGATGCTTGAAACAAGCACCTTCGCTTTCTTCCCTGTCCCGTTAACAATATCCGTATTGACCGAAAGCGATGCTTTCTCTGTCGAGACTTCCGGAGTTGTACAATATATACCCCATTGCTTCACATAAACCCAGTCGGTGGTAATAAGCTTTACATCCCTGTAGATGCCTGACCCGGTATACCAGCGGGAATCGCCATCCTGTGTATGATCAACCTTTACCGCAATAAGGTTGTTCGTTCCAAATTTCAGGTAAGGGGTGATGTCGTACCAGAACGAGATATAACCGTTCGGCCTTTTCCCCAGATATTCTCCGTTTATCCACACTTCACTGTTATTGTACACCCCGTCGAAACTTATCAGGAACCTGCGGTCTTCATCCTCTCCCGACACTGGAAAGGATTTCCTGTACCATCCGATCCCGCCGGGCAGATAACCGGTGCAGCTTGAATTTTCCCGGCTGAAAGGTCCCTCTATTGTCCAGTCATGTGGAAGGTCGAGGTTTCTCCAGCCTGAGTCATCGAGGCCAGGTTCCTGTCCCCGCACAATATCTCCCTTGTGAAATTTCCAGCCGAAGTTGAAGTCCCTGGTTTCGCGGCCTTCCGCCCGGCTTGCAAGGCTTAGTACTGCATTGATTGCCAGAATGATGGTCAGTGCAATGCTCCTTTTTATGATGTAAGTATCTGACATATAGTGTATAAGATACATTAATAACCCTAAAAGTAGTCAAAATTTCCATAACTACCTGCTGTTGGAATTGAGCTAAATTTGTTGAATCTTTAGGCCGTATGAAGTCCGATGATCAAGGTGATATTGTAAGGCAGCTGAGCCCGAAGAGAATAATCGTTCCGCTGATTCTCGGGCTGGCGGTAGTTATATGGCTTATAGCAAAGGATCTGAATACTGACGTTTTCAATGCAATATCCTTCTCCTGGAGATCTGTTTTCTGGCTCACCGTTGCGATAAGTTTAGTCGTTATGAGGACCTTTTTCTATATGCTCAGGATCAGGATCCTCACCAACAATGACCTTACATGGAGGCAATCCTTCAACGTTATAATTCTCTGGGAGTTCGCTTCTGCCGTAACTCCGTCGACTGTGGGAGGCACTGCCCTGGCAGTAATTTTCCTTCATAAGGAAGGATTAAATACAGGACGGAGCACTGCAGTGACTCTGGTTACTTCATTTCTTGACGAACTTTATTTTGTCATAATGCTTCCCCTGCTTGTGCTTCTTATCGGCGGCAGGGACCTGTTCATCACTTCCCTGCATGGAACCGGGCCCGCTCTTCTCAACAACCTGGTCCTGGTTGCAGTGATCGGTTATATTGTCATTCTTGCCTGGGTTTTGCTTATAGGCTACGGCCTCTTCGTCAACCCCCGTGTAATCAGCAGGATAATTACAGGAATATTCAGACTCCCCGGGTTGAGACGCTGGAAATCCCATGCAGAAAAAGCCGCCATTGATCTTATTGAAAGCTCAGCAGAACTGAAGCATGAATCGTGGAAATTCTGGTCCAGGGCAATTCTCACAACATTCCTCACCTGGACATCGAGGTACTGGGTGGTAAATGCAATTCTACTGGCATTCTTCAGCTCAATCGACCTGTTCCTGGTTTTTGCCAGAGAGCTGGTCCTTTGGGTCATTATGCTGGTAAGCCCTACACCGGGCGGCAGCGGCTTTTCGGAGATCATCCTGGGCAGGTATATATCCGACCTGCTGCCATCCGATCCCGCCGTTGCGGGAGGCCTTGCGATAGCCATGGCTCTCCTGTGGAGATTAATAAGCTATTATCCGTTCCTGATTGCAGGGATCATTGTTGCCCCGGGATGGATCCAGAGAAAATTTGTAAGGAAGGTTACCCGCAAAAACTAGTTTTTTTCCTTATCTTCGGTTCGCTGAAAGCTATGCTTTAACAATCCGTGCATGAGTGAAGAGATCCTGAAGGCACTGATGGAATTGTTTGCGCTGATCGTCAAACAGGACGGCGGTATGATCGAGGATGAACGCAGCTATGTCGTTGGATTTCTCGACAAGCAGCTCTCCAGCGAAAGTGTAAGGGAATACCTGGCTCTTTTTGACGAACATGCTGGCCCGGTTATTGAAAAATCAGCTGAGGCTCAACCCGCTCCTCCATCCGTAAAGGATTCCGTAAAAGTCCTTGGGATCTGTAAGAAAATAAACCGGACCCTGAACCAGGAACAGAAGGCTGTTGTGCTCATGCGTCTCTATGAGCTGCTGAATTCCGACCGCCGGTTCACACCGCAGAGAATGAACATCATCAATACAGTAGCAGAGGTGTTCAGGATCTCTCCGGATGAGTTCGCCGCAACAGGACAATTCGTCAGGAATGACGATCCCGCAAAGCTTGTCAACAGTGCAATACTGGTCCTTTACCCGGGGCATGAGGCATGCGAATTATGCAAGCGAATGCTCACCGGCTACACCGGCACAACCATATGCTTCCTAAAGATCGCCAGTGTGGACCTTTTCTTCGTAAAGTATTTCTCGGATGAACAGCTGTTCCTTAACGGACTGCCGCTTAGGCCCGGGCAGGTGTACTCATTTGCCAAGGGATCGTCCCTGAGATCTTCCGGCGGTTATCCCATATTCTACAGCGACATCAGTTCCACATTCCTGTCGGATGTCATTATTCACAAGCTTTCTTTCAATGTGGAACATCTCACCTACAACTTTGTTGAAGGTCATGCCGCTGTTGATGACGTGAGTTTTTCGATCGACGAGGGGAGCCTTGTCGGGATCCTGGGTGCAAGCGGATCGGGAAAAACAACCCTGCTCAACCTTTTATGCGGGATAGAGAAACCTTCTTCAGGCACTATCAGGATCAACGGACTGGATGTGATCGGGAATAGCAGGGAGCTGGAAGGGATCCTGGGTTATGTTCCCCAGGATGATCTGCTGATTGAGGATCTCACGGTCTTCGAGAACCTGTATTTTGCAGCCAGTCAGTCCTTCAGCGGGAAAGACAAAAAGGAGCTGACAGATATTGTTGACCGCACCCTCTCGAACCTCGGGCTTCTTGATAAAAGAAACCTCAAGGTAGGCAGCCAGTTCAACAAGGTGATAAGCGGAGGCCAGAGAAAGAGGCTCAACATCGCTCTGGAGCTCATCAGGGAACCTTCGGTCCTTTTTCTTGATGAACCCACGTCAGGGCTTTCCTCAAGGGATTCGGAAAACCTTATGGACCTGCTCAGGGATCTGACCCTGAAGGGGAAGCTTATCTTCACCGTAATCCATCAGCCATCCTCGGAGATATTCAAGATGTTCGACAAGGTGGTTATCCTCGACCAGGGAGGATGCATGGCTTACTTCGGCAACCCGGTGAATGCCGTGGTATATTTCAAAACTCTCGATGCCCAGATCAATTCAAATGTGGGTGAATGCCCTTCATGCGGGAATGTCAATGCAGAGCTCATCTTCAACATTATTGAAGCGAATGTTGTCGATGAATTCGGAAAGTACACCGATAAAAGGAAAGTCAAACCGAAGGAATGGGCCGGAAGGTTCCTGGAAAGACATCCTGTTTCGAGTCTTCCCGAGGTTACGGAGCCTCCGCACAGGAACCTGCAGAGGCCGGGACGCCTGAAACAGTTCTCAATATACTTCATCAGGGACCTGAAGAGCAAGCTGGCAAACAGCCAGTATATCCGTCTCACACTCCTCGAAGCACCAATCCTCGGATTGCTCCTGTCGTTCATTATAAGATATATCCCCGATCCGGAATCGGACGTTTACCTTTTTGCCGAGAATGAAAATATACCAATCTACATCTTCATGAGCCTTATTGTAGCTCTCTTCCTCGGTCTCACCATAAGTGCGGAGGAGATCTTCCGCGACAGGAAGATCCTGAAGAGGGAAAGATTCCTGAACCTGAGCAGGAGCAGTTATCTTCTGGCAAAAATCTCAATGCTCATAATCATTTCTGCAATCCAGGCATTCCTGTTCCTGATAATCGCCAACCCGGTTTTAGCCATTAAGGGAATGATGATGCGTTATTGGATTGCATTCTTTACTACAGCTTTCTGCGCGAACATGATTGGGCTTAACATTTCAGCTTCATTTAATTCCGCCATTACCATCTATATCGTCATCCCCCTCCTCATAATTCCTATGATGGTGCTTAGCGGGGCAATGTTCCCCTTCGATAAGCTCAACAGGAAAATAGGCAGCGTGGAAAAAGTCCCTGTAATTGCAGAGCTCCAGCCCACCAGGTGGACCTACGAAGCCTTGATGGTAACTCAGTTCAAGGACAACCTATACAGCAGGCAGGAATATACGCGCGACGGGGAGACTTTTTATTCGCTCCGGAAAAAGATCAGCCAGGCTGAATTCAACAGGACATACAGGATACCTGAGCTACGCAGAGCTGCCAGCCAGCCCGATCAGCTTCTTCTGCTGCGCAATGAGCTAAAAAGTATCTCTGCTTTCCCGGGTATAACGAAATTCAGGTTATATGAAAAACTGAGTCCAGGATCCTACAATGATTCTGTTGCCGATTCGGTGCTCACCTACCTCCTGGGAGCCAGTGCAGTGTTCAGCCTTGCCTCGAACAGAGCAAATGATGCAATGGACAGTTTTTACAACCTCAACAGGAATGAGCTCGACAGGCTCAGGGACAGATATTTCAACTACAAACTTGAAGAAATAGTGACCAAATACTATGAAAGGAAGAAGATCCTTTTCTATAATAACACCATTGTCCAGAACTATGATCCTGTGTACCTGGAGCCGTCGCCTAAGGGTTTGTATGGCTTCAGGACTCATTTTTATTCACCGGCAAAGTACCTTTTAGGAATCAGGATCGATACTTTCATTTTCAACATAAGCCTGGTGCTGCTGAGTACGCTTGTGCTTTACATTATTCTCTATTATGAGCTTCTGGCCAGGGGAGTGACCTGGTTTGAGAGAATCAGGCTGAGAAAGGAATCTTTCAGGAACCTTGTTAACTGATTTTTTATATTTTTGTATAAATCAACGCGTCGCAATGATCAAAGGAAGGTCCTTCATAATTGTAGTCCTGGTTCTGCTGACATTCAATGCCTGCAGGAATTCCTCCGGCCGTAAAGCCGAATTCGTTTTCCCGGAGGCAGATACGATTCCTGTCTCTGAAGCTGAAAAGCTGAGTACAGAAGCAATTGAGGATATTGCCAGAAATATTTCCTCGCCTGTAGAGATAGCCAACCTTCTCCAGTCGCTGGCAGTTCCATTCTCCCCCGATTACCTGGCATCATCGATAGATGCCAACAAGCAGACAACCTCCTTCGACAAGGCATTCACCCTTGGCGTCCTGGGAGCTGATCTCGGTTACCTGAACATGTACGAGAAGACCGGTTCGTCGATCGATATTCTCTCATCCATAAGAAAACTGGCTGAAGGACTTAAAGTAGGTCAGTTTTTCGATTTCGAGACTATTAAAAGACTATCGATAAGCAAGTCGAATCTCGATTCCCTGCTCTTCATTTCCATAGATTCATACACCCAGATCGACAGGTACCTGCGTGACAACAGCAGGGGACAACTCTCTGCACTGATGATAATAGGTGTGTGGATCGAAGGTCAGTACCTCGCTACTCAGGTAATGACAGAATACCCCGATCCGGTTCTTCGCGACAGGATCGGCGAGCAGAAGATCATACTTAACGACCTTCTTCTCCTGGCAAACCCTTACTGCAGCAGGGATACTGAATTCGGAGAATTGTGCCGGGACCTCCAGTCGATAAAGGAAAAATACAGGGACGTAAGGATCACCTATACACTCGGGGAACCGGTGACGAAGGAAGTTGACGGCGCCCTGGTAGTCGAACAAACCGAGACAAGCGTTGTGGACATGACTGACGAACAGCTTGCCGGTATAATCGAAATAACAAAAACGATCAGGAACAAGCTAATAGCAAATAACTGAAATGAAGAAGAATTTAATCACATTCATTGTCTTGCTTTCGGCAGGTTTCATACTGAACGGCCAGACTACAGATAAGCTTGTAAGCAACTGCGTAATGAACGCCGGTCCTGACTGCAAATACCTGAAGGACTTCAGGATACAGCTGTCAAAGGCACCGGCAGCAGGCGAGATGCGCTACAAGGCCCAGATGTCGCTATGGAAAAACACAAAATATAAATTCTCACTTTGCACTGCTGAGGATTCCAAGGGAGAGCTTATCCTGACAATTAAAAACGATGCCAACCAGGTGGTCCTTTCCTCCTTCGATGCCAAAACCGGAAAGACATACAAATCAGTTGAGCTTACCTGTAACAGAAGCGGAATATACACCCTGAACTACGACTTTAAGGATGGTCAGCAGGGCTCAGGCGTGGGAGTGGTTTCTATGGTCAGGTAACCCTGCCGAAGAGATGAAAAGCCTGCACAAGCAGGACAAGCAGGAAAAATAAGGAAAATATAATCTCAGGAACAAGCCTCTTCCTGACAAAGATCAGGTAGTGGGCAAGAATGTAGCTCGCCGGGACAGCAGTTATATAAACGATCTCAACAGAGACAGAAGGCAGCACGAAGTAAACCCCCAGCGACAGAAAGAATGCCCAGAGCAGGATCGAGAAGGTCATCCCGGCCTTTATTTTCTTCTTGTTCATCCCCGAGACCAGGTAAGCCACACTCACAATGAGTATCAATCCTGTAAAGATAAGGATCATTACTGTCAGCTTCGTAAATTCGAAATCCGGTGCCTTCCCGAATAAATTTTTCCCTATATCCGAAAGGAAAAGTAACAGATCCCTGTCAAGCAGATAGAATATCCCTGCTGTGATCAGGTAGGGAGCAATAAGACCTGCCAGGGTGACAGCAATCTCCCTGATGCTCCCTGTGCGGATAATGACAATGCCTGCAATGGCAATTACTCCAAACCAAATCAGTCCGGCATAGAAAAGACTTCCGATGCCTAACAGTATGCCTGCGTCGAAGAAATTGTAAGCCACCCCCTGTTTCCTGTAGGAATCCATTATTCTCATGATCGCCAGGACAAGGAAAACAGCTGCAGGCAGAACAGGATTCAAACTTTGGCACTCCGGGAAAATGGCGCTGAATAAAATATAGATTACCGCGGGAAGAAACGTCCTCTCACCAATGAAAAAGACCGAGGTGTTGAAGTAAACAAGCAGAAACAGGATCAGTATAAGAACTGCCGACGAGAAGAAAGCACCGGCTAAACCGGAATCACCCAGCAGCGTCCTCAGAATTCCGTAAAGAGGCATCGGACGGGCATCGAATATGGCATACGAAGTTACCCGGGGATCGGTGAAGGCACCAATCCATAGCAGCAGAAATGTTGCTGCAATAAGAAGGATCACTCCCGGTCCAGTACCCTTGAAGATTTTCAGCATTTTGCAGCCTTGAGGTCAAATCCTATATCAGGCCTGAAATACATATTCTCAAAAGAAATTCCCCCTGCACCCCTGTACGACATTTCCAGGGCATCCTCCAGAGTGGGTCCTAAAGAGCTCACTGCAAGCACCCTACCGCCGGATGTAACGACTTTCCCGCCTGAAGTTTTTGTTCCTGCATGAAAAATGATATAATCCCCGGTTTCCTCCAGTCCCTCGATTATTTTCCCGTTTTCATAATGACCGGGGTAACCGCCCGAGGCAATCATAACTGCTGCTGCATAACGGCTGTCTGTTTCAATTTTCTTCTCCGACAGGTTGCCGTTGGCTACACCTTCAAGGAGATCAAACAGGTCCGAGCTGATCCTCGGGATTATTGCTTCGGTCTCCGGATCGCCCAGGCGGGCGTTGTACTCAATTACGTAAGGATCGCCGTTCACGTTAATAAGCCCGAAGAATATGAAGCCCTTGTAAAGGATCCCATCCTTTTTAAGGCCCTCCATGGTGGGATCGATGATTCGCCGGACAACCTTTTCCATAAAAGTCCTGCCGGCAAACGGAACGGGAGAAACAGCTCCCATGCCTCCTGTATTAAGTCCTGTGTCTCCGGCTCCGATGCGCTTATAGTCCTTTGCCTCGGGAAGCAGCTTGTAGGAGCGGCCGTCCGTTATAATAAAAACCGAAAGCTCTATGCCTTTCAGGAATTCTTCGATCACAACCCTGTTCCCGGCCTGACCAAATTTGCCGTTAAGCATCGCCCTGACCTCTTCCATTGCTGATCCGGGATCATCGAGGATGACAACTCCCTTGCCTGCAGCAAGTCCGTCGGCCTTTATGACATAAGGAGGATCCAGGGTCTGCAGGAAGGCATGTGCTTCTTCAAGCCCGGAGGCGTCGAAGCTCCTGTATGCTGCCGTCGGAATATTGTGCCGCGTGAGAAATGACTTCGCAAAATCCTTGCTGCCTTCGAGCATTGCAGCGTCCGATGAAGGACCTATCACGGGAACAGCCCTGAGCCTTGTATCGGCAAGGAAAAAATCGTGTATCCCTGCCACCAGAGGAGCCTCAGGTCCTACAACAACCATCCCGATCTCATTTTCCAGCACGGCTTCCCCGACGGAGTGGAAATCACAGGGATCGATCTGAAGATTTGTACCGAGGGCTGCAGTACCGGCATTCCCCGGAGCCGTGAAGATCTTTGATACTTTCCTGCTTTGCGACAGCTTCCAGGCTATAGCATGTTCCCTGCCTCCGGATCCAAGAACAAGAATATTCATTATGATATGCAAATGGTTTTCAAATGTAATATTTCGGCCGGAATAACAAAAAGCTATATGTCCCCAGCGAAATTAAATCCCTCCACTTTTGCTGTCTCGACAAATCTCCGGAGGAATGAACGACAGCCCGGTGAGGGTATGTCGTGAAGGACAATTACGGACCCCGGCCGCATTCTTGAAGTCAGGACATTCAGGGATCTTTCAGGAGAAAACCGCGGATCAAAATCCCAGGCCATTATATCCCACATGATGATCCTGAATTTGCTTTTCAGTCCCCTGTACTGCGAGGGAGTCATCTTTCCGTAAGGAGGCCGGAACAAACTGCCGGATGTATACGGTACAGCCTTCTCAACATTATCGAGATAAGCTTTTACCTGAGTTTTCCATCCGCACAGATGTTCATATCCATGATTTCCTATGATATGGCCCCTTCTCCTCGTTCGTTCGACCAGTTCTGGAAATCTTTCGGCTGCATGCCCGCTGCAGAAAAAAACTCCCTGCACGCCAAGCTCATCAAGCTCATCAAGAAGTCCGGGCGTGGAAACCGGATCAGGTCCGTCATCAAATGTCAGGTATAGTAATTTTTCAGGGGTATTCACCCTGAAAACAGCTTCCGGGAACAGCAGTCGTGTAACAGGACCAGGTCTGAAAGATCTCATTTGGTCCTCTCCTGGGAGTAAAGCCTGCTGTAATAATTGCTGACGAGAGGCTCAACCTTTGCCCTTGTGTCGGGCATATCCAGATCTTCAGACATATAGTAAATGTCGAGGAGCGACTGCATGTTAATGGCAATATCAGCGTCCAGGTCATATCTTTCGTTCTTCCCGAGGCTCACGATATAATCGAGATAGTCGTCGGCATAATTAATAATGCTTTCGAAGATCCCGGCGGCTTCCTCCTTCTTCCCGGCCATGGCCAGCACTTCAGCCGACCTGATTGAAAAATAGTTATGCGGGATCTTGTCTGAAGGAACTATACTGAATCCCTTGTTGACAGCTTCCAGGGCCCTGACGGTGTCGCCGGTCTGGATCAGTGTTTTTGCCAGGTTACCGAAGATCCGCCTGAAGTTTCCAAACATCCTCCGGTTATTCTCGTCAAGATATACATCCGGATCCCCGGCATTGCCCCACTTGAACTTGTTCATCATATTGTCGTACATCACATGGGGGTCTATCATTCCATATTCCCCCGGTTCCGATTCACTGATCTTAACAGGGACGATTCTGTAAGCCATTCCCTCCTGCACAAAGAATTTCTCGAGTCCCTTATACTGGCTTCCGGGCACTGTCGTTGACATGTATATCGGACGCTTCCAGTCGTTGCTGGCAAAAAGGTCCATAATTGCAAGGTCGCCCTTCAGCGCATCGGATTCTGAATATTCCCATATCATCGGCGAAACCAGCCTGTCCCTGAAGTATTCCTTAACTGTACCGTTTGCCAGAACATAGTTCGGGTCGACGCTGATGAGCAGCTTGCTGGTCGGGAGGTAATTTACATAATCGCCCCTTCCTGTAAGGTCCACATGGAATTTTCTGTCGTCGAGGCCGAGGAATCTGACCACGGTTTTTATATCCTGAGGCTTGTCAACTGTTGTATTGACAGGCATCTGCACTCTTATGCCTTCAATATATTTTTCTGACCCCAGGGAAAATGGAAGAGGATCGGATTCAAAGGCTTTCTGTCTCATCATGTCAATATACCAGCCTGCCTGGATATAGCTCAGGTTGGCGACTCTTACGTCTGTGCGTACCTGTTCCACATCCTGGACATACCAGACCGGGAATGAATCGTTGTCGCCATAGGTGAAAAGAACTGCGTCAGGTGCGCACGACTCCAGGTAATTTGCCCCTATATCGCGAGCCGTGTACCTGCCGGACCTGTCGTGATCGTCCCAGTTCTGCACGGCCATGAGCATCGGGCAGGCTGCAAGAAGAATGAGCAGGGCTGCCCCGTAGGATATCTTGCGGCCCATTATTTTTCTGAAAAGATCGTAAATATACATGAATCCGATGCCGATCCAGATAGCGAACGCATAGAATGATCCCACGTATGCATAATCTCTTTCCCTTGGCTGGTTCGGGTACTGATTCAGGTAGAAGATAATCGCAACACCTGTCATAATGAAGAATGAGAGGACCAGGAAGAAGCCGTTCCTGTCTTTCCTGTACTGCCAGAGCAAACCCAGGATCCCGATAAAGAAGGGTATAAGAAAATAAGTATTCCTCCCTGGGTTTGTCTTCAGGTCTTCGGGTATGTTGTCCTGGTCTCCAAGCCTCATCTCATCCAGGAATTTTATTCCGCTGATCCAGTTCCCGTGGATCATGTTCCCGTTACCCTGGATGTCATTCTGCCGTCCGGCAAAATTCCACATGAAATACCTCAGGTACATGAACCCTGTCTGATATCTGAAGAAGAATCTCAGGTTTTCCCCGAAAGTGGGGCAAACCACCGTTTGTCTTCCTGATGATGATCCGACAGTGTACTTTATTCCCTTTACCCTGCCCCAGTATTCATAGGATGACTTGTGATGCGGTTCCGGGCTGTACATCCTGGGGAAGATGGTCGTGAATTTATCGTCATAGATATAATCAGGCTTGTAATATGGCTTGTATTTGCCGTCAACCTTGTTATAGCCTCCTATCACATCTTTGACATTCACCGGGGGTGCGCTGTAATAGGGGCCATGAAATTTGGGCGAACTTCCGTACTGCTGCATATTGATATAGTATGCCAGCGAGAAGATGTCAGAGGGATTGTTCTGGTTCATGGGAGGCCTTGCCGAAGATCTGATCATGATCATGGCGTATGATGAATAGCCTATCATTATCATCGTGAGGCAGGTCATTATATAATTGAGGACAACCTTATTTTTCTTCAGCGAATATCTTATGGAAAAGACCAGGCCGGCAGCAACGGCTGCGACAAAGACGAGGAGCCCTGTATTATAGGGAAGTCCGGCGACATTCACCAAGAGCAGTTCAAACCACCCTGCCATTTTGGGCACACCGGGGATAAGGATGAAAACCAGAAGGCCTATCAGCGCTACAGCAAGAAGAAGGGTTTTCAGAATACCCTTGGTGCTGGTTTCATATTTCCTGAAATAATAGACAAAGACAAGAACAGGCAGGACAAGAAGGTTCAGGCGATGAACTCCCAGTCCCAGGCCCATGATATAAGCTATCAGGATGATCCACCTTCCCGATCGGGGGTCGTCCGCTTCTTCTTCCCATTTAAGCATGGCCCAGAAAACGACCGCGAGTATCAGCGACGACATTGAATATAGTTCTCCTTCTACTGCCGAAAACCAGAATGTATCTGAAAAGGTATAGGCAAGGGCGCCAAGGAGCCCGCTTCCTATGATTGCCGGTATCTGGCTGCCTTCGAGGGGATTGTTGCGTGTGAACACCCTCCGCACAAGGTGGGTTATGGTCCAGAAGAGGAAGAGGATGGTGAATGCGCTGCAGAGCGCAGAGAGCATGTTGACCATCATGGCAGCTTTGGAGGGATCTCCCCCTGCGAAGAGGGTTGCCACCCTTCCTATCATAATGAAAAGAGGTGCTCCGGGAGGATGGCCGACCTGCAGCCTGAATGCACAGAGGATGAATTCCCCGCAATCCCAGAAACTTACCGTAGGTTCCACCGTCATCATGTAAACGGAAGCCGAAACCAGGAACACCAGCCAGCCTCCTATATTGTTCCAGCGGCGATACACAGACCAGACCAGATCCATAAGCAATGAATTAAGTGAATGAACAAAGAACGCAAAAAAATATCAGATGAGCTTATCTGAAACTCCCTTTAACATCATTTTAACCTGAACGGTTTCTTTAGGGAAGCATGTAAAAACGCCACGGTTTGTTCTTCCAGAACGCACCGGCATACTCTATCCCGATGCGCTTACCGGTAAGTATGTCAGGACTGAGTCCCCTGTCTTCAACCCATATCCTGGCTGATGTTGTCAGATCCTCTCCATAGTAGGAACGGTCTATCCCCATCGCCCTTGTCAGCTTCCCGGGGCCGTTAAAGCCTTCGATGCCCCGGATCAGAGCCGCCTGAGGTTCGTCCTTTTCTCCGGTAACAAAATTGAGCATCCAGTACATGCCGTAAACGAAATAGACGTAAATCTTTCCGCCTTCGTGGTACATTATCTCCGTTCTTTGTGTCCTTCCCCTGCAGGCATGACATGCCAGGTCTGCCTCACCGCGGTAAGCCTCGGTTTCGGTTATCAGATATCTTTTCAGGATATTATCCACTGACCTCAATGTCAGCACTTTCCCTACAAGCTCAGGGGCAACCTTCAGAACATCGCGCGCAAAAAAGCTGCGATCCAGCTTTCTTTCCAACGATTTATCAATAGGGAACCTTGTTTTCAAACTCGTCCCATTTCCTGAATACTTCTTCTCCTCCTGCATCGGGCAGCCTTACGAATTCTATTTTCCTTGCTCCGGGATCAAGAGCCAGTTCATCATATATGAGCTTGTCGCTGAATCCTGATTTTTCCGCATCATGCCTGTCGGCTGCATATACTACTTTCCTGATCCCCGACCAGTATATTGCCCCCAGGCACATCGGGCAGGGTTCGCAGGAAGAGTAAAGTACACAGGAAGAAAGGTCATGGGTCCGGAGAATGGAGGCAGCCTCTCGGATTGCCAGAATTTCAGCATGGGCAGTCGGATCACCCGATTTTACAACGCTGTTGGAGGCTTCGCCAACTATTTTTCCGCCAAGGGCTATCACTGCCCCGAAAGGTCCGTGGCCTTCGCTTATGCCTTTTTCAGCGAGCCTCAGGGCACGCTGCAGCAGCGACCTGTCGACATTCATTCCGATCCCTCTTTTACTGACAAAACTGAATGTAAAAATAAGCTTAGTTTTGCTTATCCGGAATATTTTCCGGTCAATATTCTTTTTTTTTAATGATTTTGTTGTATTTTTGCAATCCCGAAAAACAGGGTTTTTCAGGCTAAATACAAGGATATCAATTAAAAACCAATATAAAGTGAACACCTTAAGTTACAAGACAGTATCGGCAAACAAGGCGACTGTCAGCAAAGAGTGGGTGATTGTGGATGCAGAAGGCAAGGTGCTTGGCCGTCTTGCCACCCAGGTTGCTATGATGCTGAGGGGAAAGAACAAAACCAACTATACCCCTCATGTTGACTGCGGCGATAATGTAATAGTCGTCAATGCTGATAAAGTTGTTCTCACCGGTGAAAAATGGAATGATAAGGAATATGTCAGGCACACCGGTTATCCCGGCGGACAGAGATTCACTACGGCTTCCGAGATGCTCAGGAAGAACCCCATCTTTCTTGTAGAGAATGCGGTCAGGGGCATGCTTCCCAAGAACCGTCTTGGCTCCGCGCTCTTCAGGAATCTCCACGTCTATACAGGCACGGCTCATCCTCATGAAGCTCAGAAACCCAAAAAAATCGAAATAGAAAACAAGTAATATACAGACATGGAAAAGATCAATGCCATTGGTAGAAGAAAGGCAGCCGTAGCAAGGGTTTACCTGAGCGACGGGAAGGGCAGGATAACTGTTAACGGCAGGGATTACAAGGAGTATTTCGGAGCAGAGACACTTCAGTATGTTGTAACCCAGCCACTACTTGTTTTGAATGCAGGCGACAAATATGATATAACCGCAAACCTCGAGGGCGGCGGTCCAAAAGGCCAGGCTGAAGCACTTCGCCATGGCATCTCCAGGGCTCTCATTATGGTCGACGAGGAAAATAAAAAGACACTTAAGGCTAACGGTTTCACCACACGCGATCCCCGCGAGGTGGAAAGGAAAAAACCCGGACGTCCGAAAGCCCGCAAAAGATTCCAGTTCAGCAAGCGATAGTCCCCGCTGCCAGGCTGCGATGAAAGTTTAGTATCTAAACTGCAAAGACTTCCGCGATGCGGAACTACTCTGCAGTTGATTTGAAGGAATGTAAACTTAATATAAATAACATGCCAAGAACAGATTTCAAAACATTACTCGATGCCGGAGTACATTTCGGTCATCTTAAAAGAAAATGGAACCCTGCAATGGCTCCGTACATTTTCATGGAGCGCAACGGTATCCATATCATCGACCTCGAAAAAACAATCGTTAAGCTCGATGAAGCAGCTTCAGCAATGAAGCACATTGCCAAATCAGGCAAGAAAGTTCTTTTCGTCGCAACCAAGAAACAGGCAAAGGAAATTGTTGCCGAGAAGGTCAAACAGGTAAACATGCCATATGTAACTGAGCGCTGGCCGGGAGGAATGCTCACCAACTTCCCTACAATCCGCAAGGCAGTTAAGAAAATGGGCTCTATCGATAAAATGGCAACAGACGGTACATTTGCCAACCTTTCGAAACGTGAAAAGCTCCAGGTAACCAGGCAGAGGGCCAAGCTCGAGAAAAACCTCGGCAGCATAGTAGACCTTACACGCCTTCCTTCCGCACTTTTCATCGTCGACGTATGCAAGGAACACATTGCCGTAAGGGAAGCAAAACGTCTGGGCATCCCGGTGTTTGCCATGGTGGACACCAATTCCGATCCTTCGGATATTGATTTCCCGATCCCTGCAAACGATGATGCATCCAAGTCCATCTCCCTTATCGTGGATATTCTCTGCCAGGCAATAGATGAAGGGCTGAACGAAAGAAAGATTGAAAAGGACAAGGAACCCGGCACAAGGGACAGGAAGATCTCCAGGAAAGACCTCGAGGCAGGCGAGATCCCTGCAGCACTGATCGATGTGATCTCTGAAGAAGATGAAGAGGAAGAACCGGAAGAGGAAGCAGCAGCTGAGGAATCCGGTGAGGAAGACGACACGCCGGCAGAGGCTGAGGAGACAGAAGAAGAGGCACAGTGAATTGTGATTGGTGATTTGTAAAATGTAATATTCAGACAGAAAATGGCTATAATAACTTCAGCTGATGTTGCCAAGCTCAGGAGAATGACCCTGGCAGGAATGATGGACTGCAAGAAAGCTCTCGAAGAAGCTGACGGTAACTTCGACAAGGCAATAGAAATTATAAGGAAAAAGGGACAGGCTGTCGCATCAAAGCGTTCCGACAGGGAAGCAACCGAAGGAGTGGTGCTGGCAAAAGTAACAGCAGATGCGAAATTCGGAGCCCTGACGGTTCTTAACAGCGAAACAGACTTCGTCGCCAAAAATGCCGACTTCATTGCTTTCGCAACAAAGATAAATGATCTTGCTCTGGCAAAGAAACCTGCAGATCTTAATTCACTTCTTTCGCTTCAACTTGACGGCGGAAAGGTTGCTGACAAGGTAACCGAATATATCGGAATTATCGGTGAAAAGCTTGAGCTGTCCTTCTATGAAAAGGTTGAAGCCCAGTATGTACAGGCATATATCCATCCGGGAAACAAGCTCGCCACACTCGTGGGGTTCAACAAAGCAGGGCTTCCGCTCCAGGTTTACAAAGACATTGCCATGCAGGTTGCAGCCATGAATCCTGTAGCCGTCGACAAGGCAGATGTTCCTGAAAAAGTCATAGCCCAGGAGATAGAGATAGGGAAGGAACAGGCACGCCGTGAAGGCAAACCCGAAGAAATGCTTGAAAAAATAGCTCAGGGCAAGCTTGCTAAATTCTACAAGGAAAGCACGCTCCTGAACCAGGAATACATCAAAGACAACAAGATGACAGTTGGACAGTATCTCAAATCAGTTGATAAGGAACTGAATGTCATAACTTTCAGGAGATTTTCACTCAACTTATAACCGTGAGTTCATGATTCAATATCAGAGTGGCCCCGACTTTCGGGGCCATTTTTTTTACATATCTTTACAGAAAAGAGTTATATGAGATACTCCCGGATACTGTTAAAAATCAGTGGCGAGTCACTGGCCGGAAAGGAAAACTTCGGCATAAACGAGGATGTCCTCGAGGAGTATTCAGGACAGATAGTGGATGTCGCAAGACAGGGATGTGAAATTGCCGTAGTTACCGGAGGCGGAAATATTTTCCGCGGCCTCAGCGGCACAAAGTCTGGATTCGACAGGGTTAAAGGAGATCAGATGGGAATGCTGGCCACCGTGATAAACAGTCTTGCAATCGAAAACACCATCATCAGAATGGGAGGTAAGGCAAAGATCTTTACTTCTATCAGAATGGAACCTGTTGGCGAACTATATAACCGCGACAGGGTGTCAGAAGAGCTGAAAAAGGGAACCATTTGCCTGATTGCCGGCGGAACGGGAAATCCTTTCTTTACGACCGATACTGCCAGTGCTCTAAGGGCTGTGGAGCTCGGAGCCGATGTTCTTCTGAAAGGAACCAGGGTCGACGGGGTATACAGCGCTGACCCGGAAAAGGATCCTGGGGCGAAACGATTTGAAACCATCAGCTTCGACGAGGTAATAAACCAGAGGCTTAAGGTGATGGATTCCACGGCTTTTACAATGTGCCGCGACAACAAAATGCCGATAGTTGTATTCGACATGAACACCCCCGGGAACCTGATGAAGGTGGTCAACGGCATCCGGACCGGAACCCTTATCAGCGACTGAGCACCTTGTATTTCCGGGTATTTTATTATTTTTGTTATCCCTGATTAATGTAATACATAATTTTCAGCATATGAACGAAGATGTTGAACTCATTCTCGAAGAGACCAAAGACAGGATGCAGCATGCAGTAGAGCATCTTGAACATGAACTTGCCAGGCTCAGGGCCGGCCGCTCAAATCCTGCCCTCCTCGACGGAATAACAGTCGACTATTACGGAGTTAACTCACCGCTCTCACAGGTATCCAACATAAATACACCCGATGCAAAGACAATCCTTATCCAGCCCTGGGAAAAGACGATGCTCGGCACTATCGAAAAAGCGATCATGGCTGCCAATATAGGCCTTATGCCAATAAATAACGGGGAAGTTATCAGGATCAACATACCCCCGCTGACCGAGGAAAGAAGGCATCAGCTCGTAAAACAGGTGAGGAACGAAGGGGAAACAGCCAAAATAAGCATCCGGAATGCACGCAAATGGGCCAATGACGAACTGAAGCAGCTCCTTAAGAATGGCCTTCCCGAAGATATCGAAAAGGAAGCTGTTGAAGGTGTTCAGGAGCTTACCTCGAAATTTACCGACAAGGTCGACAAGGTCGTTGCACAGAAGGAAAAGGACGTTATGACAGTCTGAATCCCGAAGTGCAATTCCTGCATATTTCAAAATCTTTTCTTCCCGAAACTACTGATTCCCGGAACCTTCTGAATTCCTGACCCTGCCATATCTCACGAAAAGAATTCCTGGTCAGATCGCCCATTACGTGATCGGCATCCTTGTCGAAGCAGCAGGGAATAACCTTGCCGTCCCAGGTTATCAAAGGATTATACCAGACCCTAAGGCATCTGCCGGAGAATCTGTTTCTTATAATATACCTGCTGCCATCACGCCTGTATCTTGAATATCTTTCATCGGCCGGCAGCCATGCAGCATGATCCCCTCTTATGATCTGCATAGTCTTAAGCCGGAGTTCAGCCCCGGTCTCCGATGCTAACTTCCGGGCACTTTCAATCTGATGCTCATTCCTGCTGTTTACCAGGAACTGAATGATCATTTTCAAACCGGAGAGATGCTGCTGCCTGGCCGCCGAAATATTCCTGATCCCCTTAACTACCTTTTCAAAATCGCCGTTGACCCTGTAAGCAGAATATGTCTGCTGGTCCATTCCGTCCAGCGAAATAATTATCCTCCGTAATCCGGAGAGAACTATTCTTTTGGCATTCTCCCCTGTCAGGAAATGGCCGTTCGTCGAAAGGGTTGTGTTGATTCCCCTGCACTTTTCAAGAATCCCGAAGAAATCAGGGTGCATCATCG
Organism: Bacteroidales bacterium; assembly: GCA_025454775.1. Taxonomy (GTDB): domain Bacteria; phylum Bacteroidota; class Bacteroidia; order Bacteroidales; family VadinHA17; genus LD21. The sequence goes on along the minus strand of JALONU010000016.1, from coordinate 9,018 downwards.
GTTCTCCCTGGAAATACAGGTTCATGTTATACAGGAAGGGTCTTAGCTCGGATACTGCCTTTTCGAAGAGCTCCAGACTCATGAAACCACGCTCCCTCTTCATCATGCCGGAACCTGAACTGCATTCCGGGCACTTCAGGTTGCAATGGTTTGTAAGCTCAATTCCTGCAGCGGGGGGCATGCCAAAGGTTCTGCCTCCCCGGGTAACAACAGAAGCCAGGAAGGAGAATGCTGCAGCTGCCGCATTTGCCTGTTTGACTATTATATGAGGTATCATCAGGAATAAAGAAGTAAAATACCGAAAATATCCCGACGAAAACAATAGGGTAAGGATATGCCATGACGGTCTTGTGAATGAAACTACAGTTTGAAAGCAAATTATAACATAAACTAAATTTCATAAAGCCATGAAAACATTCAGGAACATTTCACTTTACGCTGCGGCCCTTCTCCTGGTATTTGCAATCCAGTCGGTAACCGCAGCTGCTGCCGGTGAAAGGAAGAAATCAGAGCAGCAGGCCTTTCTTACCATCAAGGGAAAGGTAATTGACTCCGAAACAGGCGCACCGCTTGTTTTTGCTTCAGTGTCGGTTTCCGATGCCAATGTCGGAATAGTCACTAATATTGACGGTGAATTCACTCTCAAGATCGGGGAAACACTTCTCTCAAAAAACCTCGAGTTCTCATTCATCGGATATAAGAACAAGGATGTACCCATATCATCCCTGCGCGACAAGGGTTATAAGAACGTTATCTCGCTCGATCCGGCCCCTATACCGATCAGGGAGATCATTGTAAAACCCATAGATCCCGTTGATATAGTGTCAAAGGCTATAGGGAGGATTGACAGGAACTACGAAAATGTTCCCAACCTGATGACGGCATTCTACAGAGAGACAATAAGAAAGAACAGGACTTACGTCTCTATCGGTGAAGCAGTTGTGGAAATCATGAAAGCTCCTTACAATAATGATCTTCGTTTCGACAATGCAAGGATGTACAAGGGAAGGAAGAGCGCCGACGTCGAAAAAATGGATACGGTTCTCTTCAAGCTGCAGGGAGGTCCGATAAGCGCACTTGATCTCGACCTTGCCAAGAATACTGAAGCTGTTCTGACCCTCGATGCAATGAAATATTACAATTATTCTCTCTCGAGCGTTATCGAAATAAACGGAAAGCCTCATTATGTGATTGACTTCATACAGAAACCTTCCGTTGACATTCCCCTCTTCATGGGAAGCCTCTACATTGAGATGGATTCGTTCGCAATAACTGAAGCTGAATTCGGATTCAACCTTTCCGACAAGGCAGCAGCACAGTCTATCTTCATAAGGAAGAAACCGCTGGGGATGGACGTTACACCTGAGCTTGCCTCTTACCGAACAAAATACCGCGAACAGAACGGCAAGTGGTACTTCGAATACTCAAGGGCTGAGGTTAAGTTCAAAGTCGACTGGAAAAAGAAGCTGTTCCATACCTATTATACAACAATGGCAGAAATCGCAATAACAGACCGTACTGCCGAGGAAGTTATTAAATTTGCAGGTAAGGAAAGACTCAGGTATACCGACGTGTTCTCTGAAAAAGTAAGCGATTTTGCCGATCCCGACTTCTGGGGCGAATACAACGTAATAGAACCAGACCAGAGTATAGAATCGGCTATCCGAAAGCTTAGCAGGAAGCTTAAATTCAGCGACAGGGACGATCTGGAGAAATAATATACTATGATCAGGGATGATGAAGTCACAGGGAGGATCAGACAGGGTGATGCCGGACAATTTGAATCGCTTTTCCGATCCTCCTATGTCTCCCTGGTACGTTATGCAAAGATCATCATCAAAGATCACGACACTGCCGAGGAAATTGTCCAGGATCTCTTTGTAAGGCTCTGGCAGGACAGGCAGACACTGACAATTAAAAGTTCTTTGAACGGATATCTCTTCAGGGCTGTACACAACCGCTGCCTTCACTGGATAAGTCATTCCAGGGTTATTGAAAAGCATGCTATGGAAATGGCAGCGGAAGAACAGCCAAAAGCAGAAAGCCCCCTTGAAGTCATGCAATACGGGGAGCTTCAGAAAAAGATCGCGGAAGTCCTTGAAAAACTTCCTGAAAGATGCGGAAGGATATTCAACATGAACAGGTTTGAAGGTTTAAAATACACAGAGATAGCAGAAAAGCTCTCCATATCGGTGAAAACAGTAGAAGCCGAAATGGGACGGGCACTTAAGGAATTCAGAAAAGCATTACGGTAATAATGAAGGAGAAAACAAAAAAAGAGGTGTTGATTGACGGTGAACTGGACAGTATTATGCCAGGAACATCAGTTGAACATACGATCGATGTCGATGCGGCATGGAACAAGGTCTGTTCGAGAACAGAAGCCCTGGTACCGGTTATCGAAATGAAACCGGCAAGGGAAGTCAGGCCATATGCACGCTTCATAAGGATAGCAGCTGCTGTCCTTATACTGGCAGGGCTTGGCAGTGCTGCAATATATACGTTCAACCGTGATGCATTCAGCAGGACAATCACAGCCTCAACCGACGGAGATCATAAAAATGTGACCGTCAGTCTTTCCGACGGCAGCATAATTACCCTGAACCGTAATTCCACCCTCACCTACAGGACAAGCTTCGGTAAAAGGAACCGAAACGTTACTCTCGAAGGTGAGGCATTCTTCGAAATTGCCCCTGATGCTGCCAACCCATTCATCATTGATGCAGGCAAGGCAAGTGTCAGGGTGGTCGGAACATCCTTCAACGTGATAACTGGTAACAGCGATGCCGCTGTCGAGGTTTTCGTAACCAGTGGCACGGTAATGCTTTCCGATAATTCCGGCGGCCGCAGCATTATGGTTGAACCGGGATACATCGGGACCATGGATCCAGAGCATTCAGGAAAAACCCTTAACACCAACCCCAACTATATGGCATGGAACACAGGCAGGCTTGAATATGACAACCAGCTGCTCGAAACTGTGTTCAGTGACCTTAAAAGGGTTTACAATATGGATATCGTTGCAGAAGATCCCTCCATATTGTCGAGCCCATGGACCTCTGCCATTGTAAGCCAGTCGAGCGATACGATTATTAGCATAATTTGTGCTAGCTTTAACCTGGGTTACTCGAAGGACGGTAATGTTTACCGTCTGTCAAAAAAATAGCCCGTGAATATGCAATGCAGCCTTTGGCAGGCTATATTGAAAGGATTTTAAAAGCTACTGCATTTGTTCTCCTGCTGGCCTCTACCGGAATTGTAAGCGGACAGGCTTACGTGCTTGATTCCCTGTATACATTCAGGGCGGGACAGGTTAAAACCGGAGCTGCCCTCGATATCATCTCCCGTCAGACCGGGTATAATTTTACATACGACAGCCGCCTGATAAACGAGGAAAACAGGGTCGACCTTACTTTCTCCGAAGTCAGGCTCGGCAGCGTTCTCGACAGCATCCTGAAATCCGACTCTCTCGTTTACACTGTCATAGACAGGTATATAATCATCTCCAGGATCGCCCCTCAAAAAATCACGCTGACGGATTCCACGGTCCTTGAAGAGATATTTTATATCTCGGGAAGAGTAACTGATGCGGAATCGGGCGAAACCCTTCCCTATGCAACAGTGGCCGTGAAGAACACAGGAAAAGGTATGGTAGCAAATGCCTCCGGTGAATTTGGCCTCAAGATCACCAGGTCTCTTTTCACAGATACACTTTCATTTTCATGCCTGGGATATCAGAACAGGGAGATACCTGTTGAACAGGCTTTGGGTAACAATTATGATGTAAGCCTTCTGCGCGAGTTTATACCGATACCCGCAATAATCATCAAAACCCGTGTGCCCCAGGAGATTATATCCAAATCTGTTGTTGCTGCAGGAAGAAATTACGGAACCACTCCTGCCCTGCTGACAGGTTTTTACAGGGAAGGGGTTACCAAGAAACAGGAACTCCAGGTCTACTCCGAGGCAATCATCCAGGTTTTCAAAAGCCCCTACACAGGTTCCCTTCTCAACGATCAGATAAGGATCTTTAAAAGCCGCAAGATAGAGAACACCTCAAGTGATGATACTCTGGCCATACGGCTTAAGGCGGGATTAAGCACATGCCTCGAGCTCGATGTAATGAAAAACGACTTTGATTTCCTGCAAAGTATAACCATGAAAGACTACACCTACAGGCTTACAGATATTGTCTCAACCGACGATGATGCAGCATATGTCATTGATTTTGAGCAGAGAGAGGGAGTTAACCTGCCTCTTTACAGGGGCACTATATACATAAATGCAGACGACTATGCCCTGCTTAATGTTGACTTCGAGATACACCCCAAATACATCCAGGAGCTGAGGGAATCTTTCATACAGAGCTCCTCACGGGGATTTGATACCTGGCCGGTCTCAGGAAAGTACTCTGTAAGCTACAGGAAGCTCAACGGGAGATATTTCCTGAATCATGTGAGGGGTGACCTGGTGTTCACATCCAAAAAAAAGAAGAAGCTGTTTAACAGCCAGTTCAATGTGTTTTTTGAGCTTGCTGTTTCAGGGATCAGGACAGATAATGTGGAACGCTTTGACAGGGAGGAGCTCGCCCCTATTCATTCAGTTTTCTCAAAAACCATTGTCAACTATGACTACCTCTTCTGGGGTGACCAGGATTTCCTGAAGCCTGAAGAGAATCTGCTTCAGGCGCTTGAAAACATGAAAGTAAAGCTTCAGGAATTTTCCGAAGTGAAATGATCTTGTTAGTATTTGTCAATAAGCTTGTAAAGTTCAGAAAGATCAGGGGTCAGCACGACCTCCGTCCTCCTGTTCTTCTGCCTTGCGTCGCAGCAGAACCCTCACCACGGTGGTCGCCCTCTTTACACTTAGATCCCAGTTGTCGTCAAGATCGCTGTTGCTCGGCCTGTAAGGCACATTGTCGGTATGGCCTTCTATTGTAACCTGTATGTCGGGATTTCTTTCGAGTACACCAGCAAGCTTTTTCAGTGCTGATTTTCCGTTGGCATCTATTTCCCAGCTGGCAGTCTTGAAAAGGAGCTTCTCGTCCAGTGAAACATATACCTTGCCGTTCTTTTTCGTCACGGTAAGGCCGTTGTTTTCGAAACCCAGCAGCGCTTCGGATACTTTATTTTTAAGATCCTGGGCTATCCTCTTCTGGGTGTCAAGGATCTTTTCCAGTTCCACAAGCCTTGCATTTCGCTTTTCGAGCTCGAATGTAAGTTCGTCGAGAGAGGATTTCTTGGTGTCGAGGTTCTGTTCAAGCTGCCGCAGCAGGTCCTCCTTTTCCTGGAGCGTCTGCTGCGCTTTCTGAAGCTCCGAAAGCAGGTTCTGTGTCTCCTTCACGTTGCCTCTGATAAGATCTTCCTGGGCGTTCTGAAGTTCGGTATACTTTGAAGAGATCTTGTTAAAGTCGTCAAGAGCCCTGTCCCGGTCAGCCTGGGCTTTTGAAACATCCTCCTTCAGGGTGCCGAGCTGCTTCTCCAGCACTGCCAGCTTGGCCTCCATTTCCCTGTTAGCCATCTCAAGTCCGATATTGTCGGATTTGTACTGGTCTCTCTCATCCATATATTGCCTGCTGGTATCCTGGAGTGTCTTGAATTTATTCGAAGGTACACATGACAGAATGAACAAAGCGGCTGTAAGAACCGGAATAAGAGTGAATGCTTTTCTTTTCATATCGGCTTCAGTTTTAGATAAACTTTTCCCTGAGAACTTTGTTTCCGTTGATATCCGGATGGGGCAAAATTAAGAAAATCCCGGTGATGCTTCTGCAGGCATAAGGGAATAATAATTTATATATTTGCAGATTATTTCAACAACTCGCATGAATACGGAAGGGAGCCTGTTGTCAGGGATCGTGACACCCGAAGATCTAAGGAAACTTGACCAGACAGAGCTGGTAAGGCTCAGCAATGAGCTCAGGCAGTTCATCATCGACTCGGTAAGCACAAATCCAGGTCATTTCGGTGCAAGCCTTGGTGTTGTTGAGCTGACGGTGGCCCTTCATTACGTTTTCAACACCCCGTATGATAAGATTATCTGGGATGTGGGACACCAGGCTTACGGGCACAAGATACTAACAGGCAGAAGGGAGATATTCAGCACCAACAGGAAATACAAAGGCATAAGCGGCTTTCCGAAAATGGCTGAAAGCGAGTATGATGCTTTCGGCACAGGTCATTCCTCCACCTCCATTTCAGCAGCGCTGGGCATGGCTGTTGCCGCTAGGCGGAAAGGTGAAAACAGGCAGGTTGTCGCCATTATCGGTGATGGAGCAATGACTGCAGGAGAGGCTTTTGAGGGGCTAAACAACGCAGGAACCGCCAAATCAGACCTGATAGTCATCCTGAACGATAATAATATCGCAATTGACCCCAATGTAGGGGCACTAAAGGAATACCTTCTCGATATTACCACCAGCAGTTCGTATAACAGGTTCAGGAACAGGGTATGGAATTTCCTGGGCCGGGCCGGCAAGATGGGCCCGAGGGCACGCACGCTGGCTGCCCAGCTCGAAGCCGGTTTCAAGAGCACAATCCTCGACAGGAGCAACCTTTTCGAAGGAATGGGATTCAGATATTTCGGACCTATCGACGGTCACGACGTAATGCACCTTGTAAAAGTGCTTGGAGATCTTAAGAAGATCCCGGGCCCAAAGCTTCTTCACTGTCTGACCGTCAAGGGAAAAGGATATAAGCATGCAGAGGAAAACCAGACTGCATGGCATGCACCCGGGATCTTCGACAAGGATACGGGTGAGATCATTACCGTAAGTTCTGAAGGAGCACCACCTCTTTACCAGGATGTTTTCGGAAGATCCATCGTCGAGCTTGCAGCAAAGAACGAGAAAATTGCCGGGATCACTCCTGCAATGCCGACGGGTTGTTCACTCTGCTACATGATGAAGGAATTCCCGCAGAGAACTTTCGATGTTGGTATAGCTGAACAGCATGCAGTGACCTTCTCAGCAGGACTTGCCACCCAGGGAATGATCCCTTTCTGCAATATCTATTCCTCTTTCATTCAGCGTGCCTACGACCAGGTAATTCACGACGTAGCCCTGCAGAAACTGCATGTAGTTTTCTGTATAGACCGGGGAGGTCTTGTAGGATCCGACGGTGCCACTCATCATGGATTTTTTGACCTTGCGTTCCTGAGGACTATCCCAAACATGATTGTCAGCGCCCCCATGAACGGAGTTGAACTGAGGAACCTTATGTATACTGCCCAGCTTGAGAAAAATGCCGGGCCCTTTTCAATAAGGTATCCCAGGGGCTCAAGCGTGTTAGCCGACTGGCAGAAACCTTTCGAAGAGATCCCTGTGGGAAAGGCAAGGGTGATAACTGAAGGGAAAGATCTTGCCATACTCAGTATCGGCCACCCTGGTAACGATGTTGCTGCTGCTGTTTCAAAGCTTTCGAAGGAGGGCATTTCCATTATGCATTGCGACATGAGGTTTGCAGCCCCTCTCGACAGGGAAATGTTGCATTTGGTATTCAGGAACTTCAGGAAGGTCATCACCATCGAGGATGGCGTCCTGAAAGGAGGTTTCGGAAGTGCGGTGATTGAATTCATGTGCGACAATGTGTATGTTGCCGATGTGAAAAGGCTTGGCATCCCCGATTATTTTGTCGAGCAGGGAAGCCAGGAAGAGCTCATCCGGGAGTGCGGCTATGACCGTGAGGGGATTGAAAAGGCCGTACGGGAGATGCTGAAGAAATAGCTCAGGGCGCAGGGCAAAGAGCTCAGGGCACAGAGCGCAGGGCAAAGAGCTCAGGGCAAAGAGCTCAGGGCTTGGAGCATAGGGCCCGGGTATTGTTGCGGTGTAACTCTGTGGATCTCTACCACCTGAGCCGGGACGAGTGTGTAAATTTCTATTTAAGAAAAATCTTTGCGTTCTTTGCGCAAAATCTTTGTGCTCTTTGCGGTTAAAATACTATACGATGAAAAAAATATCTTCTTTAGCAATTGTCATCCTGATTCTTACAGCTTCATGCACCGGCAGGAAAACAAGTGATGAAAAATGGATCCCTCTTTTCAACGGTAAAAACCTTGACGGCTGGGAGATAAAGATCAAAGGATCTCCCCTGGGTGAGAACTATAAAAACACTTTCAGGGTTGAAAACGGAGCAATGGTCGTCAGGTATGATCAATATGAAAAGTTCAACGGGGAGTACGGGCATATTTTTTATAAAGAACCCTATTCCCATTACAAGCTCAGGATCGAATACAGGTTTGTCGGCGACCAGGTCCCCGGCGGCCAGGGATGGGCATTCCGCAACAGCGGTGTAATGCTTCATTCACAATCAGCGGCTTCCATGCTCACCGACCAGGATTTCCCGGTATCGATAGAAGCCCAGTTCCTCGGAGGTGACGGGGTAGCAGACCGCAGCACGGGAAATGTATGCACCCCGGGAACACAAATAGTGATGAATGACCAGCTTGTGACACAGCACTGTATTAATTCAAGTTCAAAAACATACCACGGTGATGTATGGGTACATGCAGAATTTGTGGTACTCGGCGACAGTGTCATTCATCATATTATCGAAGGCGATACGGTGCTTACGTATCATAAGCCTCAGGTTGGCGGGACAAACAAACCGGCCGACTACCCGGTGCCTGACGGAACCCCTGTTAGGGAAGGTTATATCTGCCTCCAGGCAGAAAGTCATCCGGTTGAGTTTCGGAAGGTGGAGCTGCTGAATTTGAAATGACCCCCCATCACTCCCGCCAAAGCGGGACATATCCTAATACAAAAAATAATTACATTTGCAGACCTGCAAGACCGCAAGACTGCAAGACTGCAAGACTATTATTGCCCGGATGGCAGGGCCGAGCGTGAAATCCCGACAGGGTAGGTCGGGATAGCGAGGAGCCGGACTGCAGGGGTGGACAATTCCGCCATCCCCGGAATCTGGCAGAGTTCTTATAAATGGTTGGAATTTTAAAATTATAACAAATACAATTCATGCCCGGATGGCGGAATTGGTAGACGCGCTGGTCTCAAACACCAGT
>JALONU010000122.1 GCA_025454775.1 Bacteroidales bacterium | reverse complement strand
ACAATAGCATCTGCACCCGAGGCGATGAGGGCTTCAACCCTTGCTGCCGTATCAGCTGCAATTCCCACGGCAGCCGCAACCCTCAGCCTTCCTTTTTCGTCCTTGCAGGAGCCTGGCCTGTCCTTGGTCTTGGTAATATCCTTGTAGGTGATAAGCCCGACAAGTTTGCCATTTTCATCGATCATAGGCAGCTTTTCGATCCTGTGTTTCTGGAGGATCTTTGAAGCTGCATCCAGCGTCGTTTTGTGGTTCGTTGTTATAAGGTCTGTCGTCATCACTTCGGTTATCTTCTTCTTGCGGTTATTTTCGAAACGAAGATCCCTGCTTGTGACTATCCCTTTCAGTATCCCGTTCCCGTCGACAACCGGTATTCCGCCTATTTTATACTCTGCCATCAGGCTCAGCGCCTCGGCAACCGTACCCTCCAGCCTGATGGTGATGGGATCTGAGATTATAACATTCTCGGCTCTTTTCACCTTTTTTACCTGTGAAGCCTGTTTTTCGATGCTCATGTTTTTGTGTATGACCCCTATTCCTCCCTCGCGGGCTATAGCAATGGCAAGGTCATCTTCGGTGACAGTGTCCATTGCGGCAGATACTATGGGCGTGTTGATCCTTATGTTACGGGTGAAAAATGAGCTCAGATCTACTTCCCGGGGAAGCACTTCGGAGTAGGCGGGTATCAGAAGGACATCATCAAATGTAAGCCCTTCGAACTGGATCTTATCTTTTATGAACGACATCGGGCAGGGTTTTTATTTTGAAGGCGCAAATTACGAAAATTTAGTCATTTCTAACATACAATGCCCTTAAATAACGGCACGCGGCACGCGGCACCCGGCAATTAACTTATTAATCTTATTTTTGTATAATACGCATGTCCGTTGAGAAAATAAATATCGAACCGCTCAGGCAGGTCCTGACAAAGTACTGGGGCTTCACTTCGTTCCGTCCCCTGCAGGAGGAAATAATATGCTCAATTGCTGCAGGCCATGACACACTGGGGTTGATGCCTACCGGAGGAGGCAAGTCGATAACCTTCCAGGTGCCTGCAATTGCGATGGATGGAATATGCCTTGTGATCACCCCTCTGATAGCCCTGATGAAGGACCAGGTTGTCCGTCTCAATAATCTGGAGATCAGGTCAATGGCCATACATTCGGGAATGACAAGGGAGGAAATTGACATTGCCCTCGATAACTGCATCTATGGCGATTACAAATTCCTTTACATCTCCCCGGAAAGGATCGCCACAAAGATCTTTCAGGCAAGGCTTCCGCGCCTCGATCTGAACCTTGTAGCCGTTGATGAGGCTCATTGCATCTCGCAATGGGGATATGATTTCAGACCCTCATACCTGAAGATCGCCTCTGTAAGGGAGCTTATCCCGGCGAAGGTGCCCTTTCTCGCGCTTACAGCATCAGCAACACCGGCGGTAATTGAGGATATCATGACCAGGCTGGAGTTCAGGGAGAAGAATGTGCTCCGGACAAGCTTTGAAAGAAAGAATATTTCTTACCTGGTACGCAGGGAAGAAGACAAGGGTACTTACCTGGTAAAGACATTGCATAAGATAAGGGGGAGCGGGATCGTATATGTAAGAAGCAGGAGAAAAAGCAAGGAGATCGCAGAGCTTCTCTCAGCAAACGGAATAAATGCCGATTTCTATCATGCCGGCCTTCCCGTCGAGATCCGCGACAGGAAACAGGTCTCATGGACTTCCGGAGAGACAAGGGTTATCGTCGCGACAAATGCATTCGGCATGGGAATCGACAAAGCTGAAGTAAGATTCGTGATCCATTGGGATATTCCGGATTCTATAGAAGAATATTTCCAGGAAAGCGGAAGGGTCGGACGTGACGGTAAGCCTGCATTTTCAGTGCTTCTTTACTCAGCATCCGATAAATCGCGCCTGGAGGATTCCGTCAGGAGGAAATTCCCTCCAGTTGAAAAGATCAAGGATGTGTATGAAGCTCTGTGTAACTACCTTAACGTACCTGAGGGTTCGGGAAAGGATAATGTCTTCGACTTCAGCATGGCAGATTTCGTGTCAAAGTACCGCCTCCCGGTTATTGAGACTTTCAATGCACTGAGTTTTCTTCAGAGGGAAGGATACGTTGAGTTCACGGAAGAGATAAATAATCCCTCAAGGGTTCATTTCATTGTTGGACGTGATGACCTTTACAAATTCCAGGTTGCGAATGAGGCTTTTGACGGTTTCATAAAGCTCCTTCTCAGGTCGTATACGGGCATGTTCTCAGAGTTCGTGCCAATAAATGAAGACACGCTTGCGCGGAAATCGGCTATGACCAGGGACAGTGTTTACAGGTTCCTGGTCAAGCTTTCATCAATGAATATCGTTAAATATATTCCCGGCAAGAAAACATCCCTGGTGATCTTCACCGAGGAACGCCTAAGCCGGAAAGCTCTTTTCATTTCCCCGGAGAACTACCTTCAGGTAAAGGAAAAACACATATTCAGGATCAGCAGGATGATCGATTATGCCGATTACAATACCAGGTGCAGGTCAGTCATACTGCTGGATTATTTCGGCGAGAAGGCAGACAGATGCGGTATCTGCGACGTTTGTCGCGAGCGCAACGAGCTGGACCTGAGCAAATATGAGTTTGACCTCATACTCGATGAAATAAAGGATATCCTTGCCGGCAGGAAGGCGGATGCAACGGAGTTAGTGAGCAAATCAGGATATCCGGAGGAAAAGGTGATCAAGGTTATCAGATGGCTCCTTGATCATAACAAGCTTGTTATGGATGATCAGCATCTGCTTTCGTGGAAAGAAAAAGACTTGTTTTCCGGCTAAGCGATAAGGTGTCAGTTAATCCCCAGAACATCAGGAGAGGCCATCAGCGAATCAGATGGAAGGAACAGCATATTCCCGATAAACCTGAATGATCCCGGATCTGTGTTTGGACCTATATTTATCGCCGATTTACTGTCACCCCGGAAAAATATAGTGTTCCTCTGAACAATATTCTTCCCGCAGGTCTGCATACGGGGATCTGTATTATCCTGAAGGATCCTGATGACCCATTTCAGAGGGCTGATAATTATATTTCCTGCAGCTTCGCAGTTCACAGCTCCCGCAAAGGCCAGAGGTGCGGTACCTCCGATGAAGGTATTTGACCATACACTTATCCTGCCGGCTTCAAAATCGGCGCTCTGTGGTCTGAAATACTGCACGCCTGTTGAACCACCGAGGTTGATAACTCTCTGCCCTCCGTTATGGAAGTGGTTTCTGCTTATTATAATATTTTCGGATCCTCCCTTAGCCTGGATACTGTTGATTCCCCCTTCTTCAAAATAATTCCATGAAATTATTCCCCTATGACACCCCACCATATCTATAAGCGATCCTCCTTTTGATCCATTCAGGAATTTGCATCCGGTTATCTCAAAATCATCAACTCCCGACAGTTTCAACTCATCGTTATTTCCTGTGGCAGCCATATTCTCCCAGACACAATTCCTGATGATAATATTTGCTGCCGGTGTTTCATAGGTTCCTCCGTCATCAATATTCAGGCCATTCCCTGTCTGATCCGCGAATCTTAGATTTTCAATCACAATGTATTCCGGGTCGGAGAAATGCAGCGCAAACATTCCTCCTGAGAAGATTGACGTGCCAGGATTCTCAGCGGTAATTACAATCCAGGCATTGAAGTTTCCTTTAAGTCCCTTTATAATATCCCCTCCGGAATATATTCCATTGCTTACTACAATTGTGTCACCGGGTTTCACCAGCAATGCAGCTTCACTGATACTTTTCAATCTAGAGTCCCTGCCTATTGCAATCCTTCGTCCATCAGCATTGTTATAAAAAACAAGTGTTAATACCAGGCAGAAGAGCGCTTTGAAATGTTTATTGATCATTGGCATGGAAATTTGTCTAATTTTACCAGCAAATTAAGAAAAAATGGAAAAGAATTCTGATCCGGTTTATGCAAATACTGTAGTCGAGTTTGCTGCAGTGGCAAATGAGTACTGCAAGTACGCCGAACACGCATCAGAACTTAAGGGTCAGGAGATGCTCGCTATCCTGCAGAGGATACTTCCCCTGCTTTACCTTAAAGCCTCACTGCTTCCTTCCCTGGAACCAGTATTCGAGGATGGCAATGAGAAGATCGTGACCGAAGCCGACTGGAACAGGATCCATGACACGATAAAAAACAGGCTTGGTTCAGCAGACGATTTTGCTTCAGGAATGAGCGATATAGTGGATGAAGCGGATATCCCGGTTCCGGTTACCATGTCAGAGAACCTGGCGGATGTGTACCAGGACCTCAAGGACTTTATTATTCTCTACCAGACCGGCACTACTGAGGTAATGAACGATGCTGTATGGGAATGCAGGATGAATTTCGAGAACATCTGGGGAGAAAAATTACTCAACACATTGAGGGCTGTACATAAATTCCTGTACAGCGGAAAGGAAATTGAGGCAGTCAGCCCCATGGATGTGCAAAGAGATACTGATGATTGGTTTATATCGAGAAGGCAGAAGGATTTAACAGAGGATGATGAACAGTAAATTTCCGGAGACAATAACGGCTGAGGAGATTCAGGATTACGACCTTTCCTGGTTCAGGGGCAGAATAGTGCTGGTGGATAACCTCACTGTATTCAATAAGATAATGCCTGAGCTGAGACGTGAGAGAATACTCGGCTTTGACACCGAGACAAAACCTTCATTCAGAAAGGGCCACAGGAACAAGGTTTCCCTTCTTCAGCTTTCGGGAAGGGATTTTGCGTGTCTTTTCAGGTTGAACAGGATAGGCCTTCCGGAAGAGCTTGCCCGATTGCTTGCTGATCCGGGAGTTATTAAAGCCGGTGTTGCGATACACGACGATATAAAGGTTCTTGCAAAGATCAGGAAATTCAACCCTGAAGGATTTGTCGACCTGCAGAAGTATGTCAGGGATTTTGGTATTCAGGCCTCAGGGCTGAAGAAGCTTACAGCAATCGTGCTCGGCTTCAGGATCTCAAAGGGCCAGCAGGTAACCGACTGGGAAGCAGCCGAACTGACAGAAGCACAGCAGATCTACGCCGCCACAGATGCATGGGTTTGCCGCGAGATATATACCAGGCTGGACAGCATTAATTGAAAGTAATGTAGATTTATAAGATGAGTCCATTAACCGCAAAGAACGCAAAGGAGCAGATCCAAAGGACGCAAAGAGTGACATATTTGGATCTGGCTTTGCGACCTTTGCGTTGAATTTCCTGCTGGAAGCAGGCTTTGCGACCTTTGCGTTTAAAATGAACGTAGTAAAGTGGAAATAATTAAGATAATACTCAAATCAGGCAAAGACCAGTCAGTCCGAAGATATCATCCCTGGATATTTTCAGGAGCGATCAAGAAGATCTACGGAGAACCTGTGGAGGGCGATCTGGTCGATGTTTACGACAATAAGGATGAATTTCTTGCTAAAGGACATTACCAGCCGGGTTCCATCGCTGTCAGAATACTATCGTTCAAAGATGTTATCATAGATAAGGATTTCTTTGCCGGAAGGATCAGGTCTGCGCTGGAGTATCGAAGGTCCCTGGGACTCTTAGCCCCGGGGAACACAAATGCTTACAGGTTGGTACACGCCGAAGGGGATAACCTCCCCGGACTGATAATTGACTGTTACAGCGGCGTGGCTGTTATGCAGATGCATTCGGTAGGGATGTACAGGGTCAGGCATGAAATTGCCGGTTTGCTTAAAGACATTATGGGTGATGAACTGAAAGCGGTGTATGACAAGAGCGAAGGAACCATTCCCTTCATGTCGGGAGTTACAGCCTCAAACGGGTTCCTCCATGGAGCGTCAGATCCGGTAATTGTTACAGAGAACGGATTCAAATTCAGGATAGACTGGACAACAGGGCAGAAGACGGGATTTTTCATCGACCAGCGTGAAAACCGTAAACTGCTGGGTGAATACACCAAAGGAAGGAGAGTTCTGAATATGTTCGGTTACACGGGAGGTTTTTCCGTATATGCAATGAAGGATGCTGAACTGGTCCATACCGTTGACAGTTCGGGTCCTGCCATCGACATGGCTGACGAGAATATAAGACTGAACTTCGGGGATGATCCCCGTCACAGGTCGTTCAAAACCGATGCTTTCGGGTACCTCAACGATATAAAGGACAAGTATGATCTCATTATTCTAGATCCGCCTGCCTTTGCCAAGCACAACAATGTGCTGGCAAACGCCCTTCAGGGTTATAAAAGGTTGAATATTAAAGCAATAGAACAGATACGTCCTGGAGGTATTATTTTTACCTTCTCCTGTTCCCAGGTGGTGACACGCGAGAACTTCAGGAAGTCGGTGTTCGCAGCAGCGGCAAATACCGGCCGCAGTGTCAGGATCCTGCATCAGGTGAGCCAGCCGCCGGATCATCCGGTGAGTATATATCATCCTGAGAGTGAATATCTGAAGGGGCTGGTGTTGTATGTGGAATGAGATGAACTCACCCCCCGGCCCCCTCTCTACTTCGTAACGAGGGGGTGACTATACTAGCTAAATGTGTAAATACCCTATAGATAAAGTTAGCTATAATGGAATATCAATAATTTATATTTACATACAAAATTTCCCCCTCTTTGCTTTTTGCAGAGAGGGGGATTAAGGGGGTGAGTTCATGCTACAAAAAGAACATATCATTATGACCACAAACAAACATATCCTACTAATCGCCGGAAAGCTAGGCCTTCACGAGTGGCAGGTAGAGAACACTATCCGCCTGATGGACGGGGGAGCGACGATACCTTTTATCAGCCGGTACAGGAAGGAAATGACAGGAAGCCTCGACGAGGTGAAGATCCAGCACATAAAGACTGAATACGACAGGTTGAAGGAGCTTGACGCACGGAGGGAGACAGTCATAAAATCGGTCGGGGAACAGGAGAAGTTGACGCCTGAGCTCCTTGAGAAATTCCAGGCTGCCGAAACCATGTCGGAGCTCGAAGACCTGTATCTTCCTTTCAGGCCGAAACGGAGGACCCGTGCCACGATGGCAAGGGAGAAGGGTCTTGAACCGCTTGCGGAGATCATCTTCAACCAGGATGAAACTGATCCGGAACTAAGGGCTGAGGAATTCATTAATGACCAGGTTGCAACTGTTGAGGAAGCGATTGCGGGAGCCTCGGATATAATTGCGGAATGGATAAATGAGGATGAGAATGCACGTAAAAGGTTAAGATCCATTTTTGAAAAGGAAGCAGTCATTTATTCAAGGATCATTAAAGGCAAGGAAGCCGAGGGCATCAAGTTCAGCGATTACTACGAATGGTCGGAGCCATTGAGAAAATGTCCGTCACACCGCCTGCTGGCCATGAGAAGAGGCGATGACGAAGGATTTCTGAAACTTTCCATCGAGCCCGGGGAAGACCATGCTCTTGAAATCCTTGATTCCCTTTTTGTAAAGGGAAGGAGCAGGTCCTCTGAGCTTGTCGGGGAAGCGGTAAGGGACAGCTGGAAAAGGCTTCTTGCACCGTCGATGGAAACCGAGTTCCGAAACAGCTCTAAGGAAAAAGCTGATGATGAAGCTATCCGTGTGTTTGCCGACAACCTTCGTCAGCTTCTGCTGGCTCCGCCGCTGGGTGAGAAAAATATCCTCGCCATCGATCCCGGGTTCAGAACAGGTTGCAAGGTCGTCTGCCTCGACCGGCAGGGGAACCTTCTCCACAATGAGACCATATACCCGCACCCGCCTCAGAACCAGACGGCTCTGTCAATAAAGAAGATACTCACGCTTGTGAATGCCTACAAGATTGAGGCAATCGCCATTGGTAATGGTACTGCCAGCCGCGAAACGGAGGATTTCATGAAATATGTAAAATTCGAGAACGACATCCAGGTTTTCGTTGTGAGTGAAGCAGGAGCCTCTATATACTCAGCTTCAAAGGTAGCCAGGGATGAATTCCCCGATTATGATGTAACCGTGAGGGGGTCAGTGTCGATCGGACGAAGGCTTATGGATCCCCTGGCAGAGCTGGTGAAGATAGATCCGAAATCGATAGGAGTGGGTCAGTATCAGCATGACGTTGATCAGCAGAAGCTTCAGAATTCACTCGATGAAGTGGTGGTAAGTTGTGTCAATGCCGTGGGTGTGGAAGTGAATACGGCAAGCAGCCATCTTCTCGCATACGTATCTGGCCTCGGGCCGCAGCTTGCCCAGAACATAGTTGATTACAGGGCAGAGAATGGTGCTTTCAGGTCGAGAAAGGAACTCATGAAGGTAAAGAGGATGGGTGCAAAGGCGTTCGAGCAGAGCGCAGGATTCCTGAGAATAAGGAATGCTGAAAATCCTCTCGACAGCAGTGCCGTTCACCCGGAGAGTTACCATGTTGTGGAAGCCATGGCATCAGATATGGGATGTGATGTTTCAGAGCTTATTAAAGACGAAGCCAGGAGAAAGGAAATAAAAGCGGAGAGGTATGTTACAGATACGACGGGGCTTCCCACGATCAAAGATATTCTCGATGAGCTGGCTAAACCGGGAAGGGATCCCAGGTCAAAGATAAAGCAGTTCAGTTTTGCCGATGTTCATGAACTTGAAGACCTGTTGCCCGGGATGGTGGTTCCGGGAATTGTAACAAATGTTACAAAATTCGGGGCTTTTGTTGATATAGGCATAAAGCAGGACGGGCTTGTACATATATCAAACTTAAGCAAGACATATGTGCAGGATCCTTCGGCTGTTGTGAAACTTCACCAGCATGTGATGGTAAAGGTTATATCGGTTGATATTGACAGAAAACGGATACAACTCTCGATGAAAGATGTCCCTCAGAAACAGTAATTC